>NZ_JBQHUF010000001.1:0-527877 GCF_052065355.1 Flavonifractor sp. HCP28S3_F3
TGCGAGAATTGCATTTTGATGAAGTTTACACTTTGGAAATTGCATTTTTGCAATCATTCTGTATAATGGAAGTATGCGGAGGAGGTGCGTATCTATGGCTTTACCCGGAACGCCCGGACAGCGGATTTCCGATTTATGCAACGGGAACCACATCACACAAAAGGAACTTGCGGAGAAGATAGGCGTTTCCGCTTCCCAGTTGAGCCGCATTGTCAGCGGCGAAACAAGAACGGTCAGCAGTGATATTCTCATAGGTGTGGCAAAGGAATTTAAGGTATCGACAGACTACATACTGGGCTTGTCTACCGTGAGCGTTCGTAAAAGCTACGATATTTCTGAATTAGGCTTGTCCGAGGGAGCCGTGAGGGGGCTTGTGACGGGTGCTGTTGATGTGCAAATCCTCAACCGCCTGTTGGAACACAGGAATTTTCCTAAGCTGATAGATTTGATACGGATTTATTTTCAGGATACGGCGGCAAAGGGCATAACAGCAAGAAACCAGCTTATCGAGATGGCAACGGCTTCCCTGTCCGACCTGATGAAAGAACACCCGGAACACCGGGCAGAAGCGAAGCAGGATTTACAGCTTTTGAACGCCCAAAAGATAGGGGAACATGAAGCGGAGATTGAGAAAATCAAAAATGTGTTCCTGGCTATCCTGCGGGACATTAAGAAAGACATTGACAACGGGGAACAGCCGGGAGAAGCTGTGACCGCCGCTATGTTCCAAGCCATGCGGGACGCACTGGCGGAACAGAAACAAAAACCACTTTCCATTGACGATGTAACGGCGATGATAGCTGGACAGATCGGACAGCTTACACCGATGGATAAAGAAACTGTTGAAATGTTCCAGCAGTTTGCGAAGAAGATGATTGAGCAGGCAGGAACAAAGTGATAAATTTGAATTGTGAGGGAAAATACAGATGAATCAAGGAAGAATTATTGTGATTACAGGCTCACCGGGGACAGGAAAAACAACAACTGCGTCAATTGTCGCAAAGGAATCAGATATGGATAAATCAGTGCATATGCACACCGATGACTTTTTTCATTACTTAAGCAAAGGCGCAATACCACCACATTTGCCAGAATCCAACGAGCAAAATCTGGTTGTCATTGAAGCCTTTTTAGAAGCTGCAAAGCGATATGCTCGTGGCGGATATGATGTAATTGTAGATGGGATTGTCGGGCCATGGTTTTTGGAGCCATGGAAAGCTCTTGCCCAAGAAGATTACGAGGTACACTATATTGTATTAAGAGCGAGTAAAAAAGAAACTATGAAGCGAGCTGTGGAACGCTCAAAATTAGATAGAAAAACAAATATTGAATTAGTGGAAACAATGTGGGAGCAATTTTCCGGTTTGGGAGTATATGAATCAAATGTCATAGACACAACTACATTCACAATTAAAGATACGGTTTCCGCAATAAAAGAAAGAGTTGCATGTGGGACGTCTTTACTATCTTAGACATTCCCATTTGTCAGGAAGATAGCAAAGCCAGCCGAGCCAGTCAACGGTCAAGATGAACGGCGCATTTCATGCGCCGCCGTTGACAGTCCCGCCCGTCTTTGCTAAAGGGTAATCAAGGCGGGAAAGCCCTAAAATGGCTTCACACCTATTTCAATAATTGGAGGAGATAAAAATGAGATCAGAAAAGGAAGTTTATGATATTGTTTTGAATTTTGCAAAAACAGACAAACGCATTCGCATGGTTACTTTGGAAGGATCTAGAACAAATACAAATATTCCGCCTGATGATTTTCAGGATTTTGATATTACTTTTTTTGTTACGGATATGGACAGCTTCACAAGTGATGATAAATGGCTAGATATATTTGGTGAAAGGTTGATTCTGCAAAAGCCGGAAGATATGGAATTATTTCCAGCTGTAGAAAAGGGATTTTCATATTTAATGCTGTTTACTGATGATGTTAAGATAGATTTAACTTTGCTGCCGCTGGAACTGATAGACGAGTATTTTACATGGGATAAACTGGTAAAGTTACTGTTGGATAAAGACAACCGTATCGTAAAGCCGCCAATACCAACGGATATAGACTACCACTTGCAGAAGCCTACTCAAAGAATGTTTGACGATTGCTGTAATGAATTTTGGAATACTACAACATATGTAGTAAAGGGCTTATGCCGCAAAGAAATTCTTTTTGCTATTGACCATATGAATGATATAGTACGAAAAGAATTGCTTCGCATGATTTCCTGGCTGATTGGTATCAAACAGGGATTTCATTTCAGTTTGGGAAAAAACTATAAATTTATGAAGCAATATGTCCCAGAGGAATTGTGGGAACGACTTATGTCCACTTATAATATGGATTCCTATCCCCATATGTGGGAATCCTTTGAACAATGTATGGCATTGTTCCGGGAGGTTTCGTCAGAAGTGGCATGCCAGTTGGATTACCAGTATCCACTATATGATGAAAAAATCAGTAATTATGTGATTCGGCAAAAGAAAAAATATGGCATTGAAGATGATAACAAATAAAATTTTTTCAATCGAAAAAATTTATTTTGATTATTCAATTTTGAAAAACTGAATACCTCAAAATCAGAAAGAGAGCGGCCAAGCACTTTGAGGGATTGGCCGCCTTGTCCACCCATCCAGCGGGACAGCGGGCGGAGGTCAAGGCCGGGTGTAAACCCGTTCATTTCAGCCTTGACGGTTGCCCGTTGTCCTGCTACTTTTCCGGGAGTGTGGCCACAACTTCGGGACACTTTGTCCACAAGTTGGAGCGTAGGACGAGGAACTGGGGCTTTCATATACGCCCTGTCTGCTGATGAGTCCAGACCTGCGCTTGCGGCTCCACGCCACGCAAGCACAGCCCTGTTTTCCTGCCGCTTCAAATGCCCTTGCCCTCCCCGGCGGCAACGGCATTTTCACGGCAACGCCGGCAGAGCGTATAACACACTACACTTTGCTTCGCAAAGTCGTGTGCCAAATGGGGGCGTTGCCCCCTTTGGAAACCCCCACAAGAAAAGGCGGTACGCTACCCCTCCACGGGGCGCATACCGCCTTTTCTTGTTATCCAGCCCTCCGGCTGTATCGGTTGAGCAAAAGTCCGCGTGGGATTGATGTGGTATCTTTAACTTTGGGAAACTCCGTTTACTTTGCCGGACCTACGGGGCCGATGAAAGCATTTCTTGACCGTGCGTTTTTTGTATGCAGCAACAGCGGAGGCCTGCTGCGGCACAAGGTGGGCGCGGCAGTGACCGCGGTACGGCGGGCAGGCGGGATACAGGCTCTGGATGCGTTGAACCGCTATCTGATGTATTCGGAGATGCTTTTGCCCTCCTCGAATTACTGGAGCCTGGTCTATGGCCGGACGCCGGGACAGGCGGCCGCAGATGCGGAAGGAGTGCAGACCCTGCGCCTGCTGGGTGAGAACATGGCCTGGCTGATGAAGGTAACAGCTCAGGGCCGCAGTATGATACCGCCGCCGCAGCCGGTGGAGAAGTGCATGACCAACTTCATTCGCTGATGATTGGATCAAAACAAAGAAGAGGGAGGACATCTCAGATGTCCTCCCTCTTTGTTCTGCCTCAGTTGGGATAGGTGCGCACACAGATCTCCCGGGCCTTGTGCTGCAGGGACTTCAGGTCCACAAAAGCCTCCGGCCGTTTGGATGGGTCCCGCAGCAGGGCGGAGGGGTGGTACATGGCCATCATCCACACCCCGGCCTTTTCCATCCACTGGCCGTGCTCCCGGGTGATTTTAAAATCCTCCCGCATCAGCTTCATGGCGGCGATCCGGCCCAGACAGATAATGATCTTGGGACGGATCAGAGCCACCTGATTGCGCAGATAGCCGATGCAGGCCTCCTGCTCGATGTTCAGCGGGTCACGGTTTCCCGGCGGCCGGCACTTGACCATGTTGCCGATGAATACCTTTTCCCGCTTCAGGTCGATCATAGTCAGCATATCGTCCAGCAGCTGGCCCGCCCGGCCCACAAAGGGCCGCCCGGTCAGATCTTCCTGCTCGCCGGGGCCTTCGCCGATAAACATGATCTCGGCGTCCCGGGCTCCCTCGCCGAAGACCACATTGTGCCGGGTGTCGGCCAGCGCGCAGTTCTTACAGTTCATACAGGCCTGATACAGCGCGTCCCAATCCTTCATATCCAGTCACCCTCTTTCGGCCTTTTTTGACATTGTACCATAAGCCGCTCCGGGATACAACGGAGGGATTCTGTCAAAAATAACAGTTGCTTTTTTGCGGAAAAACGCATATACTACCCACAACAAAAGCAATGAGAACGACCGCCGCCCGTGAGGGCCGCCAGAGAATCCGGGTCACCGACTGAGAGCCCGGTCCGGCAGGATGGGATGGCGCAACACGTTTGAGCTGGTGACTCGAGTCCTGCGACAGGAGGTAGGCTCACCCGTCCCGCCCGCGTTAGGGGCTCCGAGTGGCGCTCGTTGCACACGACGGCGCAATTTTGGGTGGTACCGCGGAGTTTGTTCCGTCCCGAAGCTGTATTGTACAGCTTCGGGACTTTTTTTATTTTTTCAAGAAAGGTTGTGAACGGTATGGTATTCTTAAGACAGCAGTACGAAGACAAGGTGGTGGCCCGGAATAACCAGACCGTCACCCTTTACGGTATGGTCTACGCCCTGCGAGATATGGGCGGGATCACCTTCCTCACCCTGCGTACCAGAAAAGGGCTGATCCAGTGTGTGTGTACCGATAAGAGTGCCCTGGACGGGGCCTCTGAGGGCTGTGCCGTGGCCGCCTTCGGTATGTGGCGCATCGAGCCCCGCGCTCCTGGCGGCAGGGAGCTGACCGACGCAAGGATAACCGTCCTCTCCCGGCCCGCCGCCCCTGCGCCAGTGCCACTGGCCAAGAAAAAGCTAGACCTCCACCTGGACACGGAACTGGGCTTGCGGCCTGTGGTGCTCCGCACCCCCCGGCAGCAGGCAGTGTTCCGCATCCAGGCCGGCATCTGCCGGGCTTTTCGGGACTATCTCCAGAGCCAGGAGTTCACCGAGATCCACACCCCCAAGATCGTCCACGCCGGGGCGGAGGGAGGTGCCAACATCTTCCGCCTGGACTATTTTGGCCGCAAAGCCTTTCTGGCCCAGTCCCCCCAATTTTACAAGCAGACCATGGTGGGGGTGTTCGAGCGGGTGTACGAGGTGGGCCCGGTGTTCCGGGCGGAGAAGCACGCCACCCAGCGCCATCTGAACGAGTACACCTCCCTGGACTTCGAGATGGGCTATATTGAATCCTTTGCTAACGTGATGGAGATGGAGCAGGGCTTCCTGCAGTACCTGATGGAGCTGCTCCGTCAGGAGTACGCTGCCGACCTGGCTCTGCTGGGGGTGGAGCTGCCCGATGTGGAGCAGATCCCCGCCGTCCGATTTGACGAGATCAAGGCCCTGGCGGCGGAGAAGTACGGTTATCAGATCCGGGACCCCTACGACCTGGAGCCGGAGGAGGAGTACGCCATCGGCCGGTACGCCAAAGAGGAGTGGGGGAGCGACTTTGTGTTCGTCACCCACTACCCCAGCAAAAAGCGGCCCTTCTACACCATGGACGACCCTGCCGACCCCAAATTCACTCTGTCCTTCGACCTGCTGTTCCGGGGGCTGGAGGTGACCACCGGTGGCCAACGCATCCACGACTGGGCCGCCCAGGTGGCAAAGATGGAGCGCCTGGGCATGGACCCGGCGGAGTTTGAAAGCTACCTGATGATCCACAAGTACGGCATGCCCCCCCACGGCGGGCTGGGCATCGGCTTGGAGCGGCTGACTATGCAGCTCTGCGGCCTGGACAACATCCGCCGGGCCTGCCTGTTCCCCAGAGACCGCACCCGTCTGGAATCGTAAGGAGGAAATACGATGAAAATTACCGAAGAAATGGTGGATTATATCTCTCAGCTCTCCCGGCTCCAATTGCCGCAGGAGGAAAAGACCGCCATGACCGCCCAGCTGGAGGGCATCGTGGCCTATATGGACGTGCTGAACCGCCTGGACACCTCCGGCGTGGAGCCCGTGAGCCATATTTTCCCCCTGAAGAATGTGACCCGGTCCGACGAGGTTGTCCCCTCCGGCGACCGGGAAGAGCTGCTGGCCAACGGCCCGGCGGTAAAGGACGGTGCCTTCCTGGTGCCCAAGACGGTGGAGTGAGGTGGAAAACATGGAACTGTTTGAACTGACTGCCCTGGAATTGGGGGAAAAACTCCGCTCCGGTGAGGTGACCCGGCAGGAAGCTGTGGAAATTTCCCGCGCTCGCATCCATGCCGCCCAGCCGGTCAACAACGCCTTTATTACAGTAACGGAATCTCCCGCCCCGGCGGCGGAGAGAACCGCATCCCCGCTGGCGGGGGTGCCCATGGCCTATAAGGACAACATCTGCACCAAGGGAGTGCGCACCACCTGCGCCTCCAAAATCCTGGGGGACTTTACCCCATGCTACGACGCCACGGTGGTGGAGCGGCTCACCGCCGCCGGGGCAGTGAGCCTGGGTAAGCTGAACATGGACGAGTTTGCCATGGGCTCTACCTCCGAGACCTCCTGTTTCGGGCCGGTGAAAAACCCCTGGGACCTGACCCGGGCCGCCGGCGGCTCCTCCGGCGGAGCCGCCGCGGCGGTGGCGGCCGGTGAGGTGTGGTACGCTATTGGCTCGGATACCGGCGGCTCTATCCGTCAGCCCGCTGCCTACTGCGGCGTCACCGGAATGAAGCCCACCTATGGCACCGTGTCCCGGTACGGCCTTATCGCCTACGCCTCCTCTCTGGATCAGATGGGCCCCATCGCTCGGTCCGCCGCTGACTGCGCGGCAGTGCTGGACGTGATGATGGGGAAGGATGCAAGAGATTCCACTAGCCTGGATACCCCCGCCGGGGGCCTGCGGGCCTCCCTCACCGGCGACCTGCGGGGCAAGAAAATCGGTCTGCCTGCGGACTGTTTCGGGGACGGTCTGGATCCTGAAGTGCGCTCCGCCGTGCTGGCTGCCGCTGAGGTGCTGAAGGCCAGGGACGCCACAGTGGAGGAGTTTTCCCTCCCTGTCATGGAGTATGTGGTGCCCGCCTACTATATCATCGCCTGCGCCGAGGCGTCCTCCAACCTGTCCCGGTTCGATGGCGTGAAGTACGGCTGGCGGGCCGAGGGCTATGAAGACCTGGGGGAGCTGTACACCAAGACCCGCACCCAGGGCTTCGGCACCGAGGTGAAGCGGCGGATCCTGCTGGGTACCTTCGTACTGTCCTCCGGCTACTACGACGCCTACTATAAAAAGGCCCTTCAGACCAAGGCCGTCATCAAGGCCGCCTTTGACAAGGCCTTTGAGCAGTATGACCTGCTACTCACTCCAGTGGCTCCCACCACCGCTCCCAAGCTGGGCGAGAGCCTGACCGACCCGCTGAAGATGTACCTCAGCGATATCTACACCGTATCGGTGAACCTGGCAGGTCTGCCCGCTCTGTCCATGCCCTGCGGCTTTGATGCCAAGGGTATGCCTATCGGGGCCCAGCTCATCGGCCCCGCCCTGGGGGACGGGGCGGTGCTGAACGCCGCCTACGGCTATCAGTTGGACACCGACTATCACCGCCAGAGCCCGAAAGGAGGGGGTGAGCAATGACCTGGGAAACTGTCATCGGCCTGGAGACCCACGTGGAGCTGGCCACCAAGACCAAGATCTTCTGCTCCTGCACCACCGAATTTGGCGGCGCCCCCAACACTCACTGCTGCCCGGTGTGCATGGGCATGCCTGGTACCCTGCCGGTGCTCAATGAGAAGGTAGTGGAGCTGGCGGCCACGGCGGGGCTGGCCCTCAACTGTACCATCACCCCCGTCAGCCGGTTCGACCGGAAGAACTACTTCTATCCCGACCTGCCCAAGGCCTACCAGATCTCCCAGCTTTACCTGCCCATCGCCCGGGACGGGGCGGTGGACATCGGGGGCGGCAAGACCATCCGCATCCATGAACTGCACATGGAGGAGGACGCGGGCAAGCTGGTCCATGACCCCTGGCTGGACCAGACCCTGACGGACTACAACCGCTGCGGCGTGCCTCTCATCGAGATCGTCACCGAGCCGGACTCCCGCTCCGCCGAGGAGGTTATCGCCTATCTGGAAAAGCTGAAGGAGACCCTGCAATACCTGGGCGTGTCCGACTGCAAGATGCAGGAGGGCTCTCTGCGGTGCGACGTGAACCTGTCGGTGCGGCCGGCGGGCTCCACAGAGTTCGGCACCCGCACCGAGATGAAGAACCTCAACTCCTTCAAGGCCATTTCCCGGGCCATCGCCTATGAGGCCCGGCGGCAGATCGAGCTGATTGAGGAGGGAAAGCGGGTGGTGCAGGAAACCCGCCGGTGGGACGAGAACAAGGATGCCACCTATGCCATGCGCTCCAAGGAAAACGCCCAGGACTACCGCTATTTCCCCGACCCTGACCTGCCGGCTGTGGAACTGAGCCGGGACTATCTGGAGCATCTGAAGGCATCCCTGCCTGAACTGGCGGAGCACAAGCGGGCGCGCTATCAGGCGGACTGGGGCCTGCCCGTCTATGATACGGAGATGATCACCTCACAGAAGGCCCTGGCTGAATTTTTCGAGGCTCTGGTGTCTCTGGGGACCGACCCTAAGCAGGGAGCCAACTGGATCATGGGCCAGGTGCTGGGCCAGTTGTCTGCCCACGGTCTGGAGGCCAAGGATATGAAGCTCACTCCTGCCACCCTGGCCCGGCTCATTGCTCTGGTAAAGGAGGGTAAGCTGAACCGGAACACTGCCGTCAAGGTCTTTGAAGCGGTGTTTGAGACCGACGGGGACGTGGACGCCTACGTGAAGGAGCACGGCCTGGAGCAGGTGTCCGACACTGGTCTGGTAGAGTCGGTGGTGGAGCAGGTGCTTGCTGTTAACGAAAAGTCGGTGGCCGACTTTAAAGCCGGTAAGGAGAAGGCCTTTGGCTTTCTGGTGGGGCAAGTCATGCGTCAGCTGAAAGGACAGGCGTCTCCGGCAGTGGTGAACCAGGTGCTGCGGGACAAGCTGAGCTGACCTTTGCGGCATAGTTTTTCCCAAAGCGGGAGAAACTATGGGGCAAAGAGGAGGCGGAAGCATGACCAATTCGGAATATGAACGCCTGGTAAACGCCAAAGCAAAGCCATCCCCCATGGCCAAAAACCTGGTATGGGCTTTCCTGGTAGGCGGGGCCATCTCCGTACTGGGCCAGGGCCTGTTGAACTTATATTTGGGCTGGGGATTGGACCAGGACCAGGCGGGCACGGCAGTGTCTGTGACCCTGATTTTCCTGGCTGCCCTGTTCACCGGCCTGGGTTGGTTTGACAAGCTGGCAAAGCACGCCGGAGCGGGCACCTTGGTGCCTATTACCGGCTTTGCAAACGCGGTGGTGTCTCCCGCTCTGGAGTTCCGCAGTGAGGGACTGGTAATGGGCGTAGGTGCCAAGCTGTTTGTCATTGCAGGGCCCGTGCTGGTGTACGGTATCTCGGCCAGCGTGCTCTACGGCCTGCTGCTGGTTCTGTTCGGCGCATAAAAACAGCGCCTGTCCCGGTCGGGACAGGCGCTGTTTGCTGTTTTTAAGAAAAGATTCCTGCCGGCACCTGATACAAAGCGGCATAATCGGGATAGAGAGAGACCAGAGTGTCAGAGATGGCCTGGTATTCTTCCTGGGTGATATCCCGGGTGCGCTCGTAGACGTAGACTGTGACTCCATCCTCCAACGGGAAGGACTGGTCAAGACGCTGATAGGCTGTGCCGATCCCGGTACCCTCCAGGACCGGCTGGGCCAGCACGGTGAGGATGTGCTGGTTATCTTCACCCAGATGGGTCTGCACCGGATCGGCTACAATGAGGTAATCGGCAGTGAGGGCGTTCCAGGAGAAGCCGTCCCGCTTATCCACTGTGGCGAAATAGGTGATGGAGGTGGTGGGCCCATCAGACTGGGGGATGTTCAGGGAGCGAAGGGTGTTGTCATAGATACTGGAATTAAAGGTAAAGGAGGAGGCAATTACCGCAGCGGTCTTTTGCTCCTCCGTCGACAGGCTGTCCACATACACCCGCAGAGCCACCAGCTGGGCCAGGTCAGTGCGCTGTGTGGGGATATAGGTGAAGGCGGGCAGCGGATCGGGGACAGTGATTTCAGAGGGATGGGAGGGCTGTACCCGGGGCAGGAAGGAGCTGCCCAGCGTACATAGTGCCAGTGCCCAGGGCACCCACCGGACGGTCCGCCGTTCCGGCAGGAGTTCCATGCCACCCGCCAGGGCAAAGCAGAAGGCGGGCAGGTAGAGCAGCAGGTGCTGCTGTCCGTGGGACTGGATGCGGGTAAAGAGGAACAGGCAGATCACCGGCTGGCACAGGCACAGCAGAGCGCCGTATCGGCTTTTGGGCCGGATCAGTAGGAAGATCACGCATACCAAGGCCACAGCCATCATGATATAGCCGTAGTAGCGGCACAGCATCACTAGGTCGATCCACCGGCCCTGGTCATAGGCCGAGTAGGTGTCGGCGTAGTTGGCCGACAGCACCTGGCTCACCACAAAGCTTTGGCCGAAGAACAGGCTGAAGCCCACCCCGGTGACGGCCATGGTAAGGAAAGATTTCCACTGGCTCCGCTTGACCAGCAGGGCCAGGAAAGCGGCTACACCGAAGGAGACGGTAAAGAAGAAAAAGTACCGCCGCAGCAAAAATACCAGGGTAAGCAGTGCTCCGGCCAAAATACCCCGGGCGGCCTGGGGGCGGGACTTGTCCGTATAAATCAGAAAAGCCCAGATCCCCGCGCCCGCGGCTGCCACGTCCACAAAGCCGGTGAGGGCAGTGTAGAGCAGCATGGGAGTGGCGCAGCACAGCAGGATACCGCCGTGCTTGCTTCTCTGCCCCAGCACCAGCATGCCCAACAGGGCAGGCAGGACGTAGAGATTCACCGCGGCGAACAGGAACACGTACCGGTTGGTACCCAGCACCCGCATCACCAGGGACAGGGGGAAGGAGAGCAGGTAATTGTACTCCTGGGTGATAACGCTTTCCACCACCAGCCGCAGTTGAGCCAGACCAAGGCTCTGACCTGCCAGCATGGTGCTGGAGCTCCAGTAAATGTTGGTGTCCCAGTAATACACCTCAGCGCTGCCGGTGCAGTACAGAGCGGTGACCACGTTGACCACCAGCACCACAGCCAGAAAGACAGTTCCACGGGGCATGGCTACCCTGCCGAAGGCCTTGCAGGCCCACACCAGGGCCAGCACCACGCAGGAGAAGAACAGCCCGCTGCCCATGCCGCACAGCAGCCGGAAGGGGGCAGAGCCGATGGCCATGTCGCCCACGGTAAACAGCTGGTAGCTGGTGTCCAGTGCCATGCCGGGCACAAAAGCGAGAACGGCAATCAGCGCGGTTTTCCAGGTAGGCCCAAAGGGGAGCAGGAAGCGCCGGGGAATATCCAGCCGCCAGGCAGCCAGCAGGACCGCCCCAGTCAGGACCGCCGCCAGAGCGGGAATGGCCAGACTGGGCAGATGGCCGTACAGCAAGGCCCACAGCCGTACCAGGACCAGACCTGATAAAACGATCCAGGCCCCTGCCCACGCCAGGCATGGGAGGGGCCGGACAGAAAACGTATGCTGCTTCATCAGCCGGGAGGCCAGGTCATGTCCCGTCCGGCCAGGACGTGGAAGTGGAGGTGGGCCACACTCTGCCCCGCCTGGGGTCCGCAGTTGGACACCACCCGGAAGTCGGTAATACCCATCTCACGGGTCACCTGGGAGATGACCTCAAAGGCGTGGGCCACCACAGCGGAATTCTCCGCCGTGATCTCACCGCAGGAGCCGATATGTGCCTTGGGGATCACCAGGAAGTGAGTAGGAGCCTGGGGATCGATGTCATAAAAGGCGTAGACCATTTCGTCTTCGTAGACCTTCTTGGAGGGAATCTCTCCCGCCGCGATCTTACAGAACAGACAATCGCTCATAAGCTGCCTCCTTTGTGCAGGATATGGGGCCGGAAAAAGCCCCGCTTTTTTTATTCTATACCAAACTGAGTCAAAGGGCAAGGCTTCCTTGCAAAAGAAAAAACAAGTAATTTCATACAAAAACCTATTGACAAACATGTGGCCTAGTAGTACAATATAGCCAGAAAGAAAGAGAAAGAGGTGTCCCCGATGTACTAGGAAGACTCGGATCCCAAAATGAGGTCAGGATCTTCAAACTCAGACAAGGAAGCCGATGAGCCGACCTTACTGAGCAGGCAAAAATCGAAAGCTCAGGAGGTGAAGCCTGAGGGTAGCTTGCAAGAGGAACGCCAGATCCAAATACTCATAGGGTGAAGAGATTATCCCACCTCGTATCTCGATCTTTTCATACCGGGCCATGGCAGTCGGTAGACCTGAAACTCCAGTTTCCCACGTATTCCCAACCAGTTTCAATGAAGAGAAATGCACCAAAGGAGAACCTCTGACGCGAAGTTTGCTGAAGACGGAACCCAGTGCCAATGAGTTGTGAGAAACAAAGAGATCCATGGAAGTTTCAAGGAGACCGAACCCAAGCACGGTAAATCTGCAGAAAGTAAGAGGTAGCAAAAGTGATTGAACCCCAGGTCGAAAAGTAGCCCCCCGGTCACGTTGGATGGCCGGGGGGTTGTGCTATGTTATGGGGTTTTCAAAGTCAATGCCTCAACGCATTTAGTCTGGATAAAAACTTTTTCCGATTGAAAATTGCAAACTTGTAGGAAACGCCGCTTTTCATAATAAATGTAACGGTGGGCAAGAGCAGAGTCAATCCTGTTTCAAGCCGCTCAATCCCGTTATAAGGTATTTCCAGATATCGATATTTTGGCTCTATTGTAGGTTTCTCCGTCCTGTACAGTGCTTTGTCGCTTTGAAGATAAAGGGCGCCGCCAAGAACACCTTCGTGGAAGAAACTTGCCATAAAAGCATCTTTCATATCTGAATC
The DNA here is from genome assembly GCF_052065355.1 of Flavonifractor sp. HCP28S3_F3. NCBI lineage: Bacteria > Bacillati > Bacillota > Clostridia > Eubacteriales > Oscillospiraceae > Flavonifractor > Flavonifractor sp. HCP28S3_F3. The sequence goes on from NZ_JBQHUF010000001.1 coordinate 12,917, forward strand.
TCTATTATAAAAGCGTCAGTCCGTTGATGTCCAGCTTGAAGGTGAGCTTCAGATACTCTGCCGCACGGCGGCACAGCAGCATCCGCTCCAGGAAGATCTCAAAGTAGTCCATCACAGCGCAGAACTCGGTGTTGATGGACAGAGAGAGGGTAATGGTGCGCTTGTCCGGGTCCAGCGTCAGTTCGGAGCGTTCGGCGGCGTAGTTCACCCGGTCGTGGATGTCGAAACTCTTGTGATCCTTGTTGCGCACCCGGCTGCGGCGCACGTCGGTCTTGTCGGCCAGGATCAGGGCGGCAGCTACTGGATTGACCGGAAAGGCGGTAGGGTCGTCGTGGTGGCCGATGGCCGTGATGACGGCGGCCACTCCGGCGGGGGACATACCCATCTTGTCCAGAATGCGGAACGCCATCACCGCGCCGGTCTCGGCATGGTCGTGACGGTTGACTACGTTTCCGATATCGTGCATGAATCCGGCGATCCGGGCTAGCTCCTGCTCGTTTTGGCTGTAACCCAGCTGCTCCAGGATCTGAGCGGCCAGATGGGCGCAGCGAGTCACATGGGCGAAACTGTGCTCGGTAAAGCCAAGGGCCGACAGGGACTGATCCGCCTGGGTAATATAGGTGCGGATCTCTTCTGACTGACGCACCATCTCATAGGTAATATACAAGGGAATCCCCCTCCTTTTTTCTGCGATTACGACTATTATGATATCCAAGCCAGTCCCGTTTTGCAACTGCTTTCAGAAGAAAAAACGGGACTTGTCAGACGGCGGACAAACTGATATAATAAAGCTCTCAGCTGAAGCTGAGAAGGGGATCCGAAGGTCCCCAGACACATATTTTTTATGATAGATAATAGATATACCATCCCACGAGGAACGTAGGGAATGTGCCAGAAGGCATACCAGGTTGGTATGCCTTCTTTTTTTGTAAAGGAGCGGTAGGATGACGCTGAAGGAGTTTTTTGAACAAAATCCCCGGGTGGCGGTGGCTTTTTCCGGAGGGACGGACTCCGCGCTGGTGCTGTGGGCTGCCAAGCAGTATGGCCGTGAGGTGCGGGCTTATTATGTGCATACGGTTTTTCAGCCGGCCTTTGAGCTGGCCGACGCCAGGCGCCTGGCAGAAGGACTGCAGGTCCCTTTGACGGTGGTGGATGTGGATGTATTGCGCGTACCGGAGGCGGCAGCCAACGGTCCTCGGCGGTGCTATTACTGCAAAAAAGCCCTTTTCTCCACCCTGTGGAAGGCGGCAGCGGACGACGGGTATACCGTGCTGCTGGACGGTACCAACGCCTCCGACGACGCGGGAGACCGGCCGGGAATGCAGGCCCTGAAGGAACTGGAGGTCCGTTCTCCGCTGCGGGAGTGCGGGCTCACCAAAGCGGAGGTGCGGCGGCTGTCCAAAGAGGCGGGGCTGTTCACCTGGAACAAGCCGGCCTATGCATGTCTGGCCACCAGAGTGCCAACCGGAACCGCCATCACCAGGGAGGCGCTGGAGAAGGTGGAGCGAGGGGAAACCGCTCTGTTCCAGCTGGGCTTCACCGATTTCCGGGTGCGGCTGCTGGGTGATGCCGCCCGCATCCAGGTCCCAGCGGGCCAGATGGAGCGGGCCGCCGCTCTGCACAACGAGATCGCTCAGGCGCTGGGGACTGATTTTTCCGCCGTTCTGCTGGATCTGATGGGGAGGTAAGGGAATGGACAACAAACATGAGATATTGGAGCTGCTGCGGTCGGTCAAAGCGGGGGAGACCTCCCCGGAGGACGCCCTGCTGGAGCTGAAGCAGAAGCCCTTTGAGGACCTGGGTTATGCCAAGGTGGATTTCCACCGCTCGGTGCGCCAGGGTGCGGCAGAGGTGATCTACGGCGCGGGCAAGACCCCGGAGCAGATCGCCGGTATTGCCGCCGCTATGGGAGAGCGGGGATGCAGAAACATCCTCATTACCCGCATGGGGCAGGAGGCCGCCGATGTAGTGGCCCAGTCGGTACCCCTGGATTACCGGCCTATCCCCAAGTTGGGAGTAGCCTTCCCCGGGGAGCGGACGGCGCTGGGCCATATCGTGGTGGCTACCGGCGGCACCAGCGACATGCCGGTGGCAGAGGAGGCCGCTCTCACGGCTGAAATTATGGGCAACAAGGTCACCAGGCTGTATGACGTGGGCGTGGCAGGACTTCACCGACTGCTGTCCAATCTGGAACCCCTCATGAGCGCCCGGTGCGTCGTGGCCGTGGCGGGTATGGAAGGGGCTCTGGCCTCGGTCATCGGGGGCCTGGTGGACTGCCCGGTGGTGGCGGTGCCCACCAGCGTAGGCTACGGTGCCAGCTTCGGCGGCCTGTCCGCCCTGCTGGCTATGCTCAACTCCTGTGCCTCCGGGTGCAGCGTGGTAAACATCGACAACGGCTTCGGGGCTGGTTATCTGGCTAGCATGATCAATCAGATGGAGGGTTTGCAATGAAAACACTGTATATCGAGTGTCACATGGGAGCGGCAGGGGACATGCTCATGTCCGCTCTGTATGAGCTGCTGGAGGACAAGGAGGGCTTTCTTAATACCATGAATGGTCTGGGACTGCCCGGCGTTCATCTGGAGGCGGTTCGAGGAGCTTCCGGCGGCATCTCCGGTACCCATATGAAGGTCACCGTCCACGGCCAGGAGGAGCTGGAGCACGACCACGACCACCATCACGGCCATGAGCACCACCATGATCACGACCATCCCCACGATCACGACCACGAGCATGACCATGAGCATCACCACGACCACGAACACGAACATCATCATCACCACCATGCCACCCCCGGACATATCGCGGAGATCATTGACGCTCTGGATCTGCCCGATGAGGTGAAGGCCAATGCCCGGGGCGTGTATGATGCCATCGCCCAGGCGGAGGCCAAGGCCCACGGCTGCCCGGTGGGTGATGTCCACTACCATGAGGTGGGAGCTCTGGATGCGGTGGCCGACGTCACCGGCGTCTGCTACGCCATCAGTCTGCTGAAGCCCGACCGGGTAGTGGTGTCCCCCATCCACGTGGGCAGCGGCACCGTGAAGTGCGCCCACGGCGTTATGCCGGTGCCTGCCCCCGCTACGGCCAATCTGCTCTTCGGCGTGCCGGTGTATGGCGGCGAGGTGATGGGGGAATTGTGCACTCCCACCGGTGCGGCCCTCCTCACCCACTTTGCCCAGTCCTTCGGCCCCATGCCGCCTATGACAGTGGACGCGGTGGGCTGCGGCGTGGGCACCAAGGTCTTTGCCGGCCGGGCCAACTGCGTCCGGGCTTTTCTGGGGGAGGACGCCCAGGAGGCCAACGGCACCATCACTGAGCTGGTGTGCAACATCGACGACATGACCCCTGAGGCCTTGGCCTTTGCCGCCTCCCGGCTGCTGGAGCTGGGCGCTCTGGACGTGTACACCGTGCCCGGTACCATGAAGAAGGGCCGATCCGGACATGTGCTCACCGTACTGTGCGAAGGCGACCGGGAGAAAGAACTGGCCCGGGCAGTGATGGAGCAGACCACAACCAACGGTTTGCGGGTCCGCCGCTGCGCCAAGTACTTCCTTACCCCCGGCTCCGGCACGGTGGAGACCCGCTGGGGCACGGTGCGGGTCAAGACTGCCCAGGGCTACGGCGTCCGCCATGTGACGGCCGAGTATGAGTCTGCGGCGGAGCTGGCCCGGGCCAACGGTCTGCCCATCCAGACTGTGCTGGAAGACGTGCAGAAGCACCTGTAAAGATAGAGAGGAGCATCCATGAAGCGTATTCTTTCCCTGTCTCTTTCTGCCCTGCTGGCTGTGGGCCTACTCACCGGCTGCGGCGGCGATCCTGACCCCACACCCACTACTGCTGCGTCCAAGGACAGTGTGGTCATTGCCATGGGTACCACCTCCGAGCCGGAGGCGGGCTTCGACCCGGCCTACGGCTGGGGTGCCGGGGAGCACGTCCATGAGCCGCTGATCCAGTCCACCCTGACGGTGACCAACACCGACCTGACCATCGGCTACGACCTGGCTACCGACATGCAGGTCAGCGAGGACGGCCTCACCTGGACAGTCACCATCCGGAACGACGTGAAATTTACCGACGGAGAGCCGCTGACCGCCTCCGATGTGGCCTTTACCTACAACACCGTGAAGGAAGCAAGCTCTGTGAACGACTTCACCATGCTGGACTATGCCGAGGCCACCGACGATACCACCGTGGTGTTCCACATGGTTACGCCCTTCTCCATCTGGCCCTATACCATGGCCATCGTGGGCATCGTACCCGAACACGCCTATGATCCCGCTACCTACGGCTCCAACCCCATCGGCTCCGGCCGTTACATCCTGAAGCAGTGGGACCGGGGCCAGCAGGTGATTTTGGAGGCAAACCCGGACTACTACGGCGAGGCGCCCCAGATGAAGCAGGTGACTATCCTCTTTATGGAGGAGGACGCCGCCTTCCTGGCGGTACAGGCCGGTCAGGTGGACCTGGCCTATACCTCTGCCACCTATTCCGATCAGAGCCCTGCCGGATATACCCTGGCGTCCTATCAGAGTGTGGATAACCGTGGCTTCAATCTGCCGGTGATCGAGGGTACCCTCACCGGGGACGTGCTGGTGCGCCGGGCTATCAATATCGGCATCGACCGCCAGGAGATGATCGACAACGTACTGAACGGTTACGGCACGCCCGCTTACAGCGTGTGTGACCAGCTGCCTTGGTATAACGATGCCTCCGAGGTATCCTATGACCCCGAGGGCGCCGCCGCTCTGCTGGATCAGGCAGGGTGGACCATGGGAGCCGACGGCGTCCGGGAGAAGGACGGTGTGAAGGCGGAGCTGAACCTGCTCTACCCCACCAGCGATTCCGTGCGTCAGGCCCTTTGCGCCGACTTTGCCAATCAGCTGGGTGAACTGGGCATCTCCTGCACCATCGAGGGCGTGGGCTGGGACACCGCCTATGACCGGGCCCAGACCGAGCCTCTGATCTGGGGCTGGGGCGCCCATACCCCCATGGAGCTGTACAACATCTATCACACCATCGGGGACACTGGCACCGCCCAGTATTCTCCTTATGCCAATTCCACCGTGGATTCCTATATGGACCAGGCCCTGGCCTGCTCTGACCTGGAAGAGTCCTATGAGCTGTGGCAGAAGGCCCAGTGGGACGGCACCACCGGCGTCACCCAGGACGGAGACATCCCCTGGGTGTGGCTGGTGAATGTGGATCACCTGTACTGGGTGCGGGAAGGCCTCCAGGTGGCAGAGCAGAAGATCCACCCCCACGGCCACGGCTGGTCTATCGTCAATAACGTGGACCAGTGGAGCTGGAACTGATATCCCACCGGAAAGAAGGAGTCTTCTTGAAACACCGCCTGATCTTCACGGGCAAAAAACTGATCCGGATGGTCCTGCTGCTGCTGGGCGTCAGCCTGGCGGCCTTCCTGCTCATGTCCGCTTCTCCCTTGGACCCGCTGCAGACCAACGTGGGCCAGGCGGCTCTGGGCACCATGAGCCAGGAACAGGTGGCCAAGCTGGAGGAGTACTGGGGGGTCAACGACCCGCCGGTCCAGCGCTATCTGGGCTGGCTCAGCGACTTTGTGCGGGGTGATATGGGAACATCCCTGCTCTACCGCCAGCCGGTGAGCCAGGTCATCGGCCAGCGGCTTCAGAATTCCCTGTGGCTCATGGCCTTTGCCTGGGTGCTCTCCGGCGTGCTGGGGCTCATCCTGGGTGTGCTGGCCGGGGCCAACCGGGGCAGCCTGGGAGACAAGGTGATCCGGGGCTACTGCCTGCTGATCTCCAGCACCCCCACCTTCTGGCTGGCCCTGGTGCTGCTCATCGTGTTCGCCGTGTGGCTAGGGGTGCTGCCCATCGGCCTGTCGGTGCCCATCGGAGTGGACGCCGCCAGCGTTACCCTGGGCGACCGGCTGTACCACGCCATCCTGCCTGCCCTCACCCTCAGCATCACCGGGGTGGCCAATATCACCCTCCACACCCGGGAGAAGATGATTGACATCCTGGAGAGCGACTATGTCCTCTTTGCCCGAGCCAGGGGAGAGTCCAAGACCTCCATTGTGCTCCGCCACGGTCTGCGCAATGTGGCCCTGCCCGCCATCACCCTCCAGTTTGCCTCCATCAGTGAGATTTTCGGCGGCTCGGTGCTGGTAGAGCAGGTGTTCTCCTACCCCGGCCTGGGCCAGGCTGCCGTCAACGCCGGTTTGGGCAGCGACCTGCCACTGCTGCTGGGTATCACGGTGGTGAGTGCCGCCATCGTCTTCGGCGGCAACCTCATTGCCGACCTGCTTTACGGCGTGGTGGACCCCAAGATCAGAAGGGGGGCGGCCAAGGCATGAAGCGCTTCAATCGCAGGCAGCGGGCTCTGGCCCTGCTGCTCTTTGCCGCAGCCCTGCTGTGCGCCGTGACGGTGGCGGGCATGCTGCTGTCTGACCGAGCCATGGTCACCGACTTCTCCCGAAAAAACCTGGCCCCCTGTACCCAGTTCCTTTTCGGAACCGACTGGATGGGCCGGGACATGCTCTCCCGTACCCTGACGGGCCTGTCCCTCAGTATCCGCATCGGCCTGCTCACCGCCGCTGTCAGCGCCGTTATCGCCCTGCTGCTGGGGGCGGGCTCAGCCCTACTGGGCGGCTGGGCGGACAGTGTGGTCTCCTGGGTCATCGACCTGGTGATGGGTATCCCCCATATCCTGCTGGTTATGCTCATCTCTCTGGCCTTCGGCAAGGGTTTCACCGGCGTGGTGGCGGGAGTGGCTCTCAGCCACTGGACCTCCCTGGCCCGGGTGGTGCGGGGAGAGGTGCTCCAGATCAAGGGAGCTCCCTACGTATTGGTGGCGGGTAAGCTAGGACTGTCCCGGGGCGCTATCCTCCGGCGGCATATGATTCCCCACCTGCTGCCCCAGTTCTTAACCGGTCTGGTGCTGCTCTTCCCTCACGCCATCCTCCACGAGGCCAGCGTCACCTTCCTGGGCTTCGGCCTGCCGCCGGAGCAGCCTGCCATCGGTGTGATTCTGTCTGAGAGTATGAGCTACCTCACCACCGGCAAGTGGTGGCTGGCGGTGTTCCCCGGCCTGGCCCTGGTGGGTGTGGTGCTGCTCTTTGCCTTGCTGGGAGACCAGCTGCGCCGCCTGCTGGATCCAGCCAGCGTCCATGAATAGGAGGGATGGAAATGGGACCGATTTTGGAAGTAAAAGACCTGTCCATCTCCTTCACCCAGTATGAGAAAGGCACCCGCCGACGGGAGCTGCCGGTGATCCGGAACCTCTCCCTCACCATTGAGGCCGGGCAGGTGGCGGCGGTGGTGGGCTCCAGCGGCTCAGGCAAGAGCCTGCTGGCCCATGGCATCCTGGGCATCCTGCCCTACAACAGCCATATGGAGGGGGAGATCCGCTACGATGGAGCGCCCCTCACCCCCAAACGGGCGGAAAGGCTCCGGGGACGTGAGATTGTACTGGTGCCTCAGGGGGTGACCTACCTGGACCCCCTGATGAAGGTGGGACCTCAGCTTCGAGGTGACCATCGGGACGCCCGGGCCAAGGAACAGAGCCGGGCGGTACTGGAGCGGTATGGTCTGGGTGCGGAGACCGAGGAGCTCTATCCCTTTGAGCTGTCCGGCGGCATGGCCCGCCGGGTACTGATCGCTACCGCTGCCGCCCAGTCCCCCAGACTGCTCATCGCCGACGAGCCCACCCCCGGTCTGGATGCCCGGGCGGCCAAACGGATCCTCAGCCATTTTCGGGAGATCGCTGACCAGGGAGCGGGTGTGCTTCTCATCACCCACGATCTGGAGCTGGCCCTCACCATCGCCCATAAGGTGGCGGTGTTTTACGCCGGTGAGACGGTGGAGGAGGCGAATGCCTCCGACTTTTCCGCCGGGCGGCTCCGCCACCCCTATACCAACGCTCTGTGGAACGCCCTGCCGTCCAACGGCTTTACCCCCATTCCCGGTGCCCAGCCCTGGCCGGGGGAGGAGGGGACCGGGTGTCCCTTTGCCCCACGCTGTTCCCGTCGGACCGAGGCCTGCGCCGGGGAGATCCCGGTACGGACGGTAAACGGCGGCCGTGTCCGATGCCTGTATCCGGAAGGAGGAGAGGAACAGTGAGTCTGGAGGGAAAAGGACTGACCTTCGGCTACCGCAAAAAGAGCCGGGTGTTGGAGGCTGTGGACCTCACGGTGGAGCCCGGGGAGCGGGTAGGTCTTGCGGGCCCCAGCGGCCGGGGCAAGACTACTTTATGTAAACTTCTGGCGGGTTATGAGAAGCCCACCGGGGGAACGGTTCTGCTGGACGGCAAGCCGCTGGACGCCTACCGGGGGCTGTGCCCGGTGCAGATGATCTGGCAGCATCCAGAGACGGCGGTGGATCCTCTGCTGAAGCTGAAGGACTCGGTATCGGAAGCCGGTCCGGTAGAGGAGGGGCTGATGGATGCCCTCCACATTCAGCCCGGCTGGCTGGAGCGCTATCCCACCGAACTTTCCGGTGGAGAATTGCAGCGGTTTTGTATCGCCCGGGCTCTGGCTCCCGGGGTAAAGTACCTGCTGTGCGACGAGATTACCGCTATGCTGGACCCTATTACCCAGGCACAGATCTGGAATGTGCTGCTGGCGGAGGCGGAGCGCCGGGACCTGGGCCTGCTCATTGTCAGCCACGACTCCGCCCTGTTGGAGCGCTTGTGTACCCGGATCCAGCATCTGTAGGAAGGGGTTGACAGGAGGAACTTTTCTGCCATATAATTGGGATACAAACTATTTGTATATCAATTATATGGGAGGAACTATGGATCAGAGCTTTCATTATCTGCTCATGGCCGCTCAGGGGATGTTCCAGCGGACGGTCATGGGTGAACTGAGCAAGGCGGGGCTGACTGCGGGTCAGCCCAAGGTATTGGACTATCTGGGGCTCCACGACGGTAGCATCCAGAAGCATATCGCGGCAGGGTGCCAGATTGACCCTGCCACTCTCACCGGTCTGCTGGGCCGGATGGAGGAGAAGGGGCTCATTGAGCGCCGCAGTCAGGACGGCGACCGCCGCTCTCTCTACGTGTATCTGACGGCGGAGGGCTGGGAAAAGCAGAAGCTGGTCCGGTCCGTGCTGACACGAATGGAGACGCAGGTCCTGGATGGCCTGGCTCAGGAGCACCGTGATGCTCTGACGGAGGGCCTGCTGCAGGTCTGCCTCTCTTTGGCGGAAGACAAGGAGGCACTGCAATGAGCAAAGCTGAATTGGTCCGCCGGTACATCTTTTTCATCGTGGGGCTCTTTGTCAACTCCCTGGGTATCGCCCTGATTACCAAGGGAGATCTGGGTACCTCGCCCATCTCCAGCATTCCCTATACCCTGAGTATCGGTTTTACGCCTTCTCTGGGTATGTTCACCTTGTACTTCAGCCTGCTGCTCATTGTGCTCCAGTTGGCTATTCTCCGAAAGAATTTTCCCAAGGAATTTTGGCTCCAGATCCCGGTGTCCCTGGGCTTCTCTTACTTTATTGATCTGTCCATGTCTCTGCTGAGCTTTGTCCATCCTCAGAGCTATCCCGTCAAGGCGGTGTTCCTGCTGGTGGGTTGTCTGGTGCTGGGCTTCGGCGTTTTTATGGAAATGGCCGCCAATGTGGTCATGCTGCCGGGAGAATGTACCGTCAAGGCCATCTCCACCACCTGGAATACCGACTTCGGTAAGACCAAGGTGGCAGTGGATGTGACCATGGCGGCCACGGCGGCGGTGCTGGGGCTGATCCTCTACCGGGAACTCACCGGTGTGCGGGAGGGCACTTTTGTTTCCGCACTGTTGGTGGGGGCCATTGCCCGTACCTTCAACAAGCAGATTGGTGAATGGATCCAGTCCCTGCTGAGCGTAAAAGCCGGTGTTGACATCCCGGAGCAGACACGGTAGAATATGAGCCACGCCCGACCCTTTCGGGGGCCGGGCAATATTTTACATATCAGTTAGTTACAACTAATTATGGAAGAAAAAAGCCCGCCCATGAGGGCAGACCACTCCGATCATAGAGGTGAAACATATGGATCTTACAGTATGGATGGGTGTTATGATCCCATTTCTCGGAACCAGTTTGGGCGCGGCCTGCGTGCTGCTGATGCGCGGACAGCTGCGGCAGAATGTTCAGCGGGGCCTCACCGGCTTTGCCACCGGTGTGATGACGGCGGCTTCCATATGGAGTCTGCTGATCCCTGCCATGGACCAGTCGGCCCACCTGGGCCGGTGGGCCTTTCTCCCCGCTGCTGGGGGCTTTTGGGCGGGGGTGCTGTTTTTGCTGCTGCTGGACCACGTGGTGCCCCACCTCCACCTGGGCAGTCAAAAGGCGGAGGGACCCAGAAGCCGCCTGGCCCGGACCACCATGTTGGTGCTGGCGGTGACCATCCATAACATCCCGGAGGGAATGGCCGTGGGTGTGGTCTTTGCCGGGTACCTTTCAGGGCATACCGCTATCACCTTCGGCGGTGCTCTGGTGCTGGCCATCGGCATCGCCATCCAGAACTTCCCTGAGGGGGCAATCATCTCCCTGCCCTTGCGTTCGGAGGGCGTGAGCCGAGGAAAAGCCCTGCTATGGGGTGTGCTCTCCGGTGTGGTGGAGCCTGTGGCGGCCATCCTGACCCTGTGGGGGGCGGGACTGCTGGTGCCGGTGCTGCCTGTTCTGCTCAGCTTTGCCGCCGGCGCCATGCTCTACGTGGTGGTGGAGGAGCTGATCCCCGAGATGTCGGCGGAGCCTCACTCCAATATCGGCGTGCTGGCCTTCTCTCTGGGCTTTACAGTGATGATGACTCTGGACTCTGCCCTGGGCTGACGGCGCCGTCGCCTACGGTGCGTACATCCACCGCCAGGCCATTGACCTCCATGCCGTCGTCCACAGGGAGCAGCAGGAAGGTGCGGCCATTGATCTTCCGGGTCTCCACCAGATAGCTATAATCCGGATCGACCACCAGGGAGGCGTGCTCCGTCTTGATCTCAAAGCGGCCGCTGTTGATAAGGTTGTTGGGATTGAGGGGGGCGTCCTCCCCAAATTGGTCGGCACACTTGCGGTGGAAGGTCTTTACCTTCTCCTCCTCAACGCCGCAGCTGTGAAGAATGGCGTCCACCTCTCTGGGAGAGATGGAGGGCGGCTCGGGATCCCGGCTCTCCTTGTGGAGGATGAGCTTGTCCCGCAGCTGCTGGTGGACCGTCCGCACCACGTCCATGGAGCACTCGCCCTCCAGAGACTCCGCCAGGGCGGTGTGGAAGGTGGCCTTCTGCTCGTCGGCGGACATGGGGGGCTCGGTGCGGAAGAGGGAGTCGATAAACTCCTGATGAATCAGGTCGGTCTGCTTGGTGTAGTACAGGGCATTGTAAAGGTTGGCGGCGCGGTTGTCAAAGGCGGGGAAGAGGAACCCCAGCTCCGGCGGAGCCACTACCTGCCCGGCGGAGCGGCTGTGGAACTCGTTCTCACCGGGGAAATACCCCAGCTCCGCCTTGCTGTCCTTTACCGGGCAGATGGCGCACAGGATGTAGGAATAGACCTGGTCGGAGGCGTCGGCCTGATCGTCGCCGTCCTTCCCGCGGTAGGGTACGTCGTAGGTGTCGTGGGCCAGCAGGATCAGGTAGTTGCGGTCATCCATGTCCAAAGACTGGATCACCGTGTCGTAGAAGTGTCGGCGGAGTTCCTCATCCTTCAGTCCGGTCTGCCGCAGGGCGGAGAGCAGTTTGTGCTCCTCGCTGTCGGCCACCTGCCGGGTGGTAAAGACGATATCAATGAGATTTTTCTGCAGCTGTCCGGTGAGGGTGCGCCGCAGAAGGGTCAGGTACTTCTCTGCCTCGTCCTGGGGCATGATCCCCAGGGAGCTGTCCAGGTAGGAAATGACCTGCTTGTTGGAGTTGACATAGCATCCGTAGATCTTGCTGATTGCGTTGCGCTCCGGCTTCAGCCGGCGGCGCAGTTCGCCGATTTCTCGCTGGTTCATGGGGTTCCTCGCTTTTCCTATAAGTAATTAGATTTGTGCTCAGCCCTTGTGGTCTTCCACAATCTCGCCGCTGCGGAAGGCCTGGAGCAGGGCCATCAGATCGTCGATCTGCTCCTGGAGCTGGCGGCCAACGTCGGTGCCGGCGATCTTCATCCGGGATTCCAGCCGCTCGAACACCACGGAGGTGGAGGCGATATCCTGGTTTTCCCGGATGGCGTTGGCCCGGCCCACAAAGGGCTCATGGGAGACCAGCCGGAAGCAGGCGGAGTTGTAGATCAGGGTGTATCCGGCGATGCCGGTGGTCTTCTGATAGGCCTTGCAGAAGCCGCCGTCGATGACCAGCAGCTTGCCGCCCGCCTTCATGGGGCTTTCGCCCTTCTTGGACTTCACCGGCACATGGCCGTTGATGATGTGACAGTGGGGCCCCTCCAGGCCGAACTCCTTCAGCAGCATATCGCATATCGCCGGATCGTTGTACAGCTGATAATAGGCGTTCTTGGGCTCGGTCCAGGTGGATTCGTCCAGAATGAGCCGCCGTTCAAAGGTGGTCATCCGGTCCCGGCCGAAGATGGGGCTGTTCCGGCCCGCCCACAGGAACCAGAGGAAGTCCATGCCGAACTCCCGCTCCTCCGTGCCCCGCTTGCTGTAATAGGCCTGCCGGGCGTTCAGGTCGGCGTAGTCCAGGAAGGCCTTGCCAGACAGGGTCTGGCCGCCGATGGAGAAGGAGAGGAGGGTGCCGTCCTCGGCCATGGGGATGCAGCCGTGGAAGAGCAGGTTGCCGTTGTAGATCTTATACAGACTGCCCTTGGAGTAGAGGAAGCGGACGTGGCGCTGGAGCTTCTCACTGTGGAGGAAGGAGCTGGTGAGCTGGTTGATGAGGGTGTCCTCATCCTCAGTCAGCGTGTAGGGATCCTTGGGATCCACGGTGGGGAAGTCGGTGTCCTCCAGGGGATAGGTCTTGTCCCCGATGGTGATGCACTTGTTCTCATAGTCGATCTTGTCCAGCAGCAGCCGGTCGGACATGTTGAAGCAGGGGTTGCGCAGGATCTTCTGCCCCTCCAGCTTGAAGAGGATGATGGTGATGGCCTTGTGCATCCGGGCGGCCAGCATCTTGTCCTTCTCCGTGTAGTGGGCGGCGTCCTCGTTGGTGAGCTTCACCTCGAAGCGGTGGATATCGCAGTCCTTATATACCTCGTTGGCGAAGACCGACAGGGGCCGCAGGGAGATGCCGTAGCCGGTCTCGATGACCTCCAGGTTGTTATACCGCAGGGAGTTGGCCAGCACAGTGGCCACCAGGGTGCGGGAACCGGAGGCGGCGCCCATCCACAGCACATCGTGGTTGCCCCACTGGATGTCTACGCTGTGATAGTCCATCAGGGAATCCAGAATGATGTCTGCCCGGGGTCCCCGGTCGAAGATGTCGCCCACCAGGTGGAGGTGATCCACCGCCAGACGCTTGATGAGTTCGCACAGCTCCACCAGGAAGTTGGCGGCCCGGTCGATGTCGATGATGGTGGAGATAATATTTTCGTAGTAGTCCCGCTTGTCGCTGTCCTCATAGTGGGTGTGGATCATTTCATCGATGATGTAGGCGTACTCCGGCGGCATGGCCTTACGTACCTTGGAGCGGGTGTACTTGGAGCTCACTTCCCGGCACACCTCGATGAGCCGGTGGAAGGTGATGCGGTACCATTCCCGCATATCGGTGGTTTCCCGCTCGATCTCCTCCAGCTTCTCCTGAGGGTAGTAGATCAGGGTGGCCAGCTGGTCCAGGTCGGATTTGGAGACGGTGGTGGCGAACAGCTTGTCCAGCTTCTCCCGCACGACCCCGGAGGCAGAGTTCAGGATGTGGAGAAAGGCCTCGTATTCCCCGTGGACGTCGGAGATGAAGTGCTCCGTGCCCTTGGGCAGGTTGCGGATAGCGTGGAGATTGATGATCTCGGTGCTGGCGGCCTGGACGTTTGGATATTGCCGGGCAAGCATCTTCAGATAGTGCAGGTTTTCCGGCCGGTAGGCTTTTGTATGCTCCATGGCGGGGCCCTCCTTTTTTATCCTGTGGTTTTTTTCATTATCCCACGTTCCGCGCCCGCTTGCAAGGGGAAAAGGGAAGGTGGGGCGGTACTTGACAAGGCAGGGAAAGCGATTATAATTGACATGTCAATCGTTGATATATCAAAGGAGGAGAAGATATGGAACGGACCTTCCATATGCTGCTCTATCGGGCGTTCCACGCCCAACGGGGCGCCCTGCGGCCCCATCTGGGGGAGTTGGGCCTGGGAACGGGACAGCCCAAGGTGCTGGGCTACCTGATCCGCAGCGGACCCAGCCGGCAGCGGCAGTTGGCGGAGTATTGTGAGGTCGATCCGGCGGCTATTTCCAGAATGCTGGATTCCCTGCAAAAGGGCGGCTTTGTGATCCGGCAGACGGACGAGCAGAACCGCCGCTGTGAGCAGATCGTGATAACACAGCGAGGCAGGGAAGCCTATGAGACCTGGCAGGGCTTCTGCGGGGAGATGGAAGAGCAGATGCTCGCTGGTTTTACCGAGCAGGAGCGTGCGCAGTTTGCCGATTATCTGGCCCGGGCCTACCGCAACCTGAAAGAGGGAGGAGAGTCCGGTACATGAGAGATCTGAAATGTCTGTTCCGCTATCTGGGTCCCTATCGGAGAGACATGTTCATGGGCGCGCTGCTGGTCCTGATCGAGACAGTGTTTGAGCTGGTGATTCCGGTCTTTATGGCCGACCTGATCGACGTGGGTGTGGCTAACGGGGATGTGCCCTATATCCTTTATAAGGGTGTACAGATGGCGGTGTGTGCGGGCCTGGCCCTCATTACCGGCCTGCTGTATGCCCGCTTTGCCGCCCGGGCGGCTTATGGCTGGGGTGCCCGGGTGCGGGAGGCGGAATTTGAACGGGTGCAGAGCTACGCCTTTTCCAATCTGGACCGGTTCGAGACCTCCTCTCTGGTCACCCGCATGACCACCGATGTGACGGTGCTGCAGAATGCCGTCAACGGCGGGCTGCGGCCGCTGGTGCGCAGTCCGGTGATGCTGGCTATGGGCCTGGGTCTGTCTTTTCGGATGAATCCCCAGCTGGCTCTCGTGTTCGTAGTGTGCGCGCCGGTGCTGGGAGTGATCCTTTTCCTGGTGGTGCGGAAGGTGGCTCCTATGTACAGCCGCCTGCAAAAGGCCATGGACGGGCTGAACAATGTGGTGCAGGAAAATCTGACTGCCATCCGGGCAGTGAAAGCCTTTGTCCGGGGAGAGTACGAGGAGGATAAATTCCGGGAAGTGAATGGGGAGCTGCTATCCACCAGCCAGCGCACCTTCCACTTTGCGGTGCTTAATCTGCCTGCCTTCCAACTGGTCATGTATACCAGTATCGTGCTCATTTTCTGGCTGGGGGGCCAGATGATCCTTCAGGGAGAGCTGCTGGTGGGAGAGCTCACCGGCTTTCTCAGCTATGTGCTTCAGGTGATGAACTCCCTGATGATGATCTCCAATGTGTTCCTGCTGCTGACCCGTTCTCTGGCCAGTGCCCATCGGATCGTAGAAGTACTGGAGGAGGAGCCTACCCTGGCATCTCCCGCTGATCCGGTGACTGAGGTGGCAGACGGCAGTGTGGACTTTGAAGGGGTGTCCTTCAAATATCATGCCGGAGCCAAGGAGTACGCTTTGGCGGATGTGGAACTGCACATCAAAGCAGGCCAGACTGTGGGTATCCTGGGGGGCACCGGTTCGGCCAAGACCACCTTGGTGCAGCTTATTCCCCGCCTGTATGATGCCAGCGAGGGCGTGGTAAAGGTGGGCGGCGTGGATGTGCGGGACTATGACCTGACGGTCCTGCGGGATGCGGTGTCCATCGTTTTGCAGAAAAACGAGCTCTTTTCCGGCACCGTGCGGGAGAACCTTCAGTGGGGTTCACAGGAGGCTAATGACGAGGAGATCTGGGCCGCCTGCCGGGCCGCCTGCGCCGACGAATTTCTGGAACGGATGCCCAAGGGCCTGGACACCGACCTGGGGCAGGGAGGTGTCAACGTCTCTGGCGGGCAGAAGCAGCGTCTGTGCATTGCCCGGGCCCTGTTGAAAAAGCCCAAAATCCTGATCTTTGACGATTCCACCTCGGCGGTGGATACCGCTACCGAGGCCAAGATCCGCACCGCGCTGGCATCCCTTACCGGCGTGACCAAGATCATCATCGCCCAGCGGATCACCTCGGTGATGAATACCGATCTGATCGTGATCCTGGAGGACGGCCGGATCCACGCAGCCGGAACCCACAGCCAGCTGCTGGATTCTGATCCCATTTACCAGGAAATTTACGCATCCCAGATGAAAGGAGGGGAAGAGTATGGCTGCCAGACAGCTCAGTGCCAAAAAGCCTAAGCACCTGCGCTATACCCTGCGCACCTTCCTGTCCTATCTGGGAAGGCACAAGTTCCTCCTGCTGGCAGTGGCGGTGCTGGTGAGTGTCAGCGCCATGGCCAACCTGCTGGGTACCTACATGATCCGACCGGTGGTAAACAGCCTGGCCGCCGGAAATTGGGATGACCTGGTATACGGCGTGATTCTTACCGCCGGAATCTATATTGTGGGCGTCCTCTCCGCCTATGGCTATACCCAGACCATGGTAAAGGCGGCCCAGAAGGTGCTCTACGATATCCGGCGGGACCTGTTTGCCCACCTCCAGACCCTGCCCCTGCAGTTCTTTGATTCTCATCGTCACGGCGAGGTCATGAGCTACTTTACCAACGATGTGGACACCATCTCCGATGCCCTGAATAACAGCTTTTCCATGATGATCCAGAGCTTTATCCAGGTGGTGGGTACCTTGGCTCTGCTGTTTATCCTCAACTGGCAGCTCACCCTGGTCATGCTGGTGTGCTATCTGGTGATGTTCTTCTATATCCGGTTCAGCGGAAAACGGAGCAAGGCATACTATAACAAGCAGCAGGCCTGCCTGGGGGAACTGGACGGCTACATCGAGGAGATGATGGGCGGCCAGAAGGTGGTGAAGGTCTTCAACCATGAGGGAGAGGCCCTTCGTTCCTTCCGGGAGAAAAACGAGGCTTTGCGGAAGGCTGGTACCGGCGCCCAGAGTTATGCTGCCACTATGATTCCCGCTGTGGTTACTCTGTCCTATCTCAACTATGCGGTGGTGGCCGCCCTGGGAGGTATCATGGCCATCAAAGGTATGACCGATGTGGGCAGCTTGGCCAGCTATCTGGTATTTGTCCGGCAGTCCACTGTGCCCATCAACCAGTTCACCCAGCAGAGCAACTTTATGCTGGCGGCCCTGGCGGGTGCAGAGCGGGTTTTTGAGGTTCTGGACCGGCCCGCTGAAGTGGACAAGGGAAACGTGGATCTGGTGTCTGCGGATGAAGGCGGCTGGGCCTGGCAGAGGCCAGACGGCAGCCGGACGCCTCTGCGGGGGGATGTGCGATTCGAGCATGTCACCTTTGGCTATGAGGAAAACCATCCCATCCTGAAGGATATCAGCCTCTTTGCCAAGCCGGGACAGAAGATCGCCTTCGTGGGCTCCACCGGCGCAGGCAAGACCACCATCACCAATCTGATCAACCGCTTTTATGACATCCAGGCAGGTTCGCTGACCTATGACGGCATCGACGTGAAGGACATCAAAAAGAGTGCCCTGCGCCACAGTCTGGGCATGGTGCTCCAGGACACCCACCTGTTCACCGGCACCATTGCCGACAACATCCGCTTCGGTAAGCTGGATGCCACCATGGAAGAGGTGGAGAGGGCGGCCAGAATTGCCAACGCCGATTCCTTTATCCGCCGTCTGCCCCAAGGCTACGATACGATGGTGACGGCAGACGGTGCCAACCTGTCCCAGGGACAGCGGCAGCTGCTGGCCATTGCCCGGGCGGCGGTGGCGGATCCGCCAGTGCTCATCCTGGACGAGGCCACCTCTTCTATCGACACACGCACCGAAGCCCTGATCGAAAAGGGTATGGACCAATTGATGGAGGGCAGGACGGTGTTCGTTATTGCCCACCGGCTGTCCACTGTCCGCAATGCCGACGCCATTCTGGTGCTGGAGCACGGCCAGGTGGTGGAGCGGGGCAGCCACGATGATCTGCTGGCTCAAAAGGGAGAATATTATCAGCTCTATCATGGTATGTTCGAGCTAAGCTGATAAACCGTAAAAAGGGCAGCCCGTCAGGGTAGCAGCGCATAAGACAGGTTTATAAGGTTAGAGAGAACAGCGTGGCGGAAGTCACGCTGTTCTGCTTTTTGATGCGTGGGTGATCATTTCGGCAATGATGCTCTCCGGCAGGAAACCAATGCAGGCAAGGCTGATATGCACATCCTGCACTCGCTGCCCGCTGCTCTTATCCGGCGCGGAAACATAGACCCTGTTCACAAGATCATGCAGCACAGCGGGCGTCAGTTCCTGCAAGTTGTGGTATTTCTTCGCCCGGAGGATGAACTGCTCAATGCTGTCAGCTTCTTCCTCCTGCTGGGCAATCTCCTGCTCCAAAAGCTGCATTTTCTCCGTCAGCTCTGCTTGCTCATTTTCATAGTCGGCGGACAGCTTTTCAAATCGGCTATCATTGATTTTGCCGGAGATATTGTCCTCATAGAGCCGTTTGAACAGACGGTCAAGCTCTTCCATCCTGCGCTGTGCCTGCGTGAGCTGTCTTCGCTTTGCGGCGAGTTCTTTCTTGAAGTCCTCCTTGCGCTTTGCACCCAACTTATCCCGGAACAGATCCTCACAATCGGAGATATACCAAAGCAGGATTTGCAGAAATTTCAGCACGCCCTTTTCCAGAACAACCGCACGGATGAAGTGCGTTCCGCACACGTCTTTTCCCTTCTTGCGAGAGGTAGAGCAGACGAAATGATCCTGTCGTTCTTCAAAGTTCCGCGAGGTGCAGTAGTACATTTTTTCTCCGCAATCGGCACAGTAGGCAACACCGGAAAAGAGATTGCTCTTGCCCGTTCTTGCCGGTCTGCGTTTGTTGCGGCGAAGCTCCTGAACCCGCTGAAAGGTGTCCTCGTCCACAATGGCTTCGTGGGTGTTGCGGAATATCTTCCATTGCTCCGGTGGATTCTCGATGGTCTTCTTGATTTTGTAGGACTGCCGGTGTGTTTTGAAGTTCACGGTATGCCCGCAATACTCCATCCGTTCCAGAATTGCGGCAACGGTGCTGCCGTTCCAGTTGTAAGGATTGTCAGGCAAAGCGCAGCGGACTTTTCGTTTTTGCCTGTCCTGATAAACGGTGGGCGTCAATACATGATCCTCTTTCAGCATCCGGGCAATCTGCGTCGGACCGTTCCCGTCCATGCAAAGGGAAAAGATGCGCTTGACCACCTGTGCCGCTTCCGGATCGACGAGCCAATGCTCTGAATGATCCGGGTCTTTGACATAGCCATACGGCGGAATAGTCGTCAGGTGTTCGCCGGATTCTCCCTTGAGCCGGAGCGAGGTACGCACTTTCTTGCTGCCGTCCCGAACGTAGTATTCGTTGATAATATTGACGAACGGGACGAACTCATTGCCTTGCTGGTTGGCACTGTCCACACCGCTGTTGACGGCAATGAACCGGACGTTATTCTGTGGGAATGTGATCTCGGTATACATCCCAACTTCCAGATAATTTCGGCCGATGCGGCTCATGTCCTTCGTGATGACCGTGCCGATCTTTCCGTCTTCCACCAGCGCCATCATGCGCTGCCAATCCGGTCTTTGAAAGTTTGCGCCTGTGTAACCGTCATCCACAAAGAACTCCGTATTGCGGAAGCTGTGTTCCTTTGCATATCGGCTGAGATAGGCTTTTTGATTCACAATGCTGTTACTGTCGCCCTGTGATTCATCGTCACGGGACAGGCGGCAATACAGCGCGGTAATTTTGTCAGACTGCTTTATAGTAGATTCCTCCATCATCTGAGGACAGTCTGCCAAGACAAGGTTGCTGTTGGTCACGATCACACACTCCCTTCGGAGTCGATCAGCTTCACCGCCTTTTCAGGAAGGGCGTGCGTTCCGTCAAAACTGGCAGTAAAGCGGTAGATGGTGTTTCCTTCTTTCAGGCGTACCGTGATCTGCGGTAACTCCTGCCAGAGAGGAACGGGGGCACTGCGGCTGCCGTCCGATTTCACTTGGACGTTACGTTTCTTGTTATCCATTTGCACCTTCCTTTTCATTCAGATTTCCGAGCATTGCCGCATGAATCTCCCGGAGCAAAGTGCGTGATATGACCTATTGTTATTCAGTATATCACGACAATTTCCGGAATTCCACTGGGCAATGTACCGGGATTCACAGGAGAATTACAGGCAGTTCGCCGGGTCGCACAGCCGTCCGTGCCAGTCAAGGAATCGGCTTCGCCTCGCTGCGCGTCCTTGACAGGCTCGTTCGCCTGTGCAAGCCGGTAATCAAGGCGGCGATGCCGCCATTTGCCAATGAAAATCAACTGCGTTCCAAGACTTTTTTAATCTTTCAGCCTAATTATAACAAGAACAAACGTTCGAGTCAATGCGATTATGAGAGGAAGAGCAAGCACAGCAAGTGTAGCTACACTTGCGAAAAACGGCGTGGGTTGACCGGGATTTCCTTGCAGAGCAGCAAGCAAATCCGGTGAGTACCCACACCGAAAAAACAGAGCGTTCCGGCTGACCGCCGAAACGCCCTGTTTTCGTATTTTGGGATAGTCCCAAGCCCTTATATTCGTGAAAAATTACGAAAGCTCACCAGCTATACTCTGATAACTGGAATGTGTAGGATTCGCCGGGAGTAATGTCATAGATCACAACAGAGTCATCCTTGAATTTATCTCCGGCGCTCAGAGAAGATAGGTATATATTGCCGGAGTCTACCAGATAACCCGCACTGTCATACAGCTTATAACCAATCATATCATACCCGGAATCACTGCTCCCGCTCTTCTTTTCTCCGGTAATCGTAATGGTCAGCTGCGGAGAATAGTCTTTGTCAAACTTAAATTCGGCTCCTTGAATTTGGATCACGGATGCCGTACTCCCCATGAAGTCCTTCACCTTCAGATCGAGCGGAAATGAATCAAACGTCACTTGAACATCTTCAATAGGCAGGCAATACAGAGCATCGCAGTTTACTTCGTCAAACTGAACTGCGTTTTCCTTGTACACGGTGAAATAAACCTTCCCGCTTGCGGACGTTCCGGCTTTGATCTCAGCAGCAGGGATTCTCACATTGGCAAGATACTGCTCTCCGGCAGCTTGGCTGGTATAATAGCCAAAATCATCAGTAGAAACGAACTTTGTACCAGCATAGACCTCTTCATCCGCATCATTTACGATTCGAATATCCACATCGACATCGGCTGACAGGGGTTTATCATTTTTATCAGCCAAGCCAAAGAAAAGGCTGTAATCACTTGTCCCCTCGTTATACTGGAAAGACCAGCTTTTCAGTGTTTCAACGCGGGATGCCGACGATCCGCACCCACTCAGCGACAATGCAATTACAAGTCCCCACATAAGAAAGAATCGTTTCATTTCTGCGTCTCCTTATCTGTCTGTGCCTTTATTACACCGAACATTTCTTGTTTGAGCAAACGCTTTTTCTTTGGATCCATTGTGCAGTAATTGCGATTACACTGCTCGCTTAGAAAGCAAGTCTCGCAGATAAGCTGTTCAACTTCCTGCATAATCAGTTCATCATCACTGGGAAGTTCGTAGGCTTCGATCTTTTGGAGGCCTGTCGGGTTACGCAGTCCGTAGTCAATCAGTTTTCCATTTCCGGTTTTTACATAGCGGTAGACCTCGGCACCGAAAGAAACACTGTCACCAACGTTGTACTCTTCAAAGCCGGATTTGTCCATCCAGACGTGATCCTCTTTTCCGTCAAACATTGTCCCATCGGTGTACATTCCACTAATGAAGATCCGCTTGAAGCAAATATGTTTTGGCTTAACCTTCTCAATCTGCCCTTTGAAATGAGACATAACCGCATTGAAAAAGCAGTCAGCAAAGTACGGACGGTGTTTCTTACCCAACGACGCGAATTGAACGTCGAGATAATCATTGTAGGAAAATTTCTCCGCTCCAACAACATTACGCTGGGACGCTGGGTCAAAAAGAATGATCCCGCCTTCGTCTAATACGCAATCCTTTTCTCCATAGTAGATTGCCAAAAGCGATTCTTCATCTGGATACTTGGCAATCAGGGCAGCAGCTTTTTTGAGCCGTTCCTGCCGCTTTTTCCTTTCGCAGCGTTCGCGCTCCTGCTGCTCCGCAAGAATGCGATCCTCTATGTGTCTGCTTTCGCCTTTTGTCAGCAACGGCGATAAATGGTCAACGCAATCGTAATCCCCATTTTCCATGCGTGTTTTGAAGCGGACAAGAATCTCTTTCAGTTCCTGAGCAGACAGATACCTCGCCTTGTCAATAGAGCAGCTATGATAACAACCCGTGATTATGTTGCCATGCCCATCACCATACATAATGGCGGTATTCCATGGGCAAAAATAGTGCTCTTTCTGGACGAGCCTTCCTCGCTTCAAGCCCTCCTCAAATTCCGGAAAGACCGCCGGATTGCCACAGCCCTCGTGATCCTCCACCCAAAATCCGGAAGGCCCCTTGTCCGCGTGGCGGATCATCACATTGATTGCATCGACCGTAGCCTTTTTCGTTTGTTTGTTATTCATAACCCAAACCTCCGTTAATAAGTGCCGCCAGACAGCGACCTGACATGTTAACGTGGTCTTTTAGAGTATTTATAGGAATTATAGCATGTTTCTTTGTACTTGTCTATCCTACTTACTTGGCCGGACAAGCAAAAACAGCTTTCAAATATTCAGAGGTTTTTATCTCTGTAAATGATGTACTGCTTATGGAAAGGGATTCCACTGTTCATTGGATGGTGAACAACTAATTGTAACCATGCAATAGCGAACGGAACGGTGAGTGCAGTACACGGATTGCAGAAGCGCAGAATAATGGACGAAATTACCATTTCAGCAAACTTCTTTCCTATCCTCACAAGGATTGGTTTAAGTGAGGGATTTCTGACTACTTTTCTGAAAGATGACATCTCAGAAGTACCCTTATGAAACAGGTCGGAAATCGGCATTTAACTGACCTATGAGCTGTACTTGTGCAAGGGCATGGACGCATCGTTGCCCCTGTTTTTCACGTTGCTCACAGGTAAGCTAATTCCGGATTATCGACCTTAAATCGTACAAAATCCATCCTATCCATCTACCATCAACAAAGGCAACTGCAAAAGCAAAGGGGCATGTGTCTTAACGGCACATACCCCTTTTGTCAGCAACCTTTGTCCGGCAACTGCCATATTATTTGTTTCGTGAAACCTGTTTTATGGACAGCTACCCCAGGGCTGCCCTTTTTTGCAAAATAATACCGATTAAGAAATAATGACATGGTCAAATAAAAGGAAATTGAATATATAAAAAAGGTCAGTTGGGCGGTAAAATACGGGTAAGATTCACGGATGCAAGGGGGCGTTCTCATGAATGACCGACAGAAGCTGCACCAACTGATCCTGGCCGCTCTGTTCGCGGCCGCGATCGCGTTGATGACCGCCTATTTACTCCATATCCCCATTCCGACTGGAGGCTATATCCATTTGGGCGACACGCTGATCTATCTGGCCGCCTGCCTTCTGCCCATGCCGTACGCTGTGATGGCCGCTGCTGTAGGCGGAGGCCTGGCGGATCTCCTGACTGCACCGCTTTGGGTCGTGCCTACGGTGGTGATCAAGGCTCTGGTTGCCCTTTTGTTTACCGAGAAAGGGGAAAGAATCCTAATGCCCAGGAACATAGGCGCCGTGTTTGGGGCAGCCGTCCTGTCTCCGACGGCATATGGTCTGTCGGCCTGCCTGCTGCTGGGCAATGTGAATGCCTTTGTTCCACAGTTTTTGGGTACGCTGGTGCAGGGGATTGGGAGCGGTGTGCTGTTTGCGGTATTGGCTCTGGCGCTGGACAGGGCGGGGATAAAAGCCCGCATGCGCTATGGATAAGCATATCAGGATATGAAAAAAGAAGGGCCGGTCGTGAATCACGACCGGCCCTTCTGAGAAAGCGAGAATCGCTTGGATTACTTCAGCTCCACCTTGGCGCCGACTTCCTCCAGCTTCTTCTTCAGCTCCTCGGCCTCGTCCTTGGACACGCCCTCCTTGATAGCCTTGGGAGCGGCCTCAACAGCAGCCTTGGCCTCAGCCAGGCCCAGACCGGTGATCTCGCGGACAGCCTTGATGACCTTGATCTTCTCAGCGCCGACCTCAGCCAGCACCACGTCGAACTCGGTCTTCTCCTCAGCAGCGGGAGCAGCAGCGCCGCCAGCAGCGGGAGCAGCCATAGCTGCGGCGGAAACGCCGAACTCGTCCTCCAGAGCGTGCACGAGCTCGGAGAGCTCCAGAACAGTCAGACCCTTAACCTCTTCAATGAGGGCAGTGATTTTCTCAGAAGCCATGATAGGTAACCTCCTAAATTAATAATTATAAAAGTGAGATGTGTCGAATTACTCGGCAGCCGCTTCCGCGGGAGCCTCGGCGGCCTCGACAGAGCCGCCCTTCTGCTCGCAGATAGCCTTGATGACGATAGCCAGGCTGGTGATGGGAGCCAGCATGGTGCCCAGAACCTGAGCCTGCAGAACCTCCTTGGAGGGCAGCTCGGCCAGAGCCATGATCTCGTCCATGGACAGGACCTTGCCGTCCATGAAGCCGGCCTTGATGACGAACTTCTCGCCGTTGAACTGCTTAGCGAACTTGTTGATCACACGCATGGGAGCGATGGGATCACCGTGAGACAGAGCCATGGAAGTGGTGCCGTTGAGCACGTCGTCCATCTCGTTCAGGCCCACGTTGTTGATAGCGAAGCGCACCAGGGTGTTCTTCACCACGGCGTAGTCCAGCTCGTTCTTGCGGCACTCGGCACGCAGAGCGGTGTCCTGAGCCACGGTAATGCCCTTGTAGTCCACGAGCACGCCGCTGGCGGCAGTCTGCAGCTTCTCGGTCAGCTCGGCCACGATGGCCTGCTTCTCGCTGAGAACCTTTGCGTTAGGCATTTGGAATTCACCTCCGTTGAATTTGAGTTCAACTTTTCCGATGCAGTCACGCAACAAAAAAGCCGTTTTCGCATTCAAAGCGCGAAAACAGCACAAAGAAACCATTCCGTTGTGGCTGCATTCTCGGCAGGACTTATGGCTTGCGCCGCCTGCTGTCTTTGAACACGCATAATAGTATATCATTTCGGACAGGTCATGTCAAGCATGACCTGTCCGAAAATGACAACTTTTTTCGTTCCGGAGTAAGGAAACTCCGAAGCAATTACATGAGCTTAGCGCCGTTGATCTTCACGCCGGGGCCCATGGTGGAAGCACACACGCAGGAGCGAATGTACTGACCCTTGGCGGCAGAGGGCTTAGCCTTGATGATGGCGCCCATCAGAGCGTTGAAGTTCTCGGTCAGCTTCTCAGCGCCGAAGGAGACCTTGCCGATGGGGCAGTGGATGATGTTGGTCTTGTCCAGACGATACTCAACCTTACCGGCCTTGATCTCGGTAACAGCCTTGGCCACGTCGGGGGTGACGGTACCGGCCTTGGGGGAGGGCATCAGGCCCTTGGGGCCCAGAACCTTACCCAGACGGCCCACAACGCCCATCATGTCGGGAGAAGCCACGACCACGTCGTAGTCGAACCAGTTTTCCTTCTGGATCTTCTCAACCATGTCCATCTCGCCAACGAAGTCAGCGCCGGCGGCCTTAGCAGCCTCGGCCTTGTCGCCCTTGGCGAAGACCAGCACGCGCTGGGTCTTGCCGGTGCCGTGGGGCAGCACGATGGCGCCACGGACCTGCTGGTCAGCGTGACGGGAGTCAACGCCCAGCTTCACGTGCAGCTCGACAGTCTCGTCGAACTTAGCGGGAGCGGTCTTGACCACCAGCTCCATCGCCTCAGCGGTATCGTACAGAGCGCTCTTGTCGATCAGCTTGGCGCTCTCCTGATATTTCTTGCCTCTAAACATGCTCTATTCCCTCCTTCGGCTTAGTCGCCCACCACGACGCCCATGGAACGGGCGGTGCCGGCGATCATGCTCATAGCCGCCTCGACGCTGGCCGCGTTCAGGTCAGGCATCTTGGTCTCGGCGATCTTGCGCACATCTTCCTTGCTGATGGTGGCCACCTTGGTCTTGTTGGGCACACCGGAGCCGGATTCGATGTTGCAGGCCTTCTTGATGAGGACGGCGGCGGGAGGAGTCTTGGTGATGAAGGAGAAGGAGCGGTCAGCGTAGACGGTGATCACCACGGGGATGATCAGGCCCACGTCGTTCTTGGTACGCTCGTTGAACTCCTTGGTGAAGGCGGCGATGTTGATGCCGTGCTGACCAAGGGCGGGACCGACGGGGGGCGCGGGAGTGGCCTTGCCCGCGGGAATCTGAAGCTTTACATAACCAGTAATTTTCTGTGCCATTTGAAACAGCACCTCCTACGATAAATGTGGTTGGAAGCGGAACTGCTGCGCAGTCCCTCCCACGTGCGGGGGAAAGGGCCAGCGGCCCGGGGCATTAGTCCTGAACCAGTTCTACCTGGTCCAGCTCCAGCTCCACGGGAGTCTCGCGGCCGAACATGGAGACCACTACGCGGACCTTGCTGCGGTCCAGGTCGATCTCCTCCACGGTGCCCAGGAAGGATTCCAGGGCGCCATCGGTGATCTTGACGTTGTCGCCCACCTGGTAGCCCACCACCACTTCGCGCTTTTCCACACCAAGGGCGGCGATCTCTTCGTCAGTGAGCGGGATGGCCTTGTTGCCGGAGCCAACGAACCCGGTGGCGCCGCGGATGTTGCGTACCAGATGCCAGGTATCGTCCGTCATGACCATCTTGACCAGTACATAGCCGGGGAACACTTTGCGCTCCACGGTCTTGGGACCGTTGTCCGTAATTTCGGTCACAGTCTCAAGAGGGATGCTGACCTCCTGGATCAGATCCCGCAGGCCGCGGTTTTCCACAGCCTTTTCGATGCTGGC
Organism: Flavonifractor sp. HCP28S3_F3; assembly: GCF_052065355.1. Taxonomy (NCBI): domain Bacteria; kingdom Bacillati; phylum Bacillota; class Clostridia; order Eubacteriales; family Oscillospiraceae; genus Flavonifractor; species Flavonifractor sp. HCP28S3_F3. The sequence continues at coordinate 39,850 of NZ_JBQHUF010000001.1, forward strand.
GGCTACCGTGTTCTCATAACCGGAATAGGTATGCACCACATACCACTTCGCGTTATCAGCCATTTCAGCACCTTAACCCTTACCGAACAGATCCAGCAGGGCGCGGATCACGGAGCCGGCGAGCCAGTCGAACAGCCAGATGCAGATGCCCACGATGATGCAGCAGATGATCACGATCACGGTGTTGTTGATGGTCTGCTTTTTGGTGGGCCACTGGACCTTCTTCAGCTCGCTCTTCATCTCCTTGAACCACTTGCCGATCCGGGCGAAGAAGCCGGGCTTGGACTTTTTCTCAGCCTTGACGTCCTTCTTCTTGTCAGTCTTTGCGGGCTTTTCGGGAGCGGGGGCAGCGTTTTCAGCGACCTGCTCGAGCTTCTCGTTTTCAGACATTCCGTTTAACCCTTCTTTCTTCTGAGCCATAGCAGCACTCATTACTTGGTTTCGTTGTGAACCGTGTGCTTCCTGCAGAAGGGGCAGTACTTGTTCAGTTCCAGACGGTCAGGAGTGTTCTTCTTGTTCTTGTTGGTGTTGTAGTTCCGCTGCTTGCACTCGGAGCAGCGCAGGGTGATCTTCACCCGGTTGCCGGCTTTCGCCATGTTCGGCACCTCCTTCATTCTTTGCCGTGGACAGCAAAAAAGCTGAACCCGGCCTTTGGCCGAATCCAGCAACGTACAGGCGCAAAAAGACACCCTTTTCACACGTTACGGTGCGGATTCGGCACATTGCCTCCCTATGTCCTCACGGGGAAGGGGAAGGGTTTCATGCGTCATTACACCGTAAAAATGCGCACAAAAAAGAGCCCTTTTTCATAGGTAAGTGAAATATACCACAGTGAGAAGTAGAAGTCAAGCACTTTCCTCTTGTTATTTTATCTTTTTTTCGGTATAGTGTACCGGAAGGAGTGATTTTGTTGCGTATTATGGCCATTGACTACGGCGACGCCCGGACGGGCGTGGCGATTTCCGATCCCACCGGTCTGCTGGCCGGGTTTACCTCGGTGATCCACAGCCGGAAGCCGGACATGGTGGCGTCTGAGCTGGCCCGGCTGGTAAAGGAGCATCAGGTGGACGAGCTGGTGATGGGCTTTCCGCGGAATATGGATGGTACCGAGGGCCCCCGGGCGGAGCTGTATAAGGCCTTTGCCGCCCAGGTGGAGGAGGCCTGCGGCCTGAAGCCGGTGCTGTGGGACGAGCGGCGTACTACAGTAGAAGCCCATAATATCCTCCATGCATCAGGAAAGAAAATGAAAAACCACAAGAAGACAGTGGATGCGGTTGCTGCCACCCTGATCCTGGAGGGTTATTTGACCTTCAAGCGGGCCAGAGGGTGATCTATTCTCCCTTGCGGAACAACTCCCGCAGGCCTACCAGAATGAGGAATCCTCCGAAGCAGCGGCGGAGCAGCGCGGTGTCCATGCCGGTGGCGGCCCAGGCTCCCAGGGCGGCGCAGGCCAGCCCGGCTGCGATGGCAGGCAGCAGGACGGACTTTTCCAAAAAACCGTTTTTAGCGTGAGCGGGAAGGGATGCGGCAGCAGCCGGGAGGAAGTAGAGCAGGTTGATGCCCTGGGCCTGTTCCTGAGGCAGCCCTGCAAAGGCGGTCAGGTAGATGAGCAGCAGGGTACCGCCCCCCACGCCGAAGCCGGACAGGACTCCGGTGGCGGTACCGGCCAGCAGGGGAAGAAGCCAGTCCTTTACCACAGCAGAGCCTTTACGCCGCCGTAGAGGATCAGCAGGGCAAAGCCTCGCCGCAGCCAGGTCATGCTCAGCCCCTTAAACAGCTTTCCGCCCAGCAGCCCTCCGGCCAGGCCGCCTGCCAAATAGGGCAGGGCCGGCAGAAGCTCAACGCCGCCCCGAAACAGGTAGATGGCAGCGGAAAGTACACACAGGGGGAGAATGATGGCCACCGATGTGGCGAAAGCCTTTCGCTGGCCCAATCCGCACCAGCCGGCCAGAAGAGGGACCAGGAGCATCCCGCCGCCTCCGCCGAAGAAGCCGTTGACGATCCCCGCTGCAGCTCCCGCCAGGGCAGGGCGGAGCCACCCACATTCCGGTTGTTTCAAAAAGCATCCCTCCGTTGGTTTTATTCTGCCAGCGGAGGGATGTTTTTATACCTATTATACCTGTGTGCCGGTGAGGGAGCAGATTACGTCCCCCGCCATCATCAGTCCTGCCACCGGAGGTACCCAGGCTACACTGCCGGGAACGGAGCGGCGGCCGGGAGGGGGAGCCTCCCGTTGTTCTGCCTCATGGGGCAGTTCAGGGGACCAGAGTACCCGGTGGTGTGCAATGCCCCGGGCGCGCAGCTCCTTGCGCACCACCCGGGCCAGAGGGCATCCCTCCGTCTTGGAGATGTCGCTGATGCGGAACTGGGAAGGGTCCAATTTGTTCCCGGTGCCCAGAGCAGAGAGAATGGGGATATCCCGTCTTAGGGCGGTCTCAATGAGATCCAGTTTGCAGGACACCAGGTCGATGCAGTCCACAACGTAATCGTACCGGACAGAGAAGAAAGATTCCCGGTTGCCCGCCTCATATTTCTCCACCCGCACGGTGGTGCGGCACTCCGGGTTGATGTCAGCGACACGCTCGGCCATGGCCTGTGCCTTGGGCTTCCCCAGAGTGGACAGTGTAGCCTCCACCTGCCGGTTTAGGTTGGTCAGTCCTACCTCGTCATGGTCTACCAGGGTGAGGGCTCCAACACCGGAGCGGGCCAGGGCCTCGGCGCACCAGCTGCCTACGCCGCCCAGGCCGAACACGGCCACGTGGCTGGCAGCCAGCTTTTCCATGGCGGCCTGGCCCAGCAGCATCTCGGTTCTCAGAAATCGTTCGTCCATACTTGTGCTCCTTTTAAAAAGGGCCTGCCGCAATGCGGCAGGCCCTGCTTTTGTTTGGATTACTCGCCCACGTACTTGATGCCGCTGCCCTGAACGGCCTCCAGACCCTCAGTCAGGCTCTCCAGCCAGTCAGTGACCCGCTGGCTGCGGATGGAGCTGTCGGCAGTGCTCTGCCACACAGGGACGTTCTCGCCCTGGTAGTAGACCACGCACCAGCCCTGCTGACCGGAGTTGGTGTTCTCAATGAGGGTGACATCGCCGGGCTGATGGGACTCGCCGAACAGCCAGCTGTCAAAGATGGTGAACTGACCCTTGGCAACCTTCTCATACAGGCCGCCGTTGGTGTTGGAGCCGGGATCGTCAGAGTTGGCGTTGGCCAACTCGCCGAAGGACTCGGCGGTCTTGTCGCCAGCCTCCCACTCAGCCATCAGCTTTTCAGCCTCAGCCTTGGCGGCGTCCAGCGCCTCCTGAGTGGGAACGGTGGACTCGTCCACATCCTCGGTAGCGGGGTCATCCTCCTCTGCCGTCTCAGCCTTGATCAGGATGTGGCGGATGTCAGCGGTGGGATCCTCGTTGCGGTAGCGATCCAGGAACAGCACCACATAGTAGCCGCTGCTGGCCTCGATCACATTCACGTCACCAGTGGTGCGGCCGGCCTCCTTGAGCCAGGAGCCGAAGGTGGAGTTCAGGTTGCTGCCCACAGTGCCGGTGTACAAAGAACGGTCGGGATCCTCTGCGTAGGAGTCCTTGGAGCTCTCAGAGACATAGTCAGGAGCCAGTTCGCCGAAGGCGGCGCTCTTGTCCTCCGCAGCATTTACAGCAGCGGCAAACTCGTCGGCCTTCTCCTTGGCGGCCTGCATGGCGGCCTCAGTCTCCTCCTCGGTGGGCTCTACGGTGTTGCCCTCCTCATCGGTGGTGGACTCGGCAGTGCCGTCTACCAGGATATAGCGGTAATCATAGCTGTCCAGGGTGTCGGCATTTTCCTCGTAGTAAGTCTCCAGATCCTCGTCGGTGATCTCCTGCTTGTCGGAGTATGCGGACTGGTAGCTGCTGACCAGGGTAGCGCGCTCCAGGCAGGTCCGGTAGGCACTGACAGTCATATACTTGCCATAGTTGGCCTTCAGGAAAGACTCAAAGTTAGGATAGCCGCTCTCCTCGGCAGAGGTCTTGGCGGAGGTCATCTCCTCATCGATGGAGGCCTTCTCCTCGTCGCTCAGGGTATAACCCTCCTCGGCGGCGGCGCTTTCCAGGGCGGCTACCTTGGTCAGGTTCTCAATGGCCTGATCCATAAAGTAGTCATAATAGCTCTGGGTCTCCTCCTCGTCCACATACTGAGTGTGGAGGTCTCCGGTGGGGTCAAAGGGGGCGGAACCGGTGAGGTAGTAGTTCATATAATACTCGTTGATCAGGGCGCTGCGGAAATAGTATTCCACATCATTGACATTGTAATTCTGGCCGTCTACGCTCAAAGCGGTGGCGCGGCGCTGGAAGATGCCGGAGTGCCACACCAGCAGAATGACAACCAGTACGGCAATCACAACGCCGATGACCCCGTAAAGAACAGCCTTGCGCTTGGCTGCCTGCTGCTCCTTCAGCTCCTGGCGCTGCTTCTGGGTCAGGCCCTGAGCAAGGTCGCCCTGGCGCTGCTTTTTTTCTCTGGATGCGCTCATTGATAGCTTCAGTCCTCTCGATAAATCTTCCTGCCAAAGCAGGGGAACTCATAGACAGTGAATTATTATATCGGAATTTTCCCCTGCTTTCAAGTCCAAAAACAGTTTTTACACTTTATTCAGTTTTAAAAAAAGAAAAACCCCACGAAACAAATGTTTCGTGGGGGACCCCGCTCTGGCCGTGCGGATCCATTTAAAACCTGCACGAAGTGGCAGGTGGGTCGCCTCCATGACGCTTCGTTGCTTCCAACTTCCAGCCGCCCTCGGTGGGGCGCCGGGAGGCCTGCAGTCCACGTCATGAGTGGGGCATCCCGTTTCAGAGATGTGGGTTTAAATAAAACCCGTCACGCACCGAGCAGGAATCACTTTAGGTTTCTTCTTCGTCCGCGAAGAGTGACTCCATAAACTGCTGATAGACCAGCTCCAACTCCTCCTCGCTGTCCAAGGTGGAGAGCTGTTCCTCGCCGTCTACGGTCACAGCCTTGAGGATGATCAGGCCATACTCCTCGTCGTCCAGATCTACGTCCTGGACATTGTCCCCCTCCTCGCCTTGAACAGCGGGGAAGAAGGCCATATAGGTCTGGCCGTTGTACTCCAGTGTGTCCAGATGCTCCAGCTCAAATTCATTTCCGTCCTCGTCGGTGACGGTGATGAAATCAGGGCCAAATTCTTCACTCATATTGGGCACCATACCTTCCTTTTCTTCGTCTATTATTGTAGCGTGCCCAGCGAAAAAATGCAAGAGTGAGACGAGCCAAAATTTTACGAAGCACAGAATGTGGAAATACAGGAAAGACATAGGGTGGACAAAGGGGCAGAACGTGATATAATATATACTATTGTATTATACCCTTTGACTGTTCCACCTGAAAACGGAGGTGCCATTTTGTCAGTGACCAGCAATCAGAACCCGCGTCCTGAGCGACGGAGAAAAAAGCCGTCCACGACCACTGTGGTGTTTTCCACCATAGGAAAGGTAGTGGGTACGCTTTTCCTCATCGGCCTGATCACGTCGGTGATCCTGGCCTGCTTTGCGGCTAATTATATCCGCACGGTCATCATCCCTCAGGCCCATCTGGACGCCAACTTTGTTATGAACCAGACCAGCACCATTTATTATAAGGATTCGGAGACCGGCGAATATGTGGAGCATTTGGCGCTCCATGGCAGTGAGAACCGAAAACTGGTGGAGCTGGATCAGATCCCTAAGTCTCTGCAGCAGGCTACCATTGCCATCGAGGATGAAAACTTTTACAAGCACAATGGCGTGAGTTGGAAGCGTACCCTCAAGGGCGTGCTGCTCATGTTTACCGGCGGAGACATCCAGGGAGGCTCCACGATTACCCAGCAGCTGATCAAGAACGTCACCCAGTACGACGACGTGACGGTTAAGCGTAAGATCCTGGAGATCTTTACTGCTCTGGACTTTGACGCGACCTATTCCAAGGATCAGATCCTGGAGTGGTATCTCAATTATATCTATCTGGGCGACGGCTGCAACGGTGTAGCAACCGCTGCGGAGAACTATTTCGGCAAGGATGTGTCGGAACTGACCCTGGCCGAGAGCGCCAGCCTCATTTCCATTACCAATAACCCCACCATCTACGGTCCCTATTCCACCGTGCGTATGACCAACAAAGACGGAGAGGTCACCACCGGGCGGGAGCGGAACAAGCAGCGCCAGGAGCTGGTGCTGTGGAAGATGCTGGACCTGGGGATGATCAGCCAGGAAGAATATGACGCGGCCGTTGCGGAAGAGCTGAACTTTGTCCGCGAGCAGGATGAGAAAAAGCCCACTACCATTTATAACTGGTATGACGAGCAGGTTATTTCCGACGTCATTGAGGACCTGATGGACGAGTTTGGCTATTCCGAGCAGATCGCCGAGGACATGGTGCTCTCCGGCGGCCTGAAGATCTACGCTTGTGTGGACCCGGAGATCCAGTCCGTAGTGGAGTCGGTCTATTATGACCGCAGCAACCTGGATCTGGTATCCAAGAGCGGTCAGGAGATCCAGTCTGCCATCGTCATCATCGACCCGGAAGGGAACGTGGTGGGTCTGGCAGGTGCCCTGGGGGAGAAGGAGGGTAACCTCCTGCTCAACATGGCCAGCGGGACCTACCGGCAGCCGGGCTCCTCTATTAAGCCCTTGTCTGTCTATGCTCCGGCACTGGAGTATGGCGTCATTAGCCCGGCAACCGCTATTGACGACTATCCGGTGCAGGTGTACAGCGGTAAGGCCTGGCCTGTCAACTCCTACTCCCATTATAAGGGCCTGATGAATCTGGCACCGGCCATCGCCGTATCCTCTAACCCCGTGGCGGTGCGGACGCTGGAGCAGCTGGGTGTGGAGACCTCCTTCCAGTTTATGCAGGAGAACTTCCATATTGACTTGGTGGAAGAGCTGGTAACGGGCGGCGAGGTCAAGAATGACTACGGTACCAGCCAGTTGGCTCTGGGCGGTCTGACCAAGGGCGTCAGCGTTATGGATATGGCGGCCGCCTACTCCGTGTTCCCTCGGGACGGACTGTATATAGAGCCCAAGACCTACACCAAGGTCACCCGTGAGGTAGACGGAGTGGAAGAGGTGCTGCTGGACAATACAGAGAGCGAGCCGGAGGCAGTTCTGTCCACCAAGACTACCTGGTATGTGAATGAACTGCTCAAGGGCGTGGTCAACGGCAAGTACAGCGGTGCCACCGGTACCGGAGCGCAGCTTTCCGGCATGACTGTGGCGGGCAAGACCGGTACCACCACGTCCAGCAACGACAAGTGGTTCGTGGGCTATACGCCCTATTATACAGCCGCCGTTTGGGTGGGCTATAAAAACCCGGAGCAGGTCAAGAGCAGCAGCAACCCGGCGGTCAGCATGTGGAAAAAGGTCATGGCGCCTATCCACGAGGGACTGGAGAACAAGAGCTTCAGTTCGGCCAGCGGGACCAAAACGGTGCAGATCTGTCAGGACAGCGGCCTGCGGGCCACGGAGGCCTGTGCCGCCGATCCCCGGGGCAGCAGAGTTATCAGCGTCACGCTCTTTGAAGAGGATATCCCGGCAGAGTCCTGTGATCTGCACAAGGAGGTAGAGGTCTGCACGGCCTGCCCGGTGCTTGGGTCTGATGGGACGGCCATTTCCGGTCTGTATCACCTGGCGGGTGAGTTCTGTCCCCGGGAGGCCAATGCCGCTCTGGGCATTACTGAGGGCACAGTGAAGACGATCGGAATCCTGGACTATACCAGAGAGAATGTGGGTGGAGCTGTGGCCCGTGACAGCAGCTATCTGTACAGCTTCCTGGAAGCCCAGGGAACCTGTACGACCCACACCTCTGCACCTGTGGAGCCTCCGGCGGAATATGATCCCTATTCCTTCAACCGGTATGATCCCTCCACATGGCCCACGCAGGAGCAGTGGCCTGGCTTTGATCCGGCGGATGAGACCACCTATCCGGACTATAATCTGCCGCCGGTGACGACGCCTACGCCGGGTGGTGAGACGACTCCGCCGGTAACGGAGACAACGCCGCCGCCCGCGGCCTCACCCACAACGTCTGCTCAACACTAAAGAATGAAAAATGCCCCGGAGTGCATACGGCGCTCCGGGGCATTTTTATAAGCTGTTCCAGAAAGTCTGGGGGATGCCGAAGGACCAGAGCTGCTTTGCCAGCACCAGCAGCAGAGGAGCCAGGATCATACCTGCCACCCCAAAGGCTTGGAAGCCCACATACATCCCGGCCAGAGCAGCCAGCGGGTGGAGCCCCACGCGGTGGCCGACCAGCTTGGGCTCCAGCAGACTGCGCATCAGGGTGACCAGTCCGCACAAGACCAGCAGCCCCACACCCAGCAGCGTACGGCCGGTGAGCAGAGCACCCACTCCCCAGGGGACCAGCACCACCGCCGCGCCGAAGACCGGCAGAGCATCCAGAAGAGCAATAAGTCCGGCCAGCAGCAGGGCCAGTTCCACCCGCAGCAGAAGCAGGCCGACGGTGAGTTCCCCGAAGGTGATGAGCATGAGCAGCAGCTGGGCCCTGAGCCACCCGCCCAGGGCCTGCTTCAGGCCGTTTTTCAGCTGTCGGGCTTTCTCCTGCCAGTGCTCCGGTGCGTTTTGCCTGATCAGCTCCAACAGCTCCGGCCGGCATGCGCACATCAGATAGGTGGCCAGCAAAGCGGTCACCAGGAAGAGAGAAAGCGCGGGCAGCACGGAGATACCGCGTCCCACCATCGTGGTGAGGATTTCATAGAGACGGGCCGGCAGACCGGCGCCCTGTTCCATCATCTCCTCCAGAGCGGTCTTCACCGGTTCCTGTGCGGGAACGGGCAGCGCCACAAGGAAGCGATAGAGCCTGCTCTCCAATGCCGCGGCCAGCTCCGGCAGACCGGACATAAGGGCGGGCAGCCGGCCCAGCAGTACAGTGAGCTCATATCCCGCCCGCCAGAGCAGCAGGCCGATGCCCGCTGCCAGACCGCCTGCCAGGACCACCACGCACAGCCCCGCGGCCCAGCGCCGGCCCATGCCTGTCCTCCGAATGAGGAAGCCTACCGCCGGCTCCAGCAGGGCAGACAGACCCAGCGCAACGAGGAAGGGAAGCAGCCAGGGGAGCAGCACCCGGATAGCCAGCCACAAACCGGCCGCCAGCAGCCCAACACCGGCCAGCCGGAGGAAAAAGCGCAGGCGTCTGTTGTCTTGCATCGTCATCCCTCCTCCCACTGGATATGTATAAAATGACGAAAAATGGAGGAGCGGACCAGCCTGAAATCGGCACTCAAAGGGTACTGGAGCCCTTGCGGCAACGGGGTGGGTGTGCTACAATAGACCACAAGACGCAGACAAATGACTTTCCAATAAGGACAGTCGGGAGGTTATCCATGGGAAAGACACCCAACTATTTTATCGTGGAGGCCAGCGCCCTGCCTGAGGTGTTTTTGAAGGTGGCGGAGGCCAAGCGCCTGCTGGAGACCGGTGAGGTGGACACGGTGAACCTGGCGGCCCGGCGGGTGGGGATCAGCCGCAGCGCTTTTTATAAGTATAAGGATGCGGTGCAGCCCTTTAACGATATGCTCCACGGACGTATCGTTACCTTTCAGATCCTGCTGAAGGACGAACCGGGGGGATTGTCCTCCGTCCTGCGTATTTTTGCCCAGAGCGGCGGGAATATTCTCACCATCAATCAGGCTATCCCGGTGAACGGCTGTGCGGCGGTGACCATCGGAGCGGAGACATCGGGGCTTCAGACCTCTCTGGAAGAGCTGCTGGAGCAGGTACAAGGCCAGGAGGCCGTCCTGCGCTGTGAGATTTTGGCGGGCTGATGCCTGCATGACAGAAAGGAGAACGATACCATGGTGAATGTGGCGATCCTGGGTTTCGGCGTGGTGGGCTCCGGTGTAGCGGAAGTCCTGGCCACCAACGGCCCCCATATCGATCGGAAGGTGGACGATCTGATCCGCCTGAAATATATCCTGGACGTGCGGGATTTCCCCGACAGCCCCTTTGTCGACAAGGTGGTGCATGACTTCAGCATCATTGAGAATGATCCGGAGGTCAACATCGTGGTGGAGACCATCGGGGGCGCCAAGGTGGCCCTGGACTTCACCCGTCGGGCGCTGATGGCGGGGAAGAGCGTGGTCACCTCCAACAAGGAGCTGGTGGCCGAGCACGGCTGTGAGCTGCTGCGGCTGGCCCAGGAGAAGGGTGTCAGCTATTTGTTTGAGGCCAGTGTGGGTGGGGGTATTCCCATCATCCGGCCTCTGAACCAGTGCCTGGCGGCCAATGAGATCCAGGAGCTGTGCGGCATCCTCAACGGTACCACCAACTATATCCTGACCCGGATGATCCGGGCGGGTCTGAGCTTTGACGCGGCCCTGAAGGAGGCCCAGGCCAACGGCTATGCCGAGCAGGATCCCACCGCCGATATCGAGGGCCACGATGCCTGCCGCAAGATCTGTATTCTGGCCTCTCTGGCTTTTGGGCGGCATGTCTATCCCCGCCAGGTGCCCACCGAGGGTATCACCAGCGTTACTCTGGCAGATGTGGCTTACGCCGAATCCTGCGGAAAGAAGATCAAGCTTCTGGGCAGGGCCATCCACCGGCCTGACGGCAAGGTGTGCGCCTACGTGGCGCCCCACCTGGTGGATCAGGAGGATCCGCTGGCCGGCGTGGAGGACGTGTTCAACGCCATTACGGTGAAGGGCAACGCCATCGGCGACGTGATGTTCTACGGCCGGGGTGCCGGCAAGCTGCCTACCGCCTCCGCTGTGGTAGCCGATGTGATTGACGCTGCCAAGCATCGGGACGAGAAGAAGCGGATGTTCTGGTCGGAAGGCGGGGAGGACGTGACCGTGTCTCCCGCCGACCTGGAGAGCGCCTGGTATGTCCGGGTGGAAGGGTCTGCGGAGCAGGTAAAGGCCGCTTTCCCGGAGCGGACTCTGCTGGCCCGGGCGGGCGCCCCGGAAGGGGAATTCGCTCTGGTGACCGAGCCTATGACCCGCGCCGCCCTGGATGGACGGCTGAGCGGGCTGAAGGTATGCTCGGTCTTCCGGGTGCTGGATTGACCGGTACTGCTGCCGCTGCATAGGATAAGGCAGCGGGCGGCAGTATAGATTTTCCTGTGATTTAGGGGGTACAAACACCAATGGGACTTATCGTGCAAAAGTTCGGCGGCAGCTCCGTCGCGGACGCGGACCGCATCCGCAACGTGGCCCGCATCATTACTGAGACTTATCGCCGGGGCCACAACGTCGTGGCGGTGCTCTCCGCTCAAGGCGACACCACCGACGACCTGATTGCCAAGGCCGCGGAGATCAATCCCAACGCTTCCAAGCGGGAGATGGATATGCTTCTCTCCACCGGCGAGCAGATCTCCTGCTCCCTGTGTGCCATGGCTATTGAGGCTATGGGCTATCCTGTGGTTTCCCTGACCGGCTGGCAGGCCGGGTTCCGCACTAATTCTGTATACGGCGACGCCCGGATCAAGCGGGTGAATACCGAGCGAGTGCTGGCCGAGCTGGACAAGAAAGCCATCGTGATCGTCACCGGCTTCCAGGGCATCAACAAGTATGAGGATATCACCACTCTGGGCCGGGGCGGCTCGGACACCTCTGCGGTGGCACTGGCCGCCGTGCTCCACGCCGACCTGTGCCAGATCTATACCGACGTGGACGGCGTCTTTACCGCCGATCCCCGCACGGTGGCGGGCGCCTTCCAGTTGGAGGAGATCACCTATGACGAGATGCTGGAGCTTGCCACCCTGGGCGCCCAGGTGCTCCACAACCGCTCGGTGGAGATGGCCAAGCGGTATGGCATCAGCCTGGAGGTACTCTCCAGCTTTTCCGGCAGACCGGGTACGAAAGTCAAGGAGGTTGCGAAGACCATGGAAAAAATGCACATCAGCGGGGTAGCCTGCGACAAGAAGGTGGCCCGCCTGGCGGTAGTGGGCCTGCCCGACGAGCCGGGCGTTGCCTTTAAAATCTTCTCTCTGCTGGCCAAGGAGAACGTGAACGTGGACATCATCCTGCAGTCCATTGGCCGGAACAACACCAAGGACATCAGCTTCACCGTGGGCAAGCAGGACATGGACCGCGCCAAGCAGGCTCTGGAGGACCACAAGACTGCTCTGGGCTTCGATCATATCGACGTGAACGACTCCATTGCCAAGGTGTCCATCGTGGGCGCCGGTATGGTACACAATCCCGGCGTGGCCGCCAAGATGTTCGAGGCCCTGTACAACGCCGGCATCAACATCAACATGATCTCCACCAGCGAGATCAAGGTCTCCGTCCTGGTGGATCTGCCGGAGGCTGACCGTGCGGTGCAGGTCATCCACGACCGGTTCTTCCACGAGTTCAACGGCAACTGAGACATACGAAAAACACCTGCCGCAGGCTGAATGCCTGCGGCAGGTGTTTTTTGCAGTTACGACTCAAACAGTGCCTGGATCTGCTCCGTCAAGCTGGTAACCGCGCTGCGGTCCACCAGCCGGCTGCTCTCGCCGGTGAAGGAGGCCAGGCAGGAACCGGTGTCCCAGGAAGACAGGGTCAGAGTCAGCTGGGAGAAGTCGTCCCCGGTGTTGCGATGGAAGGTGAAGGAGATCAGGGTGGACGCTCCGGTGCTGCCGGAGGCGTCTCCCGTGGCGGTCAGACTGTTGATGGAGGAGAGCATGTTCCCCACCTCGGTGCTGTCCAGCTCCTGACCATTCCAGGTGTAGAGGGTCGTGGTCTCCACCTCGGCGTCCTCGTCCTCGGAGTCGGACTCCACCTCAGTCACGTCAAAGGAGATGGTGTAGGTGGTGCCGTCCAGAGTGATGTCCAGCTGGTCCACCGTATCCCAGTCCATAGAGCAGATGGAATCGGACCGCAGGGAGGAGTAGGAGGCGTAGCGCAGGCTGTCTGCGGTTTCAGTGTCAATGAGATATACCATGGTGGAGCCTTCCAGCATGGCGTAGGTCCCGTCGTCACAGGTGCCGCCCAGCCGCAGGGCGAAGGTTTCTTCCTCGGCGGTTTCCTCACCCTCGTCGATGGCGGCGGTGTAGGAGGCGGTAATGATCACCGCGCTGTCGTCATCCAGTCCCCAGGCTGCCAGTTCCTCATCGTCTACGTTATAGGTGAGGCAGGATTTCCAGTACAGGCCGGTGATGGAGCTGGTGAGGGAGCTGACCTTGCTGCTGTCCAGCGCCAGGAGGGAATCGCCCTGCTCCAGGAACCAGTGCTTGTCGGCATCGTAGCTCAGGCCGGCACTATCCTCTTCATAGCGCAGGGACAGGCTGCCGCTGGGCTGCTCCACAGACAGAGCGGTGACGGAGCCGAATTCCGGCAGGTCCTCCATCTCCACCATGTCGTACAGATCCAGATTAAAGGCGTCGTGGAGCTCGGAGCCCACCAGATACACGGTGTCCTCGTCTCCGTTGCAGAGCAGATAGTATTCACCCGTCAGCTCGTTCACATCTCCGAAGGCGTAGGTGTACTCCGTTCCGTCCTCGTCCAGGGCGGTGATGGTGAGCACAGGTTCGTCCAGTCCGTAGTCCTCCAGGGACTCCGGCGTATCGATCTGCCGGCTGGCGGAGGCGGAGGAGAGAGCGGAGGTCATATCCTCCGGTACGGTTTGATCCAGGGGGAAGGCGGTGTCGTCGGCGTAAGTCCAGCCATCCTCGCCGCTGTTTTCCAGGGTAAGAGTGCCGCTGTCATCCGTCCAGGACAGCTGGGTGGGAGTCTCCGGTGCGGCCAGGGCGATGCCCTCCTCTTCTTCGTCCGGTTCGGCAGTCAACTGCCGCACCCCGAAATAGCAGGCGGCCAGAACTGCCAGGGCCAGACACAGGAGCAGCAGTTTGCTTCCTCGTTTCATCAGCGTTTCCTCCTAACTATGGTCACATAGGCTCCCGCAATGAGGAAGGCCGCCGGCAGAGTGACCACCAGGATCAGGCTCCAGGTAGAAGCATCAGCGGAGGGAACCGTCAGATATTCCGTGGACAGGTCCTTGGCCCGGATGGAGATGGCGCTCTCACGCTGGCACATCCAGTCCAGAGCGTTGAGGAACAGGTCGGTGTTGGCGCCCGACACCATCAGGTCGGTTTCCTGTTCAAACATGAAGCTGGTGGTGAGCCACACGATACCGGTGGTGCCGCCCTCTACCTCCTCGGAGATGGCCACACCCAGAGAGAAGGGTCCATCGATGTCGCCGTCCTCCTTGTCGTAGGTGGTCAGATTGTAGCCGTCCGGCTTGGAATAGGAGGAAGAGGTAGTGGTGAGCAGAGAGGTGACGCTGAGCCCCTCCCGCAGCTCGTCGGCAATGTCAATACCCTGAGCTACCGGCATCAGCACATAGTAGCCCTCATTGGACAGGGGAGAGGTGATATCGTGGCTGCCGATGTCAGGCAGCAGGTAGTAGTTGGAGCCCCGCAGGTGGTGGCTGCTGTCTCCCTCCAGAACAATGCCGTCTGTCAGAGAGGTGCCGTAATACTCCATGACCTCTGCCAGGTTGGGCATTTCCGTCTCGCTGTAGTCGGTGACCAGCAGCAGTTTGCCGCCGCCCTGAAGATAGGTGAGGAGCATATCTTTTTCATCTGCGGAAATGTCGTTCTGAGGAGCGTAAATAATGAGGGCGTCGGCATCCTCAGGAACCGCGTCTTCCGTGAGCAGGGTCAGCTCCTCCAGAAGCAGATTTTCCTCCTCTGCGCCGCTGGACAGGCTGGAGGGCAGCTCGCTCTCACCGTGGCCGGTCAGAGTGTACACCACCGGCAGATCTTCATTGGTCACGTAGTCTATGGCGGAGGTGAGCTGGCTCTCTCCGTCAAACTGGGTAGACGCGGTACCGGTGGTATAGTAGGAGGAATAATCGGTGACATAGATGTCGTAGTAGCTGATATAGCGGCTGCGGTCACCGCAGACTACGATCAGGGAGTTGTTGTACAGAGTCTCGCTGGTATACTGCTGGGCAAAGTTGGGATAGACCACCGGATCTTTCCGCTCCACCTTCAGGTTTTTGGATAGGTCCTCATAGCGATCCAACAGTTCTCCGATGGTATCATCCTCGGTGTCGCTCTGTACGATCCAGTATACGTTGACCTCTTCCTCCAGAGCAGACACCATCTGCTGAGTCTGGGAGGACAGGGAATAGAGTCCGGTGCTGGTCAGATCGATCTTGGTCCAGTCGGCGGGCAGGACGCCCACCACAAGGTTGACGGCCACAGCGATGGCCACTACGACTGCTGCTGCCGCCAGGCTGTAGCCGCCTGCCCGGAAGCTCCGGGTGCGGAAAGAGCCCTTAATGGCGGCGGCGCTGGGTTTTTTCCATTTCATCAGCTCCACCTCCGCTTCTCCATGGACTGCACCGCCAGGAAGAGCGCCACGGCGATGATGGAGAGATAATAAATGACCGCCGTCCAGTCAAACATGCCATCCACGAAGGTGTCGAACCGGGCAAAGACGGACAGCCCGTCCACCACCCGGCCGAAGAGGCCGGAGAAGGAGTCGGAGGCTGTGAGGTAGGTGACGAACAGGATACCCTCGCCCACCAGACCGGTGATGATAGCGGCGGGAGCGGAGCGGGTAAAGACCCGGACCAGAATGGCGATCACCAGGACTGTGACCAGCAGGGCGCCCAGAGAGGCGCCGGCGGAGCTGGGCACGAAGGAGGACAAAGAGGACATGAAGTACAGCAGCAGCATGACGCCAAAGCACAGTCCGGCGGCCACCGCCTGATTTTCCGTCAAAGAGGAAATAAGCAGCCCGATTGCGGACAGGGCAGCAGACAGCAGGAAGAAGCCTACCAGTGCACCGTAGGCGGTGGTGAAGGAGACTGTGCCGAAGGTAGACAGCAGCAGGGGATAGAAGATCATTACCACGCAGGGAACCGCTACCACGGTAACCATAGCCAGGTATTTGCCCAACACAACCCGGGTCATGCCCACCGGCAGGGTGTAGAGCAGCTGATCAGTCTTCTGCCGACGCTCTTCCGCGATGACCCGCATGGTCAGGATGGGAATGGCGATAAGGAAGATGATGGTCATGGCCTGGAGCACATATTCAAAATTGGGGTAGCCGCTGCTCAGGTTGTAGAACATGGTGTAGATACCGGAAAAGAGCAGCAGGAAAGCGATAAATACGTATCCGGTCATACCGTGGAAGTAGGAGCGCAGCTCCCGCTGATAGATGGCGGTCATACTTCCTCCTCCTTTTCCTCAGGTTCCTCAGACGCGTCCGGAGCGGGCGCTTCCGGCTGATCGGCGGCGGTCAGCTCCAGGAACACGTCCTCCAGGCTGGCCCGACGCATATCCATCCGCAGGATGGGCAGATCATGGGCGGCGCAGGCATGGAAGGCGGCCTCGCTCAGGTCCGCAGGGGGATCAGTCTCCAGAGAGACGGCGGTGCGGCCCTCCTCACCGGTCGGACGGCAGGTAAGGCCGCTCACACCCGGGAGACGCTCCAGAACGGCTTTTGCCTGTTCTTCACTGCCCTTTACGGTGAGTTCCAGAGTGGCAGTGCCTGCAAACAGCTTTTCCAGATTGTCCGGGGTGTCGCTGGCCACCAGCTTGCCCTTGGAAATGATCATGATCTGCTGACATACAGCCCGCACTTCGGAGAGGATATGGCTGCTGAGGATGACAGTATGATTTTTTCCCAGCTCCCGGATCAGGTCCCGGATCTCAATGATCTGAATGGGGTCCAGTCCTACGGTGGGTTCGTCCAGAATGACCACCTTTGGCTCTCTCAGCAGGGCCTGGGCAATGCCCACCCGCTGCTTGTAGCCCTTGGACAGGTTCTTAATGAGCCGGTCCCGTACCCCTTCGATCTGGGTGACCTCCATGGCGTGCTTGAGCTGCCGCTTCCGATCCTCCCGGCTCACCCCTTTGGCCTGAGCTACAAAGCCCAGATACTCCAGAGGCGTCATGTCCAGATACAGCGGTGGCTGCTCGGGCAGGTAGCCGATGAGAGCCTTGGCCTTGGCCGGTTCTTCAAAAATATCGTGGCCGCCGATGCGCACAGTGCCCTCCGTGGCGGCCAGGCAGCCTGTCATGATATTCATGGTGGTAGATTTCCCGGCGCCGTTTGGCCCCAGGAATCCATAGATCTGCCCCGGCTCCACCGTCAGGCACAGGTCTGACACCGCGGTGTGGCTGCCGTAGCGTTTGGTGAGATGGTCGATCTCGATCAAATCAGATCCCTCCTTACTTCCATGCCTGTCGGGCGCGGGCCTGGCAGACATTACCCACATTATAGGTGCGGGACTTAAAAGCAACTTAAAAGGAGGGCTTAAAGCTGTTTTTGAGTTGGGGGCGTATGATAGGTCCCAAGGGGCGACGCCCCGAACTCACGATTTGGAGGTAATCTGTATGAAACATCATAATAAATGGATGGCTCTGGGCCTGGGTATGGCCCTGGCACTGACTATGGCCGCCTGCTCTCAGCAGGAGGCGGAGGAGACGGCCAGCCCCTCGCCCGATCCCACCAACACTCCGGCAGAGGAAGAAGTTGTAGAGAGTCCGGCTGATACCGCCGGAGTGGAGGACGAGATCGCTGCCACCCTCACCATGACGGCAATCTTTCAGGATGAAGCCGGGGCCTCTCTGGCTGACACCACCATCCGCTTCACCGCAGGGGATACCGAGGCGGAGTATCTGACGGATGAGAATGGGACCCTGACGGTGGCCAGCCTGCCCGCAGAGGGTACGGTGGAGGTGGCTGTACTGGACCTGGACGGCGCTGAGACCGCCTCTGCCGTACTGGAGCTCAGTGAAGGCTCGGTCACCGACGTGACGGAGCAGGAGGACGGCACTGTCGCCGTGACTCTGCTTTCCGGCACGGATGAGATCTCTCTCTCCTTTGTACAGCAGGAGGACGGCACCCTTTCCTGCGCCCTGGAGCTGAGTGAGGAGGCTGACGCCTGAGAAAATTTGCAAATTGTTTAAAAACCAGCCATATCCAGGGCACATCCTCCCACTACACTGTCTCCTGACTTCAAATGAAAGGGACTGGTGTACATGCGTATCCTGGTGGCCGACGACGAGCGGGATTTGGCTCAGGCGCTGGAGGCCATGCTGAAGCGGGAGCATTATTCTGTGGATGTAGTGTATGACGGGCAGGATGCCCTGGATTATGGACTGGCTGAAAATTACGACTGTCTGGTATTGGATATTATGATGCCCCGCCGAGACGGGCTGGAGGTGCTCCATCAGCTGCGGGAGAAGGGGGTATCCACCCCCGTACTGCTGCTCACCGCCAAAGGCGAGGTGAGCGACCGCATCCGCGGCCTGAACGCCGGGACTGACGATTATCTGTCCAAGCCCTTTGCCATGGGAGAATTCGTGGCCAGGGTGCGGGCACTGACCCGGCGCAGCGGAGCCTTTACACCGGATCAGCTGACGGTGGGAGACCTGACCCTGGACCGTACTACCTTTGAACTCTCGGCCAACGGTTCCTCGGTGCGGCTGGGGAACCGGGAATACCAGTTGCTGGAGCTGCTGATGCGCCAGCAGGGCCGGTTTTTATCCACCGAGGAGCTGATGGAGCGGATCTGGGGCTATGAAAGCGAGGCGGAATTAAGCGTCGTATGGGCATACATTTCCTATCTGCGCCGAAAGCTGGAAAGTCTGCATGCCAACGTGCGCATCGCAGCCAGCAGGGGGCGGGGATATATGCTGGAGGCCGGGACATGATCCGCACTCTGCGGCGGCGTTTTCTTCTGATCGCGCTGGCCTCTCTGGCCGGGACGCTGACTGCGCTCTGTCTGGTCATTAATCTGGGCTATCGCTATATGACCACCGACCGGGCAGATGAGGTCATTCAGCTCCTCCACCAGAACGCCGGCCAATTTCCGGAGCCGGAGGCTCCGGTGGACCCCGCCGCTTTTCCCGGTTTCCAGATCACCATGGAGACCCCCTTTGAGACCCGTTACTTTGTCGTGCGTTTGACCAGTCAGCTGGAGGTAGCGGATGTGGACACCGACCACATTGCTGCCCTGGACCGGAAACGGGTGGTGGAGCAGGTGGAGTACATCCTGGACTCCGGCCGGACTTCCGGGTACAGCGGATATTACCGCTACGGCATTTTTAACGAAGAGGACGGCGGTCAGACCATTGTGGTGCTGGACTGCTTTCTCCAGCTCCAGGCCGCCAGCAACGTGCTGCGGCTGACGCTGCTGGCCTCCCTGGCCTGCGTGGCCATTGTATTTTTGCTGTTGGTGCTCCTCTCTCGCCGGGTGGTGCGGCCTTTTGCGGAAAATCTGGAGAAACAGCGCCGGTTTGTTACCGACGCCTCCCATGAGCTGAAAACACCCTTGGCTGTCATTTCGGCCAACACTGGCCTGCTGGAGGCCAGCATTGGGGAAAATCGCTGGCTGGAGAGCACTCAGGTGCAGGTGCGTCGGCTGGACCGGCTCATTGGCCACCTGGTGGAACTGGCCCGCTCCGAGGAGGCTCTGCCGGAGGCGGAAGCTGAGCCGGTTGAGTTGAGCCGCATTGCTGCCGCTCAGGCAGAGGATTATGGACCTCTGGCTCAGGCCTCCGGCAAGACTCTGGAGAGTGATGTGGTCCCCAACCTGGTGGTGCGGGGGGTCACCGAAAATCTGAAACGGCTGCACACCCTGCTGCTGGATAACGCAGTCAAGTATTGCGATGCCGGCGGTGTGATCCGACTCACTCTGACCCAGCAGGGTCGCTGGGCGGTGCTGGCTGTTTCCAATCCCTGTGCCGGGCTGGACCCGGCCCAGATTCCCCGACTGTTTGACCGGTTTTACCGGGCCGATCCCTCCCGATCCCGGGAGACGGGCGGCTACGGCATCGGACTGTCCACTGCCCGGGCCATCGTCCAGCGGCACAAAGGCAAGCTGACTGCTGCCATGGAGGGTGACCGGGTGACCTTTACCGCCCGTCTGCCGTTAACATAAAATCGTATCAGGCATGACCCATGCCCCCACCGCATACCTCTGAAAGGAGGAGGTGGGGGCATGGCCATTTTGGAGCGCCTGGGCGATTGGCTCTGGAATCCCTGGCTGCTGGGTCTGTTT
The DNA here is from genome assembly GCF_052065355.1 of Flavonifractor sp. HCP28S3_F3. Classification (NCBI taxonomy): domain Bacteria; kingdom Bacillati; phylum Bacillota; class Clostridia; order Eubacteriales; family Oscillospiraceae; genus Flavonifractor; species Flavonifractor sp. HCP28S3_F3. The sequence goes on from NZ_JBQHUF010000001.1 coordinate 59,837, forward strand.
CTGCTCAGCGGCCTATATTTTTCGGTAAAAAGCGGCTTTTTTCAGATATTTGGAATCAAACGGTGGCTGGGGGGCACGCTGGGCGGACTGCTGGGCGGCGGAAGAAAGGGCACCGGCCGGGGGCTGACCCGGTTCCAGGCCATGTCCACCGCACTGGCCTCCACCATCGGCACCGGTTCCATCGCTGGGGTGGCCACTGCAATCTTTTTCGGCGGGCCAGGGGCGGTATTCTGGATGTGGGTATCCGCATTCCTGGGCATGATGACCAGCTTTGTGGAAAAGACCCTGGCGGTGCGCTGGCGGGAGCGGGGGAGAGATGGGCTGTGGCAGGGGGGGCCCATGTGCTACATTGCTCACGGTCTGGGCAGTCCCTTTCTGGCGGCCTGGTTTTCCCTGAGCTGCGCCGCCGCCTCTTTGGCGGGGGGCAATCTGGTCCAGTCCAACTCTATCGCTGCCTCTCTGGAGGCTGCTTTTGGCTGGGACCGTCTGGCGGTGGGCGTCGTTACTGCCCTGCTCACCGGGGCGGTAATTTTAGGGGGCATCGGCCGTATCGGCAAGGTCAGCGAAAAACTGGTTCCCTGTATGGCCCTGCTCTTTCTGGGTGGTGGCGCTGTGGTGCTGTTCTGCCACCGGGCAGCCCTGCCCGGGGCGTTGGAGCGCATTGTGACCTGCGCGCTCTGTCCCCAGGCGGCCCTGGGGGGTGGGGCGGGCTATTCTATGACCGCCGCCCTGCGCTATGGGGTAGCCCGTGGGGTGTTTACCAACGAGGCCGGCATGGGCACATCCGCTATGGCCCACGCCGCTTCCGACGTGGAGGATCCTGCCGAAGAGGGCCTGTGGGGCATGTTTGAGGTCTTTTTTGCCACCCTGGTGGTGTGTACCATCACCGCCCTGGTGATCCTCACCTCCGGGGTATATCAGGAAGAGGCAGCCCTGGAAGCTCTCCGCACCGGAACCATCACCGACAGCATGCTGGGTGCGCCCCTGTCCGCCGCTGCATTTTCCACCGTGCTGGGGCCCTTTGGGGAAGGTTTCCTGGCGGTGTGCCTGCTGCTGTTTGCCTTCACTTCTTTGCTGGGGTGCAGCTATTACGGAGAACGCAGCCTTACCGCCCTTACCGGCACTGACCGCTGGAAGGGGATCTACCGTCTGGCTTTCCTGGCGGCTGTGGTGTGGAGCAGCACCGCCGACGTGACCGTAGTGTGGCAGCTCACCGACCTGTTTAATGGCCTGATGGCATTGCCCAACCTGTGTGCATTGCTGCTGCTTTCGCCCCAGGCCCTGGCTCTGCTGCCGGACAAAAACAACTTGACAAAAAAGTAACGAAAACGATAAAAAATTAACGATTAGACGCAAAAATGACAAAAGTTTGTGAAAAAATAAATTAGACGAATTGACAAAAAAGTAACAAGAAAAAGTGGATAAATTATGCGCTTTTTTCACAAAAAAGATATTTAGAACAAAATATTTTTTAGCAGGTAATGCTAATTTACATAGATTGGTTTTGACACTAAACTCCTAAGTATAAAAATTAAAAACTTAGGAGGGCAAATATTATGGGCATCTACGTCATCACCGGCGGCTCCAGCGGTATCGGTGCGAAAACGGTGGAGATCCTGAAGGAGAAAGGACACCAGGTAGTCAACATCGACCTGAAGGGCGGAGACATTGACGCCAACCTGGCCACCAAGGAAGGCCGGAAGAAGGCACTGGATGCCCTGCACCGCCAGTTCCCCGACGGCATCGACGCCATGATCTGCAACGCCGGCGTGAACAACAATATCCCGCTGATCATATCCCTGAACTATTTCGGCGCCACTGAGATGGCCCAGGGCGTGTTCGACTTGCTGGAGAAGAAGAAGGGCAGCTGCGTGGTCACCTCCTCCAATACCATCGCCCAGGGCGGAGCCCGGATGGATGTGGTAGGCATGCTGAACAACCAGCCCAATGAGGAGCGCATCCTCAATCTGGTAAAGGATTACGATCCCAAGACGGCCCACACCTTCTACGCCGCTACCAAGTATGCTCTGGCCCGGTGGGCCCGTCGGCTGAGTGCCGAATGGGGCGCCCGGGGCGTGCGGCTCAACGCGGTGGCTCCCGGCAACGTGCATACTGCCATGACCGATCAGCTCAGCCCTCAACAGAAGGTGGCGGTCCAGGCTCTTCCGGTGCCCATGAATTACGGGACCGACGCCCTGATGGACCCGGTGGATCTCGCCAACGCCATCGTTTTCCTGGCCTCCCCGGAGGCCCACGGTATCAACGGCGTGGTCCTCTTTGTGGACGCAGGCACGGACGCGCTGCTCAATTCCGAAAAGGTGTATTAAGGAGGGAACGGGAAATGATTATTGCGGATTACGTCAACGCCATGGAAAGCAAGGATTATCAGGCCCTCTCCCGCTGCTTCGCGGACAACTGCCGCCTGTTCGACTACTGTCCCGCCGTCGTGGGCCAGGATAACTTCTATATCTACGGCAAGCGGGCGGTGGATATGTTCTACCACAATAAATTCATCCTGGGCGGCCTGTCCATCCAGGACCCTATGATTGTGGATGAGCGAACGGTGAACTTTTACGCCAGCTACGGAGGTCCCATGGTCCATGTGATCGTCAATATCGAAAGCTATGACTCCCGGACGGGACTGATCAAGGAAATGGTCATCCGCCCGGCGTAACCAAACAGAAAAACCCGGCCCCGCCGTTAGGCGGGGCCGGGTTTTTCATTTATGCCGCCGGAGTGACGGCGGGGCTGACTATGGGTTCGGGCTCTGGTGTGGTCTCCGGGGCAGCTTCATCCAGGGTGATGATGGAGCCGTCCAGGATGGAGTTGTCGCCTCCCTCCACCGGAGCGGTGTGGTGGATGGTGACAGTGTCGCCCACGTTGAGGATGACAGCCACCGGATTAGCGGCGGCGGACAGGCTGTAATAGGTTTCATCCCCCTCCAGGCGGATGAAGTAGTAGGAGTTTCCGTCCATGACGGCGGAGCGGATGTCGGCGATGACGCCGCTGGCCTCGGTCTGAGGCACGTCCTCGGTCTGGGTGATCCCACCGTCCCGCAGCATGCGGATATATTCCTGCTCACACTGGGCCACAGTGGTGCCGGTAGCGGCGATCTGGTACTGGGCCACATTGACCATGGCGTACATCTTTACCAGATTGTCCTTGCCCTTCAGGGGGATGAAGTAGGTGGGCTGGCCGTCGATATTGAGCAGCAGGGGGAAGGTGGCCACGTAGCCCAGATCCTGCACCTCACTCTGGGCGGAGGACATGGCCGCAGCCTCGGTGGCGCCGGGGGCGGAGTAGAACTTGGTCTCCTTGGTGCGCTGGTTGGACAGCAGGAAGCCCAGATTGGACTGGTCGGCGTTGGCGGAGGTGACGCCGGTGTACATATACACGTCGTCATTCAGGGCAATATAGTTGGAGTCCTCGGTGGTCACTGTCACGTCCCGCTGGCCGAAAATGGAGTTGATAAAGCCGTTGACCAGAGTGCCATGGTAGTCATACTGTTCCATGATAAGCTCGGGGGTAAACACATTGTCCACCCAGGTGGGGATATCGGCCAGCTCATAGTAGGTGCTCTCACCGGTGATGGCGTTTACAAGCACGGCGCCGCAGATATCCTCGCCGCCGAACAGGCCGATGGTCTTGACGATGCGGGGGGCGATCCAGTAGGGCTGGCCCTCTTCATTGATCTCAAACTGAGGGGTACCGAAGATATAGGTGGGATACTGGAACCGGAGATGACGCTCGATGTTGCGGTTGAGAGGCTCGGAGAAGGAGTACTTCATTCCTTCGGTGAGCCGCACTACGGTGGCTTCCTGGGTCACCATGTCCACGATGACATAGGCGGGCAGGCCCTGAGACCGGTTGGTGAACCACTTGATCAGGTCGGCGTAGGCGATGGGGGCCACACGGACGGGCCGGCCCTGGTAGTTGATCTGGGTGGAGTCGGCGGAGTAGTCGAACTGGCTGACCATGTCGCTGAGGGTACCCATCTGGCGGTCGCCCAGGTACTCAGCGCTGGCCCGATCTAGGGTGGGGATCTTGTCAAAGGAGATCTGGCTGATGTCCTCGGCAAACTTTCCGTCCTCAACCGTCAGCAGATCCCGGTAGGCGCCCGCCCGGAAGATGGGCAAGGAGATGATGGAGCCCACAATGGCCACCACGATGAGGGCCAGGAACAAAATGCCCACCGGCAGACACTGGGACTTGATGAAGCGCAGATATTCCCTAGGTCCGCCGCCGGAGGTGACAGCCTGCATGCCGGAGGTGACCAGAGCGCAGATGACGTACACCACGCACAGGATGCCGACGAAGGAATAGAAGTCTCCGGATTGGAGATTGATTGGGGGCAGGGTAATATAGAAATACAGGAATCCCACAACAGCAGTGACCACAAGATTGATCAGCAGCTTGCCGGCCTTACTTTTGGGGCCGTGGGGGCGCTTGGCGGATGGATGCTCCATATTTGTTCTCCTTTTACGTTGGATTGCCGGTATAGAGGGTAGTATAGCCCAAAACCTGTGAAAAGGCAACCCATTCACCAAAGACTGGGAGAGAAAGCAAATTCTCAAAAAAACACTGGCAAAGATACACAAAATAACTGGTAAAAATGAATTGTAAAGTTCTCGTAAAAGCCATTGACTGGCAACTTTACATTCGGTATACTACATGCTGGAAAATGTAATAGTATCGAAAAAAGAGTGTAAAATGAGGGAAATAAAGTGGATGCAATGACCATTATCCTGGGGCTGCTGGGCGGCCTTGCTCTGTTCCTCTATGGTATGCAGATGATGAGCTCCGGTTTGGAGGCTGCGGCGGGCAACCGCATGAAAGGCATCCTGGAGCGGCTTACCTCTAATCGCTTTCTCGGTGTATTGGTAGGCGCGGGCATCACCGCCGTCATCCAGTCCTCTTCCGCCACCACTGTCATGGTGGTGGGCTTCGTCAACTCCGGAATGATGACTCTGCGTCAGGCAGTGTGGATCATCATGGGTGCCAACATTGGTACCACCATCACCGGCCAGCTCATCGCCTTGGATGTGGGTGTGCTGGCTCCGCTGTTCGCCTTTGTAGGCGTGGCCATGGTGGTCTTCCTGAAGAAGCCCCAGATTCACCACTACGGCAATATTCTGGCTGGCCTGGGCGTGCTGTTTATCGGCATGGACATGATGAGTTCTGCCATGTCCCCCCTGCGTGAGTGGCCCGCATTTGTCGATCTGGTCAGCACCTTCTCCAACCCTCTGGTGGGTATCGTCGCCGGCGCGGCCTTTACTGCCCTGATCCAGTCCTCCTCCGCTTCTGTGGGTATTCTGCAGGCTCTGGCGGTCAGCGGCGTGATCGGGCTGGACAACGCCGTGTTCGTCCTGTTCGGCCAGAATATCGGTACCTGCATCACCGCTGTGCTGGCCTCCGTGGGTACCAGCCGCAACGCCAAGCGTACCACGGTGATCCATCTGATGTTCAACCTCATCGGTACCACGATCTTTACCATCATCTGCATCCTCACCCCGCTGACCCAGTGGATGCAGGAACTGACTCCCTCTAATCCGGCGGCTCAGATCGCCAACATGCACACCCTGTTCAACGTGGTGACTACTCTGCTGCTGCTGCCTTTGGGCGGCTACCTTGTGAAGATAGCCATGAAGATCCTGCCCGACCGCAGCGAGGCAGGGGAGGAGGGCATGCACCTGGCCTACCTGGTGCCTGGCCCTGTCCACACCAAGCAGGAGCACCCCATCGGTTTCTCTGCGATGTATATCACCCAGCTGCGTCAGGAACTCAACCGGATGCTGGCCATGGCCAAGGATAACATCGCACTGGGCTTCCAGGCAGTGCTGGACCGCGACCCCAAGCGGGTGGAGGAAGCCCTGGCCACGGAGGAGTATATCGACTACCTGAACAAGGAGATCTCCCAGTATATCTCCAAGGTCATCGTGTTTGAGACCAACGAAAAGGACTCCACGGCCGTCAGTGCCTACTTCAAGATCACGGGCAATATCGAGCGTATCGGCGACCACGCCATGAACATCTGTGAGTATACCCAGATGATGCACGAGAAGAACATCCATTTTTCAGAGGAAGCGCAGAAGGAACTCAAGACTATGGAGAGTGCCTGCCTGGAGGCTATGGACCTGCTGGAGCAGGAGGACATCCAGCGTACTGAGTGGCTGACCAAGGTCTCTGCTCTGGAGCAGCGGATGGACGACATGACCGAGAGCTACCGCAAGCACCAGATGGAGCGGATGAGGAAGGGCACCTGTTCCGACGAGGCCTGTATTATCTTCTCCGAGCTGCTTACCGACTTCGAGCGTATTGGCGACCACGCACTGAACATCGCCCAGGAGCGGGCGGGTATTGACGTGGCTGCTGCCAACGGATAATAAAAAACTGCGGCCTGCCGTTGATTCGGCAGGCCGCAGTTTTTATTGTTCTGGAGTTACAGATCAGCGCACTGGGCCTCGATATCAGCCTCCTTGGCCTTCATAGCCTGGAGGGTGCGGTCCAGCAGGTCGTTCAGCTCCCAGCCCAGCATCTCGGCGCCCTGAGCGATGGTCTCCCGGGAGCAGCCGGCGGCAAAGCGCTTATCTTTATACTTCTTCTTCAGGCTGGACAGCTCCATGTCCTGCACGCTCTTGGAGGGACGCATCAGGGCCGCCGCACCGATGAGGCCGGTGAGCTCGTCGGCGGCGAAGAGCACCTTCTCCATCTCATGCTCCGGCTGAGCGTCACCATCGGTCATTCCCCAGCCATGGCTCACCACAGCGTGGATGAGGGCAGGGTCCAGATCTTTGGCCTCCATGATCTCCCGGACCTTGACGCAGTGCTCGTCGGGGTACTGCTCAAAATCCAGGTCGTGGAGCAGACCGGCCATGGCCCAGAAAGCCGCCTGGTCTCCATAGCCCAGCTCCTTGGCGTACCAGTCCATCACTGCTTCCACCGTAAAGGCGTGGCGGAGGTGGAAGGGCTCGTGATTGTATTCCTTCAGCAGGTCAAGGGCCTGCTCTCGTGTCAGCTGTGTCATTGATGTGCGCCTCCCATTGTCGATTTTTCCCATCATAACACAGATCTGAAGATTTTGTAAAGATGGAGGCGCAACGCTTGAAATCCTTCGGAAGGCGGAATATACTGAAACCACCACAGAAAAAGGAGGGTATCCTATGAAGTATGAGATCCAAGGCGAGCCTATGCCGGTAGTGATCTGCCACCTGGAGGGCGGAGAGTCCATGATCACCGAGCGGGGGTCCATGGTGTGGATGAGCCCCAACATGAAGATGGAGACCGGTGCAGGCGGCCTGGGCAAGGCCTTTGGACGGATGTTTTCCGGTGATTCCATTTTCCAGAATACATATACCGCTCAGGGCGGGCCGGGCATGATCGCCTTTGCGTCCAGCTTCCCCGGCACCATCCGTGCTATTGAGATCGATCCTGCCCATCCCGTGGTGGTGCAGAAGAGTGGTTTCCTGGCCTCTGAGGAGGGTGTGGAGCTGTCTATCTTCTTCCAGAAAAAGATGGGCGTAGGCTTCTTCGGCGGCGAGGGCTTCATCATGCAGAAGTTGTCCGGCAGTGGTACGGCTTTTGTAGAGCTGGACGGCTCCGTGGTGGAATATGACCTCCAGCCGGGGCAGAGCATCGTGGTAGACAGCGGCAACCTGGCTATGATGGATGCTACCTGCTCTATGGATATCCAGATGGTAAAAGGCGTGAAGAACGTGCTCTTCGGGGGAGAAGGCTTGTTCAATACGGTGGTCACCGGCCCGGGTCGTGTGGTGCTCCAGACCATGCCCGTCAGCGGTGTGGCAGCTGCGCTGGCCCCTTTCATCAACACCGGCAGTAAGTAAGAAGATAAAAAGAAACACCAGCCATAGGCTGGTGTTTCTTTTTGCGGTGTCATGGGGAGTGGGAGGTTATTGGCTTATCTGAATGGGAACCCCGCAGATCTCGATGTGGTCCAGTGCATCCAGATCGATAAAGGTCTCATAGCTCTGTACAATCCGAAGTTCTCCTGTCGCGTTGTTGTCGCCACTGCCTGCACGGCTGCCGAAGGGGGCATGCTGGGATTCCAACTGCATGACGTTGCCCTCGTGGTCATAGAGGACAATGGTGGGGTCCGTGATGTTTGTACCGTTGGGATAGCGCTGGCACTGTCCGATCAGTCCCTCTCCCTGGAAATAAAGGGTGATGGAAACAGGGGAGACGGTCAGCTCCGTCAGAGTGGCAGTGGTATCCAACACAGGGACAGATACCTGAGGCTCCAGCCGGATACTCTGGTCCGCCAGATCCAGCTGGATATTCTGGAAGGTCCAGCTCCCGTCGAAGTCACAGACACTATTGTCGTGGCAGAGTTTGCCCAGAGTCAGGGAAAGGGCCTTCCCATGCAGAGACTCCTGACAATTCATCCAGAGGACGAAGCGAAGATGGTTATCTGCCTCATTGTTATCCGGGATCTGACTAATGTACCATGCGCCGGGGTGCCTGGCGCCCTCGCTGACATCGATGCCGATCTCTTCAATCGAATACGGAAGGGGAGACCCCGACTCCATTAGCACGGTCCCTTCGGGGGCTGTGACCTCTATTCCCACATATAAGCGGTTGTCGTCACCGATGCAGTCGGTAAGGGTCATGGTCCACCCCTCCACGGTTTGGCTCAGGTTCAGGATCTGACTGTTCTTCTGGTAGACATAGGCTGCGGACTCTCCAAAGTAGGTCTGTAAAACCGGTTTAAGTAAAAATACGGCCCCTGTTGTGAGCATCAGCAGCCCCGCGATCACCGCTGCGGCCAGACCTGCCCGGAAAAAGCCTCTGGACCTTGCGGAATGTCGACCAGCTTCCGTCAACGCCTCCTCCACATAGCGGGGGCTGATCTCCCCCAAGGCATCTGATAGCTGTTCCCGTGTCATCTCTGAATACCCTCCTTTGACAAATAGTTCCGTAGCTTTGCCCGGATCCGTGACAGCCGGACGGCAGCGTTGTGCTCCGTGATGTGGAATTCTGAGGCCAACTCGGCCAGAGATTTGGAAAACCAGTACCGCCGGAGGAACAGGATGCGGCTCTTTTGGTCCAGAGTACCGAGAAAAGCGTCCAGCTGTTTGCCCAGCTCTTTTGCATCCCACTGGTCCTCTACCGTCTCGCGGGCCGGAATACACTCCGCCAGTTCCTCCAATGACATATCATAAAAGCTGTTGCGCTTTTCTGCAGTGTTCGCTTTATATTTTTTGATGGAGAGATTCCGTACAATTCGGCAAAGATAGGCCCGCAGTGGGTCCGGCCGATTGGGTGGGATGTTGTTCCACACAGCCAGATAGGCGTCGTTCACACACTCCTCTGCGTCCTCTTTGCTGTTTAAAATATGGAACGCCAGCTGTTTGCAAGCTGTTCCGTATTTTTTCTCCAACTCTGTGACGGCTGCCTCCGAGCGCAGGAAAAACAGGTCGATGATTTTGGCGTCCTCCATTTTGCCCTCCTTTCTTCCTCACTCCTATACTACGGATTCGGACGTGAATGTCACAGTAAAAAAGAAACACCAGCCATTTGGCTGGTGTTTCTTTTGAGATCGGAGCCCCCACACGGTGGTGCGGTGCTTTTACGCTGTACCTTAAATTTCCCGGGTACTCATAAAAATAACCACACCGTAAGGTGTGGTTATTTTTGTGCCTTGTCCGTAAAGTATAGATGCCAGTCAAAACCGGGGCCCCGCACGGCGGGGCGGCGCATTTTCGCCGTACGAGTGTTTTGCCGAAGGGCAAACCTTGGCGGGTTGCCGCCGCAGCGGCGTTTCGGAGCGCAACCGCCCGTAGGGCGGCTCTTAGCGCGAAGATGGGCAATTCATTTGCCCGAGCATTTCAAATTTCCCAGGGATCCAAAAAAATAACCACACCTGACGGTGTGGTTATTTTTTTGTCTGGTCCGAACACTTTAGATGCTGGCCGAAACCGGAACTTCTGCGCTTAACCCCAGGCGGCTTCGTCAACTACGATTCCTCCAGTTCCCCTATGGAGATCCAGCAGGAGCGGTCCAGCAGATTCGACTCCACCAGCGCGTCCAGCCGGGCTTCAAATTCCGCCTCGTTCACTTCCACATCGTCAACCTCATAGTAGGGACAGGGCAGGGTGCTGGTCTCGTAAACCAGTTCGTCCCGGGCAAACAGGGAATGGAGCGTCTCGCTCTCCCCGTCAGAGCGGTAGCGGAAGAGCACATAAGAGCGGGTCCCCCCGTAGTCATACTGCCGCACCATGGCCCCGTCTGTGAGCGGATAATCCCGGCAGGTCATTTCTACCGCATCACTGTTCCAACACCGGAGTCTTTTGCCGTCAAAATGGAAAACTCCATTATAGCCGCCCGGATCGTCCTCCATTTGAACAAGCAATTCCGGACTTGCATCCCCATCCAGATCCAAATAGGTATACTCGTATCCAAATAAATCGGCATTGTTCGGAAAACCGGGGATCCACCAGGTCTCTGGCTGTGCATCACCCAGATCAGTCCAGTTGCCTGATAGGAAGGCGGCGTACGCATCCAACGCATCTTGTTCCGAAGAAGCAACCGGTTCGGAGCAGTCAGCTTCCGGTATCGCAGCGGCAGGATCGTCCCCTGCATATATACCGCTGCCCATATTCCAGTTACAGTTGAAAAAAAGGAAAGTGAGAACCAGCAGAGTAATAAAAAGCAGATATACTCGTTTCCAATTCATGTTGAAAGCTCTCTCCACATCCGAACCCATATATAGGTTTGTGTAAATCTACCATTAGTAAACCATAGCAATTCGCTGCCGTCAATCTATTTGGAGCAGCAGGTCCCGTTTGGTAACACGCAGGCGGAATTCACTTCCGCCGAGCATTTCAAATTTCCTAGGATTCCATAAAAATAACCACACCTGACGGTGTGGTTATTTTTATGGAGGCGACACCCAGACTCGAACTGGGGGTGGAGCTTTTGCAGAGCTCTGCCTTACCACTTGGCTATGTCGCCATATGGATCACAGGAAACCTGTGATCTTTTTTGGAGCAGGTGACGAGGCTCGAACTCGCTACCTCCACCTTGGCAAGGTGGCGCTCTACCAGATGAGCTACACCTGCATATCTGATCCCATCTTATGCAGAAAGGGAAGAGATGATGCCTGGGTTTAAAAGTTGCCCCTGGCGGATACCCTGAGGTATCCGCCAGGAACGGAATGGTGCCTCCGGCCGGAATCGAACCAGCGACACGGGGATTTTCAGTCCCCTGCTCTACCAACTGAGCTACAGAGGCAAATGGCGACGCGGAAGGGACTTGAACCCTCGACCTCCGGCGTGACAGGCCGGCGTTCTAACCAACTGAACTACCGCGCCATACGGTAGGGGGTACGGGAGCTCTCTAAAAGAGAGTGGTGGGAACAACAGGGCTCGAACCTGTGACATCATGCTTGTAAGGCATGCGCTCTCCCAGCTGAGCTATGCTCCCGTGATCAAGTCTGCTTTCGGTCAAGCAGCGAAGGTTATTATACTAGAAGCTTTGCGGGTTGTCAACTGTTTTTCCAAAAAAATTTTAGAATATTTTGCGGGCCGTTTCTGACAGGGTAGAAACGGCCCGCCAGCGTGATTATTTGTCCAAGGACGCCAGCAGTTCCTCCAGTTCTTCCCTGGAGTACTGGTAGACCTTGTCACAGAACTGACAAGTCAGTTCTGCCTTTCCTTGATCCTGGATCAGCTCTTCCAGCTCCTGTCGGCCCATGCTGATGAGAGCACGGCTGACACGGTCCCGGGAGCAGTAGCAGCGGTACTCCACCGGCTCTTCGGAGAGGATCTCCAGCTCAAAGTCGGAGAGCACCTGCTCCAGCAGTGCTTTGGCATCCATACCGCCGCGCATGGCTTCGGTCACCGGACCTACCCGCTGGATGCCGTTTTCCACGGCGGTGATCACCTTGTCATCTGCACCGGGGAGCAGCTGGATCAGGTAGCCGCCGGCGCAGAGGACACTCTGATCCACGTCCACCAGCACCCCCAAGGCGCAGGCGGTGGGGATCTGTTCGCTCTCGGCAAAATAAGAGGTGATATCCTCGGCGATTTCGCCGGAGACCAGGGGGACGGTGCCCACATAGGGCTCCTTCATGCCCAGGTCCTTAATGACCGTCAGAGAGCCGTCCTGGCCCACGGCGGAACCCACGTCCAGTTTGGCCGGCCCCTTCAAGGGCAGTTCCACCAGCGGATTACCGACATAGCCCCGGGCGTTGCCCGTGCTGTCGGACACCACTGTAATAGGACCCAGGGGTCCGCCACCCTTGATTCGGAGGGTCACCGAACCGTCCTCCACCTTCAGCTGGTTGCCCATCATAGAGGCTCCCATCAGGGCCCGGCCCAGAGCGGCGGTGGCGGTGGGGAGGGTCTTGTGGATCTGCCTGGCCCGTTCCACCATGTCACGGGCGGAAATGACCGAGGCCTTCACCGGTGCGTCTTTTGCCAATGCGCGAATAATTGTATCTGCCATAATAATTAGGTATCCTTTCGTGCGGCGAAAAAGATGCGGCCCTCGCCTTCCCGAGGGGCGCGCATACGTAGCTCGCCGTATTGCTTGATCTGCCGGAAGCCGGCCTGGCGCAGCAATGCCTCCAGCTCATCCGGCTCATAGGCATATTCTTCGTGGAGCTCCTCCCGGCGCTGCCAGAGGTCGCCTTCCATCCGCTGAAAAATGTCCATGCCATAGGTGCACACCCGCCGTCGGGGAGAGTATTCTGCCCGCCAGACACAGTAGGCGTCCTCGGTCTCGTCCAGGAACATCTGACCGTCCAGACCACGCAGCTTGTCCGGCGTGTTGATGTCGAACAGAAACAGCCCGCCCGGCATCAAAAAAGTGTGCACACGCTGAAAGGCCCGGGCCAGTTTCCCGGACCGGGTGACATAGTTAACGCTGTCCAGGCAGCAGACGCAAGCGTCGATGGTGCCGTAGAGATCCAGATCCTCCATTGCCTGATGAAGGAAAATAGGCTCCGGATCCCCCACACCCCGACATTTTTCCGCCGCCTGGGCCAGCATCTCCTCGGAAAGATCGGCGCCGATCATCTCATAGCCCCGCTGGGCCAGAAGTCTGGTCAGGCTGCCGGTGCCGCAGGCCAGATCCAAAACCGTATGAATGGGAAGCTTGCTGCGGGCGAAATGCTTTTCCACATAGTCCGCCCACCGGCTGTAGCCCACATCCTCCGTGAATTGGTCATAGCACTGGGCCAAGTACTCATACGCCATCGTCGCCCTGCTGCTCCTTGATTCGGGGCAGGACCGCCTGATAGCCGTCTGCGCCGTACTGAAGGGAGCGGTTGACCCGGCTGATGGTGGCGCTGGAGGCACCGGTGCGCTCCAGAATGTCGTTGTAGATCATGCCTTCGGACAGCAGCATGGCCACTTCAAAACGCTGTTCCATGGCCCGCAGTTCTGCGACGGTGCACAGATCAGAGAAGAACTTCTTGCACTCGTCCAAATCCTTCAGAGTAAGGATCGCCTGATAAAGTACATCGCCATGCTGCCGCTTTTCATTTTTTGTCATAGGCCGTCTGACCTCCTACTTAAAATCGCAATGGTGACTGTCTTATATTTTATCAAAGTGAAGTATGGAAGTAAACCATTTTTTCACTCCTTTTAGAAAAAACGCATAAACTGGATAGAAAATTATACCAGAAAAGGAGGGCGCTGTAATGAAAGAGCCGGAAAAGGGCAGTATCGCGGAGCCGGAGCTCCGAAACCTGCTTTGGGAGGGGGAGCCGGTGCTGTCCTTCCCGCCGCCCAGGATCGCATTGCCAACAGGCGCGCCCCGACGTGTGGTCCGCTATTATCGCAAACTGGAAGAAGCCTGGCTGCGCAGATGGGAGGGAGAGGTATATCAGCGGGCATGTACAGCGGCGCAGGAGGCGAGAAGCCGGTCTCGGCCATTTGAGCCGTGGAACGCTGGCCTGACTGCTGAAGTGAACTGCGAAGAAGGTCGGATTTTGGTCTGCTGGAAGGCGGAGGAATGCATCGGCAAGGGGCGGTGTGTCCTTAGCCGAACGGATGCCTGGCAGCTGCCTGGGGGATTGCCGGAACTTCCTATTAGTGGACAGAGGAAAAAGTGAATTTTATGCAAATTTTTGCCCATTCTGCCTTGTCCGAACAGGGAAATGGGGATATAATATCCCACGTTGGGGCAGCCTTTTGATACTGACCCAACGGTTTGCTGACGGGAAAAGGCCAATGTGCGAATCCCCGCGGCAGGAGGAAACGATATGGTAAAGGCAATCGTCGGCGCCAACTGGGGCGATGAAGGCAAGGGTAAGATCACCGATCTGCTGGCTGAGCAGTCCGATGTAGTTATCCGCTTCCAGGGCGGCGCCAATGCCGGGCACACGATCATCTGCGATTACGGAAAATTTGCCCTGCATCAGCTCCCTTCCGGTGTGTTCTATCCCCACATTACCAACATTATCGGTAACGGTGTGGCGCTGGATGTGAACAAGTTTGCCGCAGAGCTGAAGCATCTGGAGGATGGCGGCGTTCCCGCGCCCCATATCATCGTGGATCAGCGGACTCAGCTGCTGATGAGCTATCATGTGCTGCTGGATTCCTACGAGGAGGAGCGTCTGGCCGGGGCAGCCTTCGGCTCCACCAAGTCGGGCATTGCCCCCTTCTATTCCGATAAATACGCCAAGATCGGCATCCAGGTGGCCGACCTTTGGCATGAGGAGCGGCTCAAGGGCCAGCTGGCTCATATCTGTGAGCTGAAGAATGTCCTGTTGGAGCATCTCTACCACAAGCCTTTGCTGGATCCCGATGCCCTCTTTGAGGAGCTGATGGGCTACCGCAAGATTCTGGAGCCCTATGTGGGTGATGGCGTGAGCTTCGTCCATCGTGCGCTGAAGTCCGGCAAGCAGGTGCTGCTGGAGGGTCAGCTGGGCTCAATGAAGGACCCCAACCTGGGCATCTGCCCCATGACCACCTCCTCCCACACCCTGGCTGGCTTTGGTACTGTAGGCGGCGGTGTGCCTCCTACGGCCATTGGCGATGTAGTTACCGTGACCAAGGCCTATTCCTCCGCCGTGGGCGCTGGCGCCTTTGTCAGTGAGCTCTTTGGAGACGAGGCCGAGGAGCTGCGCCGCCGGGGCGGCGACGCCGGCGAGTACGGTGCTACTACCGGCCGGCCCCGCCGTGTGGGCTGGTTCGATGCGGTGGCTACCCGCTACGGCTGCATGGTGCAGGGCACTACCCAGGTGGCCCTCACCGCCATTGACTGCCTGGGCTATCTGGATGAGATCAAGGTGTGCACCGGTTATGAGATCGACGGTCAGGTGACCCGTGACTTCCCGGTGCCCGCTCTGCTGGACCGGGCTAAGCCGGTATATACCACGCTGCCCGGCTGGAAGTGCGATATCCGGGGCATCACCGACTACCAGGCGCTGCCTCAGGCGGCCCGGGATTATGTGGACTTCATTGAGAAGGAGATCGAGGCGCCCATCACCATCGTCTCCACCGGTCCCAAGCGCCACGAGATTTGCTACCGGAAATAATGTTATCCGATCAGACAGGAACGGGGACAGGGCGACTCGCCACTTGGCGGGACGCCCTGTCCCTATATGCTCTCCCCAACCTGTGAGGCAGGTTGCTCTTACACGCCCCGGACGCAGTCCCGGAGCGCTCGCCAGGGGCTTCCGGCCCAATACTCCCTGACCAGGCCGGAGGGGATACCCTTGCGCAGCAGCTCATAACCCGCGGCCCGCTTGCTGGTCTCCATGGTAATGTTCTTTTTCATGACGATCGCTCCTTTCTTTCTGGCGCTCTTGCCTTCCTTCTGATTATAGTATACAATAGAGATGCACATGAAGCAAACGAATATTTTTCATGTTTTACATGAGAAAAAGGAATGATAAAATGAACCTGACTAAATATCAGGCTTTGCTGAAAACGGTAGAGCTGGGAGGCATCACCCGGGCGGCAGAGGCTATGGGTTACACCCAGTCGGCGGTGAGCCGGGCCATCGCCGAGCTGGAACGGGAGTGGGATATGGGGCTGTTGACCCGTGGCCGGGGCGGAGTGGCCCTCAGTTCAGGCGGGGAGGCGCTGCTGCCCTATATCCAGGCGGTCTGTAACGCGGCCAAGGAGCTGGAGGAACAGGTGGCGGAGCTCCATGGCATGACCTGTGGAACACTGCGGGTGGGGACCTTCACCAGTGTGTCCATCCACTGGCTGCCGGCCATCATGAAGGCCTTTCTGGACCGCTACCCCGGGATCCATTTCGAGCTGGTCAGCAGCTGGGAGTTTGCAGAGGTGGAGGACCTGATACGCCGGGGACAGGTTGACTGCGGTTTTCTGCGGCTGCCGGCAGGGGAGGGGCTGGATACCATTCCCCTGCGCCGCGACCGGCTGCTGGCAGTGCTGCCCCCAGACCACCCCCTGGCTCACGCCGCTTGTTACCCCATGGAGCGCTTTGGGCAGGACCCCTACATCCGGATCCTGGAGGAGCGGGATGTGGAGATCAGCCGCATTTTCCAGGAGGAGGGGATCCGGCCCAATCTTCAGTACAACGTGAACGATGACTTTGCCATCCTGTCTATGGTGGAGCAAGGGCTGGGGGTAAGCATTATGCCGGAGTTGGTGCTGCGGAACACCAGCCGGCGCTTCTCCGCCATCCCCCTGGAGCGACCCCGCTTCCGTGAGATCGGCCTTGCCACCCGAAGTGGAAAGGCCCCCTCGCCTCTGACCGCTCATTTCCTGGCCTGTGTACGGGAAGTGGTGGCAGGTCTGGAAATGGGGGAATAAAAAAGCTGCCGGTGCATGTTGATCATGCACCGGCAGCCTTTTATTTTGCTGGGAGCCTTACTTTTTGATCGATTGCCGTGTCCCTCTGCCGTGGGCGATACTGGTTACCGTGCTCGTCAGGGCGAAAAGGGCGATAGCGTTGGGGATGACCATCAGGTTGTTGAACATGTCGGTCAGCTCCCACACCAGATCGTTGGACATAAGGGTGCCCAGGAAAATGAAAAGCAGAGCGATGACAGCGTATACAGGGGCTGCCTTCTTGCCGAAAAGGTAGACCACGTTGATCTTGCCGAACATGTTCCAGCCCAGCACGGTGGAAAAGGCGAAGAAGAACAGGCAGACCGCCACGAACATGGCACCGCCTTCCGTGCCGAACACGGTACCGAAGGCCGTCTGAGCCAGATTGGTTTTGCTGATTCCCTCCGGGATAACGCCAGTGTGGAGAATGCCGTCGCTGGTGTACAGGGTGGAGATGACCACAAGGGCGTTGAGGGTCAGTACCACGAAGGTGTCGATGAATACGCCTACCATAGCCACCACGCCCTGCTCATGAGGATCCTTCACGTTGGCCTGGGCGTGGGCGTGGGGGGTGGAACCCATGCCGGCCTCGTTGGAGAACAGGCCCCGCTTGGCGCCCTGGCTGATGGCTGTTTTGATGGCGTAGCCGAACCCACCGCCGATAATGGCCTGGGGCTGGAAGGCATAGCGGAAGATCATGGCGAAGGTTTCAGGAATATAGCGGAAGCGGACTACCAGTACCACCAGACCGCCAGCCAGGAAGATCACCGCCATGATGGGCACCAGCTTTTCGGTCACAGCTGCCAGCCGATTGATGCCGCCCAGGAAGATCACCGCGCAGATGATGACCAGCACGATGCCCACTGCCCAAGAGGGCACGCCGAAAGCGGTCTGGAAGGTGGAGCCGATAGAGTTGGACTGGACCATGCAGCCCATGAATCCCAGGGCCAGGATGATAGCCACGGCAAAGAAGCCGGCCAGGAACTTACCGAAAGTGCCCTTGAAGGCGGTGGTGATGTAGTAGACCGGGCCGCCATGGATATTGCCCTTCTCGTCCACCACGCGGGTCTTGACGGCCAACGTGGCTTCAGCATAGATGGTGGCCATGCCGAAGAAGGCGATGACCCACATCCAGAAGATGGCGCCGGGACCGCCAGTAAGAATGGCACCGGAGGCGCCCACGATATTGCCGGTACCCACCTGGGCGGCGATGGCTGTAGCCAGAGCCTGGAAGGAGCTCATGCCCCGTTCCTGACGGCCGCCGTGCAGGGACAGATTGCCAAAGACCTTCCGCATGCCCTCACCAAAGCAGCGAATCTGAATGAACCGGGTGCGGATGGAATACCACAGCCCTACTCCGATCAGCAGAAAGACCAGAATGTAGCTGGACAGTGTGATGTTGATGTCGCAGACGATGGGATAGAGCCAGGCTTCTAACGATTGCAGTGCTTCCGACATAGTGATTCCTCGCTTTTGTTTTCTCAAGAAAACAGGCCGTGGGTCTGCCCACGGCCTGAAAAACAAACAAAATCCCCGGTCGGGCCAAACGGCACCGCCGGTATCGTTTATCCTCTGTCCTTTTGCCTGAGAGATTGGCGGCCTTTCTTCCACCGCTTTGCCCCTTCGGCACCCAGTTCGTGAGCTTCTCCAGAGTGACATTCACGCGCAGTCTTTGTTCCGGAGCGGAACGCCTGAGAGTGTTATTCCTTCGGCAAGCCAATGCTTTTTCCTGGGCGCTTCAACTGTCCTGTTTACTTGTGAAGGACATTATAGCGCCACAGGTGGACATTGTCAAGTGTATGGTTTCTGTCGGAAAAATAATATGTCAAAAATTTGCGGTTGTCCCACAAGGAAACTGTTGAGAAAAAAGCCGGTATCTGCTAGCATAGGACAGAGAACCCATAACTAAGGAGTAAGTCTGAGTTGAATGAGCTTTGGTTTCAGATCTTGATCTGCTTTCTGGCCGGCGCTGGCGCGGGACTGGGTACTGGTTTTGCGGGAATGAGTGCGGCCACGGTGATCAGCCCTATGCTGGTCACCTTTCTGGGCGTGCCGGCCTATGACGCCATTGCCATTGCACTGGCCAGTGACGTGTTGGCCAGCGCGGTCAGTGCCTATACTTATGCGAAAAACGGCGCCATCGACATCAAAAACGGGCTGGTGATGATGTGCGGGGTGCTGGGCATGACCATGGTGGGCAGCTGGCTGTCCACTATGGTGCCCAACAGCACGCTGGGCGGATTTTCCGTATTCATGACGCTGGTGCTTGGTCTGCGCTTCCTGTTTTTTCCCGTCACGTCGCCAAACCGCACCCTTCAGGGCGGCAGCCGCGCTGTGCAGATCATCAAGGGGGCTGTGGGCGGCGCCTGTATCGGACTGGTCTGCGGCTTTTTCGGAGCAGGCGGCGGCATGATGATGCTGATGGTATTGACGGCGGTACTGGGCTACGAGCTGAAAACCGCTGTGGGGACCAGCGTCTTTGTGATGACCTTTTCTGCGCTGACAGGGTCTTTGAGTCACTTTGCCATGGGCAGTGTGCCCCGTCCGCTCCTACTGGTGATGTGTGTGATCTTCACGCTTATCTGGGCGCAGATCGCAGCTAAAATCGCCACCCGTGCAGATGCGTTGCTGCTTAATCGCCTGACTGGCGTGATCCTTACCGCATTGGGTGTTGTGCTGATAGCCATTTCACTTTTATAATAAAAATTTTAAAATGAGGCGAAAAATATGGCATCAAAGAACGCGACGTCAAAAAAGAGCTGGAAGAAAACAGGCCTGATCCTGCTGGTCATCGTGATCGCTCTGGTGATCCTGATCCCGGTAACGATTCTGCTGGTCTCAAAATATTTTACGGAGCAGGAGCACACCGTGCGTACCGACTGGACCTTTGAGACCGGCGATGTCATTGCTGAGATGGACGAGTGGCAGGTGGACTTCGCGGAGGCAGAACTGGGAGATGGCCTGCGGGCTATCCAACTGGTGCCTCAGGATATCGAGGAAGAAGGATTCAGCTATTATGATTTGGGCGTGCAGGAGCGGCTGGAAGGCGCCCTGGAGGAGCTGAAGCACACAGGGGATATGGCGTGGACGGCCACCACACCTCTGGCTGTGCTCAATCCATATGGCACCGGGAGCAATGGGCTGTATCTGTATTTTGAAACCGATCGGGCTACCGCCGTCAGCTACACGGTGCACGTGGACAGCGAGGATATCCCCGACTTTACCGCTGACGCCGCCGACAGTTCAGGCCAGGAGTATTCCCGGACCCATGAGTTCCAGGTGATCGGTCTGGTGCCTGGGGAGACCAACTACGTTACCCTGACTATGACCGGCAGCTGGGGCAATACCAGACAGGTGGTGCGCTTCCAGGTGGACATGCCGGAGACCAGTTCGGGCTATGCCACCCGGCTGGAGGTGACCGACGGCTCCTCGGAGGCGGAGCAGGCGGAGGGCCTGTTCACCATGATGCGGGTCAACGGATATCTGGGCTATGGATTCTTCTATGACAACGACGGCATCCTGCGCTATGAGATGGTGCTGGAGGGCTATGGTTTTGACCGGATTCTGTTTGTGGACAATGAGATCCTGACCTGTGTGTCCTCCTCCAAGCTGGCCCGGATCAACGGCCTGGGCCAGGTGACCCAGATCTATGACCTGGACGGCTACGACCTGCACCACGACATCGGCTTCGGCGCGGATGGTGAGGTCTTGGCCTTGGCCGAGGAGCGGGGCGGTGAGACGGTAGAGGACCGGCTGCTGTCCGTTGATCTGGAGAGTGGGGAAGTCACTCAATTGCTGGACTTTGCCCAGTTGATGGAGCCCTATTTCAGTATGACCAGACCGGTGGGCGCCACCGACGATTTCTTCTGGCAGGCGGGTGAGTGGGACTGGATCCACTTGAACAGCCTGCAGTATCTGCCGGAAGAGGACAGCCTGATTGTCTCCTCCCGTGAGACCGCCACCATCATCAAGGTGAAGGATCTGCACACCGATCCCGCTGTGGACTGGCTGGCCGGTGATGATCGGTTCTGGGCAGACACCCCCTATGCCGACGCCTGCCTGACCCAGGAGGGGGACTTTGTGCCCCAGTACGGCCAGCACTGTGTAGAGTACTACGCTGATGGGGAAGAGGATGGCGTCTACTATCTGGCGCTGTACAACAACAACTACTGGTCTCTGAACAGCCGCGACTTTGAGATGGAGGTGGCGGACAGTGTGGGCGCCGGCCTGTACCAGGAGGGTGAGGAGACCAGCCAGGTGTACATCTACCGCATCGACGAGAATAACCGCACCTTCGCCCTGGAGCGCAGTTTCGACGTGCCCTATTCCAGTATCGTGTCCAACGGCTCCCAGTGTGGGGATTCCGGCAATTGGACGGTGAACAGCGGCGTGGCCATGGTGTTCGGTGAGTACGATGCCGACGGCGAGCTGATCCGGGAATATGCCTATGAGTGCACCATGCAGAATTACCGCACCTTCAAATATGACATGACCATTTGGTTCCGTTGACAGTATAAAAACTCCGGAGCGTCCTGCTGGGACGCTCCGGAGTTTTTTATCAGGGCCGGAGAGTGGCGGCGTAGTATTTCTTGACGTGGTCGCAGAAAGCCTGGATATAAGAACGCAGCACAAAGTTCTTGCGAAAGAGAAGATACAGATATCTTTTTGAGCTGCGTTCGGGCAGCTCGAAGAGGAGCACCCGCTTTTCCTCCGCGAAATTCCGGGCCGCCCGCTCGGAGAGGATGGATACCCCCAGCCCGCCGGCCACCAGGTTCTTAATGGACTCCTGGTCGTTGATGCGGGCGGTGACGTTGAGCTCCTCCTCACGGACGCCCATGCTGTCCAGAAAGCGCTCGGCGCTCTTCCGGCTGCCGCTGCCCTGCTCCCGCAGGATGATGGGCTCCCGCAAAAGAACATCCAACGGCACGTCCTTCTGCTCTTTCAGCTCCAGAAAGTGAGGGGTCACCGGAGTGATGAGCACCATACGATCCCGGTAGAAGGGGACACAGGACAACTGCTCATGGCTCACCTCCATGCCCGCCAGACCCAGGTCAAAGCTGCCGTTGAGGATGCCGTCTGCTACTCCCTGGCTGTCGCTCTGGTGGATGGTGAAATAGACCTCCGGGTGGAGCCGCCCGTATTCCGGCAAAATTTCAGGCAGGATGTAGGCTGATGGGATGGTGGATGCCCCAAGCTGGATGACCTGATTCTGCTCCTCCGTCCAGCGGCGGATCAGGTTGTCCCTCAGGCTCAGGATATCCCGTGCACACTCGTACAGCTCCTGACCCCGGGGCGTGACTTCCACGCCCCGCTTGCTGCGAAGGATAAGGCAGGAGTGGAGTTCCTCCTCCAGCAGGCGGATGTGGGTGCTGATGGTGGGCTGGGAGATGTAGAGCTTTTCCGCCGCCTTGGTGAAGCTGCGGTACTCCACCACCGCGGTGAAGGACTGGAGCTGCTTCATGTCCATAGCCCAGGCCGTCCCTTCATAATGTGTTCCAGAGCCTCCAGGGCCAGGTCGATCTCCTCCTCCGTGTTGTGCCAGCCGAAGGAGAAGCGGATGGTACCGGCGGGATAGGTGCCCAAAGTCTTGTGGGCGGAGGGTGCGCAGTGGAGGCCCACCCGGGTCATGATGCCGTAGTTCTCGTCCAGGCGGCAGGCCACCTCTGCCATGTCCCGGTCGGTGGTCTGGATGGACACCACCCCGGTACGGCCCTCCGTGTCCTCCCGGCCCACGATGCGCAGGGGCAGGCCAGCTGCCCGCAGCGCCAGCAGGCCGTCCAGAAACCGCTGGGTGAGTGAAAGCTCGTGGGCCCGGATGGCCTCTATGCCGGTCTCCTCCAGCCAGTTCAGCGCCGCATGAAGTCCCACGATGCCGGGCAGGTTGGGAGTGCCCGGCTCAAACCGGTCGGGCATGAAGTCGGGCAGCTCCTCCAAATGGCTGACGCTGCCGGTGCCGCCGGAGAGCAATGGCTCCAACTCCCGTTCCATGCCGTCTCGCAGCAGAAAGCCGCCGATCCCCTGGGGTCCCAGCAGGCTCTTGTGGCCGGTGAAGGCCAGGGCGTCAATGTGCATGTCCCCCATGTGGATGGGGAACACCCCGCCGGTCTGGGCGGAGTCCACAAAGAACCGCAGGCCGTGGGTGGTACAGAAGTCTCCCACGGCGGCAATGGGCAGCATGGTGCCGCACACGTTGCTGGCGTGGGTCATCATTACCGCCTTTGTGTTGGGCCGCAGGCAGCCCTCTAAAATGGCGAGATCCAGCGCGCCTGTCTCGCCACACATGGCCCGGGTAAAGGATACTCCCAGCTTTTCCAGCTGCACCAGCGGGCGCATCACCGCATTGTGCTCCATGGAGGAGACGATGACGTGATCTCCCGGCTTCAGAAACCCCTTGAGCAGCACGTTCAGGCTCTCGGTGACGTTCTTGGTAAAGACCACGTTGCGGATATCGTCTCCGCCAAAGAGCTTGCACAGCATCTGCCGGGTTTCATATACCGTCTCCTCCACCCGGTAGGCCCGCTGATAGCAGCCACGGTTCACGTTGCTGCCCACCTGGCACATGTAATCATACATGGCTTTTGGCACGGCGTCCGGCTTGGGGAAGGAGGTGCAGGCGTTGTCCAGATAGATGGCGTCCATATTTCTGCCCCCTTTTCCCTCTGATTGTATCTCATTATCATTGGAATTTCAAATAGAATAATTAAATCTATCAATACTTGCTATTGGAAATTCTGGAAAACCTCCGCTATACTCACATCGTAAGCAACAGACAGGAGGAGAGAGATATGGAGTTGAAACGAGAGAAGACCGGGATCATCCTGGCCGGGATGGTTATCGGCGTTATTGCCGCCGTGCTGGTAGTGCTGGGCAATCCCCTGAACATGGGCTTCTGCATTGCCTGCTTCCTGCGTGATACCGCGGGAGCCCTGGGGCTGCATGGCGCGGCCAACGTGCAGTACATCCGCCCTGAAATCATCGGCCTGGTGCTGGGTAGCTTTCTGCTGGCCACGGCCCGGAAGGAGTTCGGTTCCAAGGGCGGCAGCGCGCCGGTTACCCGCTTTGTGCTGGGCTTTTTCGTGATGATCGGCTGCCTGATGTTCCTGGGCTGCCCCTTCCGCATGATCCTGCGCCTGGCCGGCGGCGACCTGAACGCGGTGTTCGGCCTGGTGGGCTTTGTGTGCGGTATCCTGGTGGGCGTCTTCTTCCTCACCCGGGGTTACTCCCTGAAGCGCACCTATCAGCTGCCCGCTCTGGAGGGTCGCATCCTGCCCATCGTCCAGGTGGTACTGCTGGTGCTGCTCATTGCCGCCCCCGCCTTCATCCACTTTACCGAGGCCGGCGGCGGTCCCGGCGCCCAGCACGCGGCCATTGCGGTGAGCCTGGTCGCCGGCCTGGTGGTGGGCGCGCTGGCTCAGCGTACCAGACTGTGCATGGTGGGTGGCATCCGGGACGTGGTGCTGTTCCGGGAGTGGAAGCTGCTGGCGGGCTTTGTGGCCATCTTCGCCAGCGCCCTGGTGTGCAACCTGATCCTCACCGGCGCCACCCCCAACGTCTACTTCAAGCTGGGCATGGCCGGTCAGGCCGTGGCTCACACCGATGGACTGTGGAACGCCCTGGGCATGCTGCTGGTGGGCTTCGGCTGTGTGCTGCTGGGCGGCTGCCCCCTGCGCCAGCTGGTGCTGGCCGGTGAGGGCAATACCGACAGCGCCATTACCGTTATCGGCCTGGTGGCAGGTGCCGCCTTTGCCCATAACTTTGGCTTGGCCTCCAGCGGCGAGGGCCCCACCGCCAATGGCAAGATCGCGGTGCTGATCGGCATCGCCGTGGTGGCTATCATCGCCTGCTGCAACACCTTTGGCAAAAAGAGAGGAGAATGAGCATGCATACAGTGGACGCGAGAGGGCTTTCCTGCCCGGAGCCTGTGATCCTGACCCGGAAGGCCGTGACGGCGGGGGAGCTGCCCTGCCAGGTGCTGGTGGATAACCCCACTGCCAAAGAGAACGTGACCCGCTACGCCCAGCACCAGGGCTGTCAGGTGTCTGTGGCGGAGGAGAATGGCGTCTATACTCTGACCCTGGCCAAGTGATATGGTCTGTATCGCCACTTTTTACTCTCACTTCGGGGCCATGCGCTTTAAGAAGGACTGCGACGGGTGGGGCATCCAAGCTAAACTGATGCCGGTGCCCCGTGACCTGAGCAGCAGCTGCGGCACCTGCGTGCGGTATGAGAGCGATACCGCCTGTCCCACCGGAAACTGGCCGGAGGAGATGGAACAAGCCGTGGCGGTGATGGAGGGAGGCTATCAGGCCATCTGGCGGGCGGAGCACGGCTGAGGCGCCCTTGACGGAGCGGGACGCTGTCCCTATAATGGAGACAGTGGAACCAAACTGTGAAAGGGGCTGACGTTGTGGAAAGCGAGACCAAAATCGTCAATCTGGCGGACGCGCCGGAGTTTTTGGAGGAGGTGTCCCGGTGGCTGTGGCTGGAGTGGGCCAAGGCAGACGGGTACACCCTGGAGGAGATCGTCTACCGCACTAAGTATGCCTCCCAGAAGGACACCGTGCCCCAGACCCTGGTGGCCGTCCGGGACGGGAAGCCGGTGGGCGTGGTGTCTCTGTGGCTCAATGACCTGAAGACCCGCCAGGATCTGTCTCCCTGGATGGCGACTTTGTATGTGAAGGACGAGTACCGCAATCTGCATATCGGCCAGATGCTCCAAAAGGCAAGCATCGAGGCGGTGCGGGCGCTGAACCGGTACCCCTGCCTCTATCTCATTACCAAGCTGGACAACTACTATGAGAAGCTGGGCTGGCAGTTTGTGGAGAAGGCGCCCGAGGGCGGCGGAGTGATGGAGAAGATCTACCGCTACGATTTCTGAACAAAAAACACGGGGTACGGCATTTCGCCGTACCCCGTGTTTTTTTTTTATTCAAAGATGGCCTTGGAGACATCAATGGGATGATCGCACTGGTTGTCGATGTCGGTGCCGTTGCCGGAGAAAGTGCTGCCGTCGAAGTACATCACCAGGTCGGTGGGCACGTTCATCAGCAGCACGGCGGTGCCGTTGCCGGTGAAGGTATTGTCGAAGAAGCGGTCGTCGGTGGCGGACTGGCCGGTGCTGTTGTAGAACAGGCCCACTTCGTTGTCGGCAAAGGTACACTCGGTGACGTTTACCCAGGCGCCTCCCTGGGTCAGCAGGCCGTTTTTGTAGCCGGTGAAGGAACAGCCGATGGCCCACACCTTGGACAGGGCGGTGATGCCGGTGTCAGTGCCGTCTCCCACAAAGTCCATGTCATAGAAGTAGTTGATCCAGTAGTATCTGCCGGTCTCCAGCATGGTGATGCTGCCCTTCAGGGTGGTGCGCTGGTCTCCTTCGGTGCTGCCGTGGAACTCAAAGGCGCGCTGCAGCTCCAGATCCCCCTCGTAGGTCACCGGCGGCAGGTAGAGGATCACCTCGTCGAAAGGATTGACCTGGGCGGAGATGTCGTTCATCAGGCTTTGCAGCTCTTCCAGAGTATTCATAGGATAGTCCTGCCAGTGGTACTCATGGGTGAGAATGAGGCTGATGTGGATGTTCTGCCGCACCCGGATCATATCCCCGTTCTTCATCTGAATCGTCCACACCACCTGGGGTTCCCCGGAATTGCCGGTGAAGTCCAGGGAGGAGACCATGGCGGCGTCGGGGGAGTAGTCCTCCCGATGGCTGGGCTCTCCGGCCACCAGGGGATCCGCGGCGTTCTCGTCCTGCACCACCTCTACCGTGACCTGCTCCACCAGGGACTCAAACTCCGGCCAGGCGTCCTGGCCGGTGGCGGCGTCGTTGACGTACCACCGGGAGGGCCAGCGGTACTGCTCGTCCGGCGCGCCCTGCTGGTAGATGTCGGGGGCGGGGGCGCACCGATCGTTGGGCCAGGCCACCAGCAGCTGGTAGGTCTTGTCCCCAACCTCATAGTACACCTCGCCTACACCGTCAAACTCCTGGGGCTCATAGGGGTGGCTCAGGTACCAGATCCCCACTCCGGCGGCGATCACCACCACCAGGGCCAGCAGGCCCAGCAACACCTTTTTCCGCCTGGGAGCGGGGGTTCCCGTGTCCTTCCGGGGATGGACGTCCTTGGCGCAGTGGGGGCAGAAGGCGGCATTTTCCGGCAAAGACGCGCCGCAGTGGGGACATTTGTGTTCCATGTTTCTCTCTCCTTTTTACTCAAAAACCGCTTTGGATGTGTCTACATCATAGCCGCAGCGGTTGTCGATATCCGTGCCGTTGCCGGAGAACACTGAGCCGTCAAAATAGAGGGTGCCGTCGGCGGAAACATTTTCCAGAAGCACGGCGGTGCTGTTTCCGGTAAAGACATTATTGTCAAACAGGGCCCGGGTGACCCCGCCGTTTGTGCTGTTGAAGTGGAAACCCACCTCGTTGTCGGTAAAGGTGCACCCGATGGGGGCGGTCCAGGCAGAGCCGTAGGATAGAATACCGGTTTTGTATCCGGTGAAGGTGCAGTCGATTGCCATGGTGTTGATGGAGGCGGACAGGCCCACATTCGTGCCGTTGCCCATAAAGTCGATGTCAAACAGGTAGTTGAGCCAGTAACCCTGCTCCGGGGTGGCCATAACGCTGCCGATAAAGACAGTGCGGCCGCTGCCGTCGGTGCAGCCCTGAAGGGTGCAGGTGGTGGGCAGGGTCAGGGTGCCCTCATAGGTCACCGGGGGCAGGTTGAAAATCAGCTCGTCCTCCGGCTGTACCTCCGTTGCCACCCGGTTCAGCAGGGCCTGGAGCTCCTCCAGGGTATTCATGGGGTAGTCGTGCCAGTCGTAGGTGTAGGTGTGGATCAGGGTGACGTGGATGTTCTGACGCACCCGTATCACGTCCCCGTTCTTCATTTGAATGATCCACACCACCTGGGTTTCCCCGCACAGGCCGTCAAATTCCAGAACGGAGGTGCCGGCCGTGTCGGGGTAGTTTTCGTCGTGGGTGGGGGCTTCGGCGGTCAGGGCACTGCCGGCGTCCTCGTCCTGAATAACCTCCACCGTGACCGCCTCCACCAGGGGCTCAAACGCACTCCAGCCATCGGTACCGTTGGCGGCGTCGTTGACGTAGAACCGGGAGGGCCAGCGGGTCAGATCGTCCGCTCTGCCGTACTGATAGATGTCCGGGGCGGCCTGGCAGCGGTCATCGGGCCAGGCCACCAGCAGCTGGTAGGTCTTGCCGCCGGTCTCATAGTACACCTCGCCTACCCCGTCGTATTCCCGGGGCACATAGGGACGGTTCAGATACCAGATCCCCACTCCGGCGGCAATCACCACCGCCAGAGCCAGCAGGCCCAGCAGCAGCTTTTTCTGCAGGGGAGCGGGCGTTCCCGTGTCCTTCCGGGGATGGACGTCTTTGGCGCAGTGGGGACAGAAGGCGGCATTTTCCGGCAGAGCCGCGCCGCAGTGAGGACAGGTCTGTTGGTGCAAGATAATCTCTCCTTGTATTAGTTCAGGGTGGCCTGGGACAGATCCGTGGGCTGGCTGCAGCGGTTGTCAATGCTCATCTGGTTGCCCTGGAACACCGAGCCCTGGAAGTTGAGCTTCACGTCGGTAGGCACGTTGTCCAGCTGCACGCCCACGTCGTTGCCGATAAACTGGTTATCGTTGAACATGGAGTGGTTGGCGTACTCGCCGCTGCTGTCGAAGCGGAAGCCGATGCGGTTGTACCGGAAGGAGCAGCCGATGACGTTGGCCCAGCTGGTGCCGTAGGCCAGCACCCCGGTATCCCAGCCGGTGAAGGTGCAGTTGGTAGCCCGGAAGGAAGCGGAACCGGACAGACCGTTGCCGCTGCCGTCGCCCACAAAGTCCATGTCATAAAAATAGGTGATGGCGCCGTAATGGGTCAGAACCTGGACGGGGCCGGTGAAGGTGGTGCGGTTCCCGTCAGCGTCGGTGGAGCCGTACAGGTTCATACTCTGATCCTGGAGCATGATGCCATCCTCATAGGTGACGGGAGGCAGATGGAGATTGATGATGGCCTCGTCGTTTCCAAACTGCGCGCCAATGCTGTCAATGAGGGCCTGAAGCTCCTCGGAAGTGTCCATGGGGTACTCCTCCGGGTAGTAGTCGTACACCGGGATGGGGATGATTTCATAGGTCTGTCGAAGATGGATAGTATCTCCGTTTTTCATTTGGAATGTCCACACCAGCTCGGCCGTGCCGCTCTCCCCGGTATAGTCAATGAGAGAGATAAGTGGGCACTCCGGTACGCCGGAATTGTAGGCAGGCTGGGAGCACACCATGGGGGAGGGGCTGTCCTCCTGGCCGATAAAAGCCGCCGATACCGTCCCCACTTCTTCCAGAAACGCCTCCGAGGCGTCCTGGCCGTCGCTGCTGTTGACAAACAGCCGGGCAGGCATCCGGTATTGGCCCTCCGGCTCTCCCTGAACGGAAACCGTGGGGGAGGGGGTGAAGCGGTCGGCACCTTGGCTCAGCAGAACCTGATAGTCCCCGTAGTGAACCTCACCATAGCCGTCATAGGTCTTTGGGGAAAAGACCAGCCACAGTCCAGTCCCCAGGGCGATGACCACCGCCAGGATCAAAAGACCCAGCAGCACCTGTTTTCGCCGGGGACTGGGAACTGCCGCCTCCTTCCGGGGACGGACAAACTTTGCGCAGTGGGGACAGAAAGAGGCGTTTTCAGGCAGATCCCCGCCGCACCATGGGCACTTGTGTTCCATCGGTCATCCTCCGTTGCCCTGATAGTCCAGCATGGTGTAGCCAAGCAGGTTATAGTCCTTGTCCAGCAGCAGATAGCACCGCCACCGGCCTTCGTTGGGCAGGAATTCCTCCAGACGTTCGATCTCCCGGCACTGACGGGCCAGGTCAGGGGAGTGGAGGGTGTGCCACAGGTGGTAGATCTGGGCGTCGTCCTCCCGAAGCACGGGGCCCTTTCCGGTGTTGTAGCCGTTTAGGAACCACACTGCTCCGGAACTTTCGATCTCCTCCGGCGGGATGTAGGTGGAGAAGTCCGCCTCCCAGTTTTCTTCGAAAGCGGCCAACTGCTCCTCATAGAGCTCCGTAAAGTCATAGTCGCAGGACACCACATCGATCTGCCATTTTCCATCTTCGATCTGGATGGGCTCCCCGATGAAATAGCCCATCAGGTGGGTGTTGCGGTCGAACATCAGCAGGCACAGGCGGGTGCCGGAGCTGCGGGCGTCGAACATACCCCGCTCCTCGTCGGTGCCGTAGGCACCCCGGGAGGCCACCAGGTTGGCCATCTGGAGGTTTTCTATCAGATAATCGTCGATGTTGTCGCTGGTGGTGGAGGTGGTGGAGAAGTTGATGCCGGTCAGCAGGGGGAAATACTCTCTCAGCAGGTCGGGGGTGACGGTGACCATGCCGTTTTCGTCCTCCTCCAGGATCACCGCCGTGGTGTCCCCGGCGGGGAGGCCGGCAGAGGGAGTTTCCCGCCCAAACCGGGCGTAAAGTCCTCCGGCGACAGCCAGGATCAGCACCAGTGCCAGTACCCATTTCAGCCCCTTCCGCCACAGGTGGGAGGGGATCTTTACCGGCTGGCGTTCCCGGATGCTTTGTGTACAGTGGGGGCAGAAGGAGGCGTCCTCAGGCAGAGGCGCGCCGCAATGAGGGCAGTTGTGTTCCATAGAGCTCGTCCCTTTCATTTCATTCAAAGGTAGCATAGGAGATGTTGACGGGGTGGTTGGCGGGGTTGGAGAGATCCGTGTCGTTGCCTGCAAACCGGCAGCCGTCGAAGTAGAGGGTCTTGGCACCCGGTACCCGGAGCAGCTCCACAGCGGTGCCGTTGCGGAGGAAGGCGTTGCCTTCAAAGCGGTTGGCGTTGACATAGCTGCCGCCGCTGTCGAAGCGGAAGCCCACGCTGTTGTCCTCAAAGAGGCAGCCCACCGGGTTCGCCCAGTCCTCCGCGCCGACCAGCAGGCCCACGTCCCAGCCGGAGAAGCCGCAGTCCTCCACATGGCAGTCGGCCTCCACCGTGAGGCCCGTGCCGGAGCCACTGCCCCGGAAGTCAATGAACTCGATAAATCCCTGGGGGTCCTTTTCCGGCTTGTACACCACCGGCCCCAGAAAAGTGGTGCGCATGTTGTTCTCACCCAGGGAGCCGTAAAGGTTGATGGTGCGCTTGTCGATGGTAAGCCCCCCCTCATAGGCCACCGGAGGCAGATGGAGGTGCACCACTGTAGGCAGGGGTACCTCCGCCTGGATCTGATCCACCAGAGCCTGGAGCTCTTCGATGGTGTCCATGGGCCAGTCCTCCGGGTAGTAGTGGATGCTGTCCACCGGCTGGAAGTCCAGCTCCTGCCGCAGAAGAATGGTGTCCCCGTTTTTCATATTGATATGCCATTCGAGTTCCGCTGGGCCCGTACTCGCTCCGGTGAAGTTGACCACGGAGTGGAGCAACCCCTCCGTGGCGGGATCGTTGGCGAACTCCGGCTGGAGCCAGGTGATGGGGGAGGGGCTGTCCGACGGTTGGGTCATCTGAATGTAGGCAGAGTCGATCTGCTGGTTGAACATCTGTCCAGCGTCCACCCCGGTGCTCACATGGGTGATAAACAGCTTGGCGTCCCGGTCGTACCGACCGTCTGCCTCCACCTGGACGGTGTACTCTGGCTCCGGGGTGGGGTCGTTGCGGAAGGTAACGGCCAGGTGGTAGTCGTTGCCGTCCAAAGTATAGGTCAGTTCGCCCCGGGCGTCATACACATGAGGGGTAAAGTGGTGATACAGCCCAGCCGCCAGCAGAATCAGCGCCACCAGGATCACAGCGGGCTTCATCCATTTGCGCCACAGGTGGGAGGGCACCTTAACCGACTGCCGGGGACGGATATTTTTGGCGCAGAACGGACAAAAAGCGGCGTCTGACCGCAGAGAGACGCCGCAATATGGGCAGGGCTTGGTCTTGCCGGTCACGTTATAGAGCCTCCATCAGCCGCAGCACATTTTTATAGCGGTGCTGAGGATTGACATGGGTGCACCGATCCACCACGCGGCCCATTTTTCCCTCCGCCAGCTTTTTGGAGGGATGCTCACCGGTGAGCATCACGTTGATGAGTACTCCCAGCGCATAGATATCGGTGCGGATATCCGACTGGGACAGACCGTACTGCTCCGGCGCGGCAAAGCCGGTGGTGCCCAGAATCTGGGTGTCCATCTCGTGCTCAGGCTTATGTAACCGGGCGGCGTCAAAGTCGATGAGTACTGCTTCATCGCCCCGCAGGATGATATTTTCCGGCTTTACATCCCGGTGGACGGCGCCGATGGAGTGGAGCACCCACAGGGCCCGGCACACCTGGAGGACAACTTTCCGGGTTTCGTCAGGGGAAAACAGTCCGCCTTTCAGCAGGAATCCCAGCGTATCTCCATGAATAAATTCTTCCAGCACCAGGTTTTCCTCACCCTGGCAGGCGACCTCGAATACGGTGGGCAGATTGGGGCAGGTGTAATCCAGCAGCTTCCGGTAGACCTCAGGATTACCGGTAAACTGCCGCAAAATGAACTGCTGTCCTGTAGCTTTGTGGCGAATCAGACGCACACTGCCCCTGGAACTCTCTTTGATGAGCCGTACAAGCTCATACTCATTATGCAGGACATCAGAAAGCCAGGTATAGATAAGAATCCCTCCAAAAAAAGCTTGTACACTATGCAGTGGGCATATTGTATTGCGGTACAAAGTGTTGTAGATTAAGTATATAAAATTTAGCGAAAAAAGTAAAGCCAGGAAAAGCAAAGGAAAAGAAAGGAGGAAAAGTTCCTGTGAAGGAGAAGACGACGGGAGACCTGAGCCGGGAACTGATGGATAAATCGGATATCGACTCCTACCTCAAGGAGAATCAGGAATACTTTTTCCATGAGGACATGACGGAGCTGTTGGCCGGTATTTTTGAGAAGAAGGAGATATCCAAGGCGGCGTTGGCCCGGAAAGCGGGTATGAGCGAGGTGTATCTCCATCAGGTTTTTTCCGGGCGGCGCAAGCCCTCCCGGGACAGACTGATCTGTCTGTGCGTGGGGCTGGAGGCCAGCATGGAGGAGACTCAGCGGCTGCTGAAGCAGGCGGCGTATGCACCCCTCCATCCAAAGGTGAAGCGGGATGCCATCATCAGTTACGGAGTGCTGCATCAGTTTAGCCTGAGCGAGATCAATGACAAGTTGTTTACAGAAAACGAGAAGACATTGTTTTAGTGTTCAGTCATAAGGAAGAAGGGTATGAGATGAAAAGGAAACATTGCAAATCTGTTTTGTCAGGGGCCTTGGCGCTGGTACTGTGCCTGAGCATGCTGCCGGTGTCCGCCTTTGCAGCGGGCAGCCTAGACCATTTTAAGCGTACCGAGGAATATCAGGCGGGCAAATTTACCGATGTGGCCTCCAGCGCCTGGTATGCCGAGAGTGTGGAGACGGCCTTTGAGCTGGACCTGGTGAAGGGAAGCAGTGGTACCACCTTTACCCCCAGTGGCAGTATCACCCTGGGCTCCGTGCTGGCACTGGCCTGCCGGCTCCATAGCATCTACAACACCGGAACCTCCGACTTCGTTCAGGGAGAGCCCTGGTATCAGGTCTATGTGGACTATGCTGTGAAGAACGGCATCATTACCCAGGGCCAGTATACCAACTATAACGCTGCGGCCACCCGCCGCCAGTGTGCCGGCATCCTGGGTAAGGCTCTGCCTGAGGAGGCTCTGCCTGCCATCAACACCATTGCCGACGGTTCTCTCCCCGATGTGACCTCCAGCTCTACCTATGCTGACGAGATCTACATGCTCTACCGGGCGGGTGTGCTTACCGGAAATGACAGGTATGGCACGTTTGCACCGGAGACCACCATTGACCGGGCCTCCGTGGCTGCCCTGGTTTCCCGTATGGCTCTGCCTGAACTGCGGAAGGAGCTTCAGCTGGAGAAAATGCCGGTGGCAGTCACCGGTGTCACGCTGGATCAGTCCAGCCTGTCCGTTTCCGTGGGGGAGACCGCATCCCTCAAGGCTACGGTGACTCCGTCCAATGCGGACAGCCAGACGGTCACCTGGACCAGCTCCCGCCCCTCCGTGGCCAAGGTGTCCAACGGCACCGTCACCGGTGTGGCAGAGGGCGTAGCCACCATTACGGCCTCCGTGGGCGGCAAGTCCGCCTCCTGCACGGTTACCGTGAAGGCTCGGGAGGTCAGCTCTACTCCCCTTTACGAGGACAGCAAGGTAAAGATCTCCTTCGTCCGGCTGGAGGCATCCAAGTATGATGACGGCGAGGCCGAGCTCTATCTGGATGTGGAAAACAAGACGAGCAGCAAGATCACGGTCCAGGCCGACGCGGTGAGCCTGAACGGCTACTGCTTCAACGACCTGGTTATGAGCGACGATGTCTCTGCCAATTCTATTGGCGCCGTAAACGTTACCATTGAGAATTATGACGACTCTCTGGTGGATCTGAGCGCTGTGCAGACCGTTGGCGGCCAGCTGCGCATCATTTCCAGCTCCTCCCGGGATACCACCACTGTTTTGTTCGGCGCCAAGAATATTTACACCGGAAAGGCGGACAATACCATCCCCTCCGCCGGCAGCCGGGAGAAGCTGTACAGCGATTCCAATGTGGAATTCTACTTCGGTTACGCCGAGAATTACCGCTATTCCAGCAGCGGTGATCGGATCGAGGTCTATCTGATGGTGCGCAACAAGAGCGATAAGACCCTGCTGATCCAGAATGACACCATCATCATCGACCGGCGCAGCTATAATAACACCATTGTATCTGATCCCATCCTGCCCCACTCCATGGGCTATATCGACGTGAGTGTCCAGGATTACAACGGCATCAGCCCCTCTTCCATCACCACCGTGGGCGGCGACTTCCGCATCATTGATGACAACGGCAGCAGCAGAACCTACACCGCCACCATGGGGAGCAGCGGCTCCGGCGGTTTCCCTGTGGATCCCACCCCGACGCCTGACCCGGAGCCTACGCCCGATCCGGAACCCACCCCCGAGCCCACTCCTGATCCCGGCAGCGATTATGAGATGTACTACGGCTTTGACGGTATCCCCAGCTTCGATCAGTTTACCAGCAGCGGCCGGATTACCGTGACAGACAAGGCCAACGCAAAGGGCTATATGTATAGCTCCACCTCCCAGAGTGAAGTGGATGCCTACAAGAGCGCTCTGCTGGACTGCGGCTTTACCCTTCAGGGCACCGTGGGCGGCACCCTCGAGTTTTATAGCAAGGGTACGTCCGGCAGCAGCGACTACCGGGAGGTACGGCTGAGCACCACGTCCTCTCCCTTTGGACTGTCGGCAAATGTGATTATTTCCAAGATCAAACCCTCCAACGAGTGGTAATACAGGTCAGCGGCAGGGGCCGGCGTATCAACCGATGCGCCAGCCCCTGCCAGACTTTGAATAATTTATAAAAACTTTAGCCTAACCCCTAGGCAAATGTGGAAAACTATATTAAAATGAGGGAGACTGAAATACCATAAGAAGGGGTTGGAATTATGAGCGAACCGCAGTACAAGCGGGTGCTGTTGAAGCTCAGCGGCGAGGCCCTGGCGGGCGACGCCAGCCGCGGGCTGGATTTTGACGTGATCGGAAGCGTCTGCGACGTCATCAAGAAGTGCGTGGAGAAGGGTGTACAGGTTGGCATCGTAGTGGGCGGCGGCAATTTCTGGCGCGGCCTGAAGGACGGTGGCGACCGGATGGAGCGTACCCGGGCCGACCATATGGGTATGCTGGCTACCACCATCAATGCCCTGGCCGTGGCTGACGTTCTGGAACAGAAGGGCGTGGATGTGCGGGTGCAGACCGCTATTGAGATGCGCTCCATCGCCGAGCCCTATATCCGTTCCAAGGCCATTCGGCACATGGAGAAGGGACGCGTGGTCATCTTTGGCTGCGGCACCGGCAACCCCTTCTTCTCTACCGACACTGCGGCGGTGCTGCGGGCAGCGGAGATCGACGCCGACGCCATCCTGCTGGCCAAGAACATCGACGGCGTGTATTCTGCCGATCCCAAGAAGGATCCCAACGCGGTAAAATACGACACCATTACCTATGATGACGTGCTGGCTCAGCACCTGCAGGTGATGGACTCCACTGCCACGTCCCTGTCCATGGACAATAAGATCCCTGTGATCCTGTTCGCCCTGAAGGACCCGGAGAACATCCTGCGGGTGGTCATGGGCGAGAAAATTGGAACCATCGTCAAGGAGGAACCGTGAAATGAAGGAAGTCAACAAGGAATTCGACGCAAAAATGCAGAAAACCATTGATGTCGTCATGAGCGATTTCGCCAGTGTCCGGGCGGGCCGGGCCAATGCCGCTGTGCTGGATAAGATCACGGTGGATTATTACGGCGCTCCCACCCCTCTGAATCAGGTGGCCGCCATCTCCTCTCCTGATCCCCGCTCCCTGATGATCCAGCCCTGGGACGGTACCCTGCTGAAGGCCATTGAGAAGGCCATTCAGTGCTCCGACCTGGGCATCAATCCCCAGAACGACGGCCGTGTGATCCGCCTGTCCTTCCCTCAGCTCACTGAGGAGCGCCGTAAGGAGCTGACCAAGCAGGTGCGCAAGTACGGCGAGAACGGCAAGGTGGCCATTCGCAACATCCGCCGGGACGCCATGGAGAAGTTCAAGGCTATGGAGAAGAAGTCCGAGATCACTGAGGATGACCGGAAGGACTATGAGAAGGAGCTTCAGGATATTACCGAGAAGCGTTGCAAGCAGATCGACGAGCTCACCGCCAAAAAAGAGACCGAGCTGATGGCGGTCTAAGTCGGACAGACATACGCCGGTGCGGGGCGCCTCAGGTGTCCCGCACCGGTATTCATACAATTGGGTAGGAATCGGAATATGGCATTTATCAAATCGAAGGAAGGCGGGGAGGCACAGGTGGATTTTGACCACCTGCCCCGCCATGTGGCGATTATTATGGACGGCAATGGCCGCTGGGCCAAGCGCCGCGGTCTGCCCCGGACGGCAGGTCATGCCGCCGGCGCGGAAAATTTCCGCACCATCGCCACCTACTGCCAGAAGATCGGGCTGGAGTACCTGACGGTATACGCCTTTTCCACAGAGAACTGGAAGCGGCCGCTGGAGGAAGTATCCGCCATTATGGGACTGCTGAAAAAGTATCTGCTGGAATCCATCGAGAAGATGGAGCGGGACAAAATCAAGCTCCACTTTTTTGGAGACCTGTTGCCGCTGCCTCAGGAGCTGCGGGAGATGTGCGCCCGGACGGACGCGATTTCCAAGCGGTACGACGGTATGCAGGTCAACGTGTGCCTCAACTACGGCGGCCGGGACGAGATCGTCCGGGCGGCCAGGGCCTTTGCCGCCGACTGCGCGGCGGGTAAGAAGGCGCCGGAGGAACTGACAGAGGAGGACTTTTCCCATTACCTCTATTCCGACGGCGTGCCCGATCCGGATCTGGTGATTCGGCCCAGCGGGGAGATCCGGATCTCCAACTTCCTTTTGTGGCAGTCGGCCTACGCCGAATTCTACTATACGGACGCGCTGTGGCCCGACTTTTCCAAGGAAGAACTGCATAAGGCGTTGGCGGCCTACCAGGGACGCTCCCGCCGTTTTGGAGGTGTGTGAGTGGTCAAGCGAGTGATGGTGGCGGTGATCTTCATCCCGCTGCTGCTGGCGGCCATCTATGGGGTGTCTCCGGTCTGGCCGGTGATCCTGCCCATTATTATTGCCGGCCTGTCCATGATCGCCGTGCATGAGGCCCTGTGGTCCACCAGTTTTCTCAAGCATGCCCGCATTTCCGGCTATTCCATTATCATGGCCGGTCTGATCCCGTTCTGGGTGTATTATGACGGCGGTTCCATGTCTATCCTGTGTGGGCTGTTCATTTATGTGCTGCTTCTGTTCTGTGAGGCCATTGCAAGCCACAAGCGGATCGGACTGGAGAAGCTGGGAGGCGCCTTTTTCCTTACCATCGTTATCCCCTTCTTCCTGTCCTCCTTCCTGCGGATCCGGCTGATGGACCAGTGGCGGGCGCTGGTGATCCTGCCCCTGCT
The DNA here is from genome assembly GCF_052065355.1 of Flavonifractor sp. HCP28S3_F3. NCBI lineage: Bacteria > Bacillati > Bacillota > Clostridia > Eubacteriales > Oscillospiraceae > Flavonifractor > Flavonifractor sp. HCP28S3_F3. The sequence continues at coordinate 97,616 of NZ_JBQHUF010000001.1, forward strand.
GATCGCCTTCATCAGCGACGCCTTTGCCCTGTTCGCCGGCATGGCCTTCGGCAAGCATAAGCTGGCTCCGGAGCTCTCCCCCAAGAAGACGGTGGAAGGTGCGGTAGGCGGCTTTCTGGGTGCCGTGGTGTGCACGGTGCTCTATGGCTTGGTCCTTCACCTGGCGTTCCATTATGAGGTGAATTATCTGCTGCTGGCGCTGTACGGCGCTCTGGGCAGCGTGGTGTCCCAGCTGGGGGATCTGTCTTTTTCCTATATCAAGCGGGAGTACGGCATTAAAGATTTCGGCAACATCTTTCCCGGCCACGGCGGTGTGCTGGACCGGTTTGACAGCGTGATCTTCTGTGCACCTTTGACGGAGCTGCTGCTCCATCTGCTGCCCGCTGTGGGAGGCTGACTATGAGCAAGTGTATATCGTTATTGGGTTCCACCGGGTCTATCGGGCGGCAGTCACTGGATGTGATTGCCGCCTGTGGCATGACTGTGGCCGCCCTCACCGCCAACCGGGATGTGGAGCGGATGGAGGAGCAGTGCCGTCAGTTTCGCCCGGAGCTGGCGGTGATGATGGACCCGGCCGCCGCTGCGGATCTGCGGGTGCGGCTGAAGGATACCTCCGTCCGGGTGGAGTCTGGAATGGACGGCCTCATTGAGGCGGCCAGCCTGGAGCAGGCGGACACGGTGCTCACCGCTGTGGTGGGTATGGTGGGCCTGCGGCCCACTCTGGCGGCAATCCGCCAGGGTAAGCGGATTGCCCTGGCCAACAAGGAGACGCTGGTGTGTGCAGGAGAGCTGGTGATGGAAGCCGCCGATACCTATGGCGCGGAGATCGTGCCGGTAGATTCCGAGCACTCTGCCATCTTCCAGTGCCTTCAGGGCAGCCGGGACCGGGGTGAGGTCAAACGCCTGATCCTCACCGCTTCCGGTGGGCCTTTCTGGGGCTGGGACAAGGAGAAAATTGCCTCCGCCACGGTAGAGCAGGCCCTGAAGCACCCCAACTGGTCTATGGGAGCTAAGATCACCGTGGACTCAGCCAGCCTGATGAACAAGGGCCTGGAATTTATTGAGGCCATGCGGCTTTACCGCCTGCCTTCGGAGAAAATTTCCATTGTGATCCACCGGGAGAGTATTGTACACTCCCTGGTGGAATACTGTGATAATGCCATCCTGGCTCAGCTGGGGGTGCCGGATATGCGCCTGCCCATCCAGTACGCCCTCACCTGGCCCGCCCGGACAGAGGCGGTGGCAAAACCGCTGGATCTGCTGAGCTGTCCGCCCCTGACCTTCCACGCCCCGGACTATGAGGCATTCCCCTGCCTGTCCCTGGCGCTGGAAGCCGCTCGTACCGGTGGTACCGCCACGGCGGCTCTCAACGGGGCCAATGAGGCGGCGGTGGCCCTGTTCCTGGCGGGCAAGATCCCCTTTGGTCAGATCCCCAGACGGGTGGAGCGGGCCCTGGCGGAGACGCCGGTGGTTGCCAAGCCCACTCTGGAGGATGTGCTGGCTGCCGACCGAGCCGCCCGCGTCTGGGCGGCGGAAACCCTTTGATGCATTGAGGTGCCTATGACCATCTTTTCCATCGTACTCATTATCCTGTTTTTCGGCCTGCTGATTGCCATCCACGAGTTTGGACACTTTATCGCCGCCAAGCTTTTGGGGGTGCGGGTGAATGAATTCGCCATCGGCATGGGTCCCGCCATTTTTTCCCGGGAGAAAGGGGAGACCCTCTATTCCCTCCGTGCCCTTCCCATCGGTGGTTTCTGTGCCATGGAAGGGGAGGAGGAGAGCTCCGATGATCCCCGCTCCTTCCATAACAAGCCCTTTTGGAAAAAGTTCATCATCCTGGTGGCCGGCGCCTTTATGAACTTTGTGGCGGGCCTGATCATCATCCTGGTGATCTTCTTTCTGGTGGGCAGCCCCGCCGCGCCGGTGTTTACCGGTGTGATGGAGGGGGCGGAGGAGGTGCTGGACACCGGCCTGCAGCCCGGCGACCAGTTTTATACTATCGACGGCCACCGCATTTACTTCCAGAGTGATGCGCTGATCTACCTCCAGCGGGCTGGGGAAGATGTGGAAGTGACGGTGCTCCGGGACGGAGAGAAGGTGGACCTGGGCACGATCTCTCTGCCTTACCGGCAGCTGGTGGACGAAAACGGAAACCAGGTGGAGAAGCGTGGCATATACGTGGGCCAGTACTTTGAGGACACCGTATTTACCCGCCTGCAGAACAGCTGGTACCAGGCCATCGACTATGTGCGCATGGTGTGGATGGGCCTGGGTGATATTGTCACCGGTACGATGGGTCTGCGGGATATGTCGGGCGTCATCGGTATCGTTGCCATGGCCGGCGATGTAGGTGAGGCCGGTGCCGAGGCGGCGGGTCTCTTCGGTGCGGTGGTCAATATCCTGGACTTTACCGCCCTTATCGCCATCAACCTGGCGGTGATGAACCTGCTGCCCATTCCCGCCCTGGACGGCGGCCAGATCTTCCTGCTCATCGTCAACGGGATCTACCATCTGTTCAGCAAAAAGTATATCGACCAGAAATATTTGGGCTATGTGAATATGGTGGGCTTCATGGCCCTGATGGCCCTGATGGTGCTGGTAGCCATCAGCGATGTGAGCAAGTTTATCCTGTAGGAGGAAAACGGCAATGACCAGACAGATTCGTGTAGGAGGCGTCCCCGTAGGCGGGGGCGCCCCTGTTACCATACAGTCCATGACCAATACCCGCACGGATGATGTTGCGGCTACTGTGGAGCAGATCAAGCGGTTGGAGACAGCCGGCTGCCAGATCATCCGGGTGGCAGTGCCTGACATGGCCGCCGCCAAAGCGGTGGGCGCCATCCGGGAGCAGATTCACATTCCCCTGGTGGTGGACATCCACTTTGACTATAAGCTGGCGCTGGCCTGTATTGACGCCGGATGTGACGCGGTGCGCATCAACCCCGGCAACATCGGCGGCGAGGACCGGGTGAAGGCGGTGGCTGAGGCGTGTAAGGCCAAGGGACTTCCTATCCGTATTGGGGTCAATGGTGGCTCTCTGGAGAAGCCTCTGCTGGCCAAGTACGGCGGTGTCACTCCGGAAGCGCTGGTGGAATCAGCCTTCGGACATATCGCTCTGCTGGAGAAGTATGACTTCCATGATATCTGCGTGTCTCTCAAGTCCTCCAGCGTGCCGGTGACCATGGCGGCCTATAAGCTCATGAGCGAGAAAAGCGATTATCCGTTACATCTGGGTGTCACTGAGACGGGCACCATCCGTATGGGCACCCTGAAATCCGCCATCGGTATCGGAGGCCTGCTGGCCCTGGGCATCGGAGATACCATGCGGGTCTCCCTGTCTGCCGACCCGGTGGAGGAGGTGCTGGCGGCCAAGTACATCCTGAAGGCTGCCGGCCTGCGGAAAGACGGCCCCGATCTGGTGTCCTGCCCCACCTGTGGCCGTACCCGTATCGACCTGATCGGCCTGGCCAGTGAGGTGGAGGAGCGGCTCAAGACTGTGGACAAGCCTATCACCGTGGCAGTGATGGGATGTGTGGTCAACGGCCCCGGCGAGGCCTCCGCTGCTGACGTGGGTATCGCCGGAGGCAACGGAGAGGGCCTCTTGTTCCGCAAGGGAGAGATTGTGAAAAAAGTGCCCCAGAACCAACTGGTGGACGAACTTTTTGCCCTGATCGAGCAACTGTAAGCAGGAGCGTGTCAAATGCCAGAAGCACAGAAGATCCCATTTCTCAAATTGTTTTCCGCCTGGCATCCGGGTGAGGAGCTGGCCGCGCTGGTGTCCGGCTATCTGGTGACCCAGGCGGTGATTGACAAGCATACCCGTTCCATCAAAGCCTGTGTGGAGTGTGCCGCTCCTCCGGCGGAGGACCTGCGCCGCACCATCGAGCGCAGCCTGTCCCTTACTTATCGGGTGGAAAAGGTGGAGCTGGTGGTGACAGCCCCTGCAGGAGAGCCTGCTCCGGCCCCGGCTCCCATTCCCGTGCCGGAGCCCACCCCCGCGCCTGTCCAGGCCCCTCCCATAGAGGACGAGGCGGCCGCCGCCTTCCGCCGGACAGAAGAGATCCGCCGGAAAGCCCTGGAGGGGCTCAAGACGCCCAAGCCCACGGAGAAAAAGGGGAGCAAGGGGAGCGCCCCCAAGGGCAAGCTGCTCTACGGCAGGCACGAGGTGCGCAGGACCCCTATCCCCATGCGGGAGCTGGAGCTGGACATGGGTACGGTGATTGTGGAGGGAGACGTGTTCGCCCTGGATCATCGGGAACTGAAAAAGCGCGGGGCCTGGGTGGTGTCCTTCGACGTCACCGACTACACAGGGTCCGTGCGCATCAATAAGTTCTTCCCTGGGGACGAGGGCAAGGGCATCGTGGACGGGGTGAAAAAGGGCCAGCGGCTGCTCATTCAGGGCAAGCTGAACATCGACCGCTTCACCGGCGACATGGTGCTGGAACCCTACGCCATCATGGAGACCGACCGGGCTCAGCGGGTGGACGACGCCCCCGAGAAGCGGGTGGAGCTCCACTTACATACCAACATGTCCGCCATGGACGCCCTTACCGCCGTGGGCTCCAAAATGGACTCTCCCATCGGTACCGACAAGAACGTAGTGAAGCGGGCGGAGCGTTGGGGCCACCGGGCCATCGCCATCACCGACCACGGTGTGGCCCACTCCTTCCCCAACGCATGGCACTCCGCCAAGAAGATCAAGATCCTCTACGGAGTGGAGGCTTACTTCGTCAACGACGTGGACGACCGGGTGGTGGTCCACGGAGAGCTGGACCAGCCCCTGGAGGGGGATATCGTCTGCTTTGATATTGAGACCACCGGTCTGGATAACCGCCGGGACCTGATCACCGAGATCGGCGCGGTGGTATTGCGGAACGGGGAAGTGGTGGAGCAGTTCTCCACCTTCGCCGACCCGGAGCGGCCCCTCACCCGGGAAATCACCGAACTCACCGGCATCACCGACCAAATGCTGGAGGGAGCACCCTCCCAGGCGGAGGCCATCAACGCCTTTCTGGACTTCGTGGGAGACCGGCCTCTGGCTGCCCACAATGCAGAGTTTGATATTGGATTCATCGCCGCCGGCTGCCGCAGAATGGGCCGCCCCTTTGAGAATACCTATATCGACAGCCTGATCCTGGCCCAGAACCTGCTGCCTGAGCTGGGCAAATATAAGCTGAATATCGTGGCGGAGCATCTGAATCTGCCCGCCTTCAACCACCACCGAGCCTATGACGACGGAGCTACGGTGGGCTATATGCTGGTACCCTTTTTCGACATGCTGCGGGACAAGGGGGTCCATACCCTCCAGCAGATCAATCCCGCCATGCGCAAGCTGCGCTCCGGCGGGAAGGCCAAGCGGCAGCCCAAGCATCTCATTGTGCTGGCCAAGAACCAGCTGGGTCTGCGCAACCTGTACAAGCTGATCTCTGCCTCCTACCTGGATCATTTCAAGCGCTATCCCATTATGCCCAAGAGCCTCATCGACCAGAACCGGGAGGGGCTCATCATCGGCTCGGCCTGCGAGGCCGGCGAGCTCTTCCAGGCCATCGTCAAACGGAAGGATTTTAAGGAGCTCAAGCGTATCGCCTCCTGGTACGATTTTCTGGAGATCCAGCCTCTGTGCAACAACGCCTTTATGCTCCGTAAGGGTATGGTGCGCAGTGAGGAGGAGCTGCGGGACTTCAACCGTACGGTAGTGGCCTTGGGCGAGGAGCTTGACAAGCCGGTGTGTGCCACCGGCGACGTCCACTTCCTGGACCCGGAGGACGAGATCTACCGCCATATCCTGCTGGCCTCCAAGGGCTTTGAGGACGCCGACTCGCCCCTGCCCCTCTACTTCAAGACTACCCAGGAGATGCTGGACGAGTTTGCCTACCTGGGTAAGGACAAGGCCTATGAGGTGGTGGTGCGCAACACCAACCTGGTGGCCGACTGGTGCGAGGACGTGGTGCCTCTGCCCCAGGGCCTGTTCGCCCCTAAGATCGAAAACTCCGCCGAGGAGCTGACCCGGCTGGTGTGGGATAAGGCCCACGCCCTCTACGGCGAGGAGCCGCCCCAGATCGTGGTGGACCGTATCAACGCGGAGTTGGGCGACATTATTAAATGCAAGTATGACGTGATCTACATGTCCGCCCAGAAACTGGTGCAGGACTCTCTGGATCACGGATATCTGGTTGGCTCCCGTGGTTCGGTGGGATCCTCCCTGGTGGCCTTCATGTCGGGCATCACGGAAGTAAACTCCCTGCCGCCCCACTACCGTTGCCCCAAGTGCAAGCACTCCGACTTTGAGGCGGCCAAAGAACTGGGCATCGGCTGCGGTGCCGATATGCCCGACGCGGTCTGTCCCATCTGCGGCACCCCCTACGACAAGGACGGCTTCAACATCCCCTTTGAGACCTTCCTGGGCTTCGGCGGCGACAAGGTGCCCGATATCGACCTGAACTTCTCCGGCGAGTACCAGTCCAACGCCCACCGATATACCTTTGAACTGTTCGGCCAAACCCACGTGTTCCGGGCGGGCACAATCGGCACCGTGAAGGACAAGATCGCCTTCGGCTATGTCAAGCACTATCTGGACGACCACGGCCTCCACGGCACCCGGGCGGAGGAGAACCGCCTGTCTCTGGGGTGCAGCGGCGTCAAGCGCACCACCGGCCAGCATCCCGGCGGCATGGTGGTTATTCCACAGAACCGTGAGATCTACGACTTCTGCCCGGTGCAGCACCCAGCCGACGACCCCAACAGCGATATCATCACCACCCACTTTGAATACCACTCCATGGAGTCCAACCTGCTGAAGCTGGACATGCTGGGCCACGATGATCCCACCATGATCCGCATGCTCCAGGACCTGACGGGGGTAGACCCGCAGAAGATCCCCCTGGATGACAAGGACACCATGAGCATCTTTACCTCATCCAAGGTGCTGGGATTTGAGGACGACCCCATCCTGGGTCCCACCGGCGCCGTAGCCATCCCGGAGTTCAACACCAAGTTTACCCGAGGCATGCTGGTGGACACCCAACCCCATCAGTTCGATATCCTGCTCCGTCTGTCCGGCTTCTCTCACGGCACCGACGTGTGGCTGGGCAACGCCAGGGATCTGGTGGTGGATCAGGGCATCCCGGTAGGCCAGGCCATCGGCTGTCGTGACGACATCATGCTCTTCCTCATCTCCTGCGGTATGCCGGAGAAGCGCTCTTTCAAGATTATGGAGGCGGTGCGTAAGGGCCGTGGCCTGCCTGACGGTGCCGAGGAAGAGATGAAGGCCGCCGGCGTGCCCGACTGGTACATCGGCTCCTGTAAGAAGATCAAGTATCTGTTCCCCAAGGCCCACGCCGTGGCCTACGTGATGATGGCATTCCGCATCGCCTGGTTCAAGGTCCACCGGCCCCTGGCCTTCTATGCCGCCTTCTTCTCCATCCGCGCCAAGGCATTCGACGCCACCTGCATGTGCATGGGCATGGATGTGTGCAAGGCAAAGATGAAGGAGATTGAGAACAAGGAGAAACCCACTCCCGTGGAGGAGGATATGCTGGTCACCCTGGAAGTGGTGTACGAGTTTTACCTGCGGGGCTTCAGCTTCGAGCCCATGGACCTGTACCGCTCCCACGCGGTCAATTTCCTGCCGGATATGGAGAAGGGCACCCTGCTGCCTCCCTTTACCTCCATTCCCGGCCTGGGCGAGACCGCAGCCTGGTCCATCATGGAGCAGCGTGGAGACAAGAAATTCATCTCCATCGAGGAGTTCTCTGCCGCCTGTCCCAAGGTGTCTAAGACTCACATTGAGCAGCTCAAAGCGGTGGGCGCTCTGGACGACATGCCGGATACCAGCCAGATCACGCTATTTGACGGATTCTAACTGTCCGGAGGGCGGCCTGCGGGCCGCCCTTTTTTTCTTGACAAAAGGTAGATGTTATAGTATAGTAGCGTGGTAAAGCGTGAAAGTAAAAGGGGGAACTCCCGTGAGCATTATCATCAACACCCCGGAAGGCACCCGGGACCGGCTGTTTGCCGAGTGTCAGGAGCGCCGCCAGGTGCAGGCCCGTTTGACCCGCCTGTTCCGGCAGCGGGGTTTTTTGGAGGTGTCCACCCCGGACACGGAATTCTATGATCTGTTTGCCCTGTCGGGCAGCGCGATCCCGCAGGAGCGGATGATCAAGGTGTGGGATCCCAGCGGCAAATTCTGCGTCATGCGGCCCGATTCCACCACACCCATCGCCCGGGTGGCGGCCACCAAGCTGAAGGCGGTGGCCCTGCCTCAGCGGCTGTACTACGACCAGACGGTGTACCGCTCCAACCCCGCCCACAACGGCGGCAGCCGGGAGATCCCCCAGTGCGGCGTAGAGCTCATCGGGGCGGGGGGCAAGAAGGCGGACCTGGAGATCATCGTCACCGCCATCGACGCCCTGCGCTCCTGCGGGGCCCCAAAGTTCCATGTGGAGCTGGGTCACACCGGGTATTTCCGGGAACTGGCTGGCCGGCTGGAGCTGGGGGAGGAAGCGGTAGAGGAGATGCGCGCCCTCATTGAGGGAAAGAACTTTGCCGCCCTCAATGCCTTCCTGGAGCCCCACCGGGGCAACCCGGCCTGCGCCGCTCTGGAGCGGCTCAGCCGCCTGTTCGGCGGGGCGGAGGTGCTCTCCCAGGCGGAGAAGCTGGCGGGCAAAACCCCGGCGGTGGACTATCTGTCCGACCTGTATGACGAGCTGTCCGCCGCGGGCTACGGGGCCTATGTCCGCTTTGACCTGGGCATGGTTCATCAGATCGACTATTACACCGGCGTAGTCTTCCGGGGCTACGTGGAGGGGGCGGGGGACGCCGTTCTCTCCGGCGGCCGGTATGATAACCTGGTGGGGGTGTTCGGCCGGGAGGCTCAGGCTACCGGCTTTGCCGTGGATGTGGATGCGGTGGCCCGTACCCTGCCGGAGATCGCACCCCCGGTGCTGCGCACCGTGGTCCACTACGAGCCGGGCTACCTAGCTCAGGCTCTGGAGGCGGTGGACGGCCGACCCGCCGGTACCAGCGAATTGTCCCCCTGCCGCACCCTGGAGTCCAGCCTGAACCTGGCCCGGGACAAGGGGGCGGAGACCGTGCTGGTCTTTGACAAGGACGGAGAAAGGACGGTGCGGGTATGAGTGAGCGTTTGAGAATCGCTATCACCAAGGGCCGTTTGCTGGACAAAAGCGTGGAGCTCTTTGAGGCGGCGGGCCTGGACTGCTCCCCCATTAAGGACCCGGGCCGGCGTCTAGTCCACAGCCTGCCCAACTACCCCCTGGACGCGGTGCTGGCCAAGGCTCCCGACGTCATCACCTACGTGGAGCACGGAGTGTGCGACTTGGGTATCGTGGGCAAGGATACCATTCTGGAAAAAGGCGGCTCCTTTTATGAGGTGCTGGACCTGGGCTTCGGCAAGTGCCGCTTCGCCCTGGCCGTCAAGCAGGGCAGCGACTTCTATGGCACCTACAAGACCCGGCGGGTGGCCTCCAAGTACCCGGAGGTGACGAAGGCTTTCTTTGCCCAGAAGGGCATGGATGTGGACATCATCAAGATCGAGGGCAGCGTGGAGCTGGCCCCCATCCTGGATCTCACCGACGCCATCGTGGATATCGTGGAGACGGGAGCCACACTGAAGGCCAACGGCCTGGTGCCCATCGAGGATGTGGCCCCGGTGTCCGCCCGGCTCATTGTCAATACCGCCAGCATGAAACTGTATAAAGATCAGATCGCAGACTTTATTGCCCGCTGCGAGGGAGAATTGGAGAAGCGGAAATGATACAGATCGTAAAAGCGGACGGCGCCGCCGAGCGGGCGGTGATGGACGCCATGAAAGCCCGGGCTGCTCAGGCTAACCAGGCCATTGACGCGGCGGCGGCCGAGATTATGGAGACCGTGAAAGAAAAGGGCTTTGAAGCGGTGCGGGACTACTCCCTCCGCTTTGACAAGGCCGAGCCCCGGGAGATCACTCCGGCTGAGCTGGATGCGGCCTATGACCGCTGTCCCGAGGATTTGATCGCCGCCCTGGAGCGGGCGGCGGCCAACATCAAGGACTATAACGAAAAGCTACTCACCCGCACCATGGAGTGGACCTCCCCGGACGGGGGCGTGGTGGGCCGTGTGGTTCGTGGCCTCACCCGTGTGGGTATCTACGTCCCCGGCGGCACTGCCGCCTACCCCAGTAGTGTGCTGATGAACGCGGTGCCCGCTAAGGTGGCAGGGGTGGAGGAGATCGTCATGGTGACCCCTCCCACCGAGAACCTGAACGACGCGGTACTGGCCGCCGCCAAAATTGCCGGGGTAGACCGGGTGATCGCCGTGGGCGGTGCCCAAGCGGTGGCTGCTCTCACCTACGGAGCGGGCTTCATTCCCCGGGTAGATAAGCTGGTAGGCCCCGGCAACGCCTTTGTGGCCGCCGCCAAGCGGCAGGCCTACGGTAAGCTGGACATTGACATGGTGGCCGGTCCCTCCGAGGTGCTGATCATCGCCGACGGCAAGGCCAACCCCAAGTTTGTGGCCGCCGACCTGCTGAGCCAGGCCGAGCACGACAAGTTGGCCTCCGCCGTGCTGCTCACTGATTCCATGGAGCTGGCCCAGGCGGTGGACGCTGAGATCATCCGTCAGACCGGCTACCTCAGCCGGTCCGAGATCATGGAGTGCTCCCTCCGAGACTTCGGCTGTGCTATCGTGTGCGAAAATCTGGCCGACTGCGCCGCCCTGGCCAACGAGATCGCACCGGAGCATCTGGAGATCGTCACGGAAGATCCCCGGGCCCTGCTGCCCTCCATCAAAAACGCCGGTGCGGTGTTCCTGGGTGCCTGGTCCCCGGAGCCCTTGGGGGACTACCTGGCCGGGCCCGACCACGTGCTGCCCACCAGCGGCACCGCCCGGTTCTTCTCGCCCCTCAGCGTGGACAGTTTCCTCAAGACCATGAGCATCATCCAGTACGACCAGGCCAGCCTGGCGCCTATCAAGGACCAGATCATCACCCTGGCCCAGAGCGAAAAACTCACCGCCCACGCCAATTCCATCCAGGTGCGGTTTGAGTAAAGGAGAATGACCATGAGAACAGCCCAACTGACCCGCACCACCAAGGAGACCGACATCCGCCTGACTCTCAGTCTGGAGGGCGGTTCGGTGGAGATCCACACTGGTATCGGATTCTTTGACCACATGCTTACAGCCTTTGCCTTTTACGGCGGCCTGGGCCTGGAGGTGTATGCCAAGGGCGACCTGGAGGTGGACGGCCACCACACCGTGGAGGACGTAGGCATCGTCCTGGGCCAGGCCATGAAGGAGGCCCTGGGAGACCGGAAGGGCATCCGCCGGTTTGCCTCCTGCTATATCCCCATGGACGAGGCCCTGTGCTTTACCGCCCTGGACTTCTCCAACCGGCCTTTTCTGGCCTTTGACGCCGAGATGCCCCAGCCCATGATTGGCGCCTATGACTCCTGCCTCACCGAGGAGTTCCTGCGGGCTTTTGCGGTAAACAGCGGTCTGACCTTACATATGAAGTGTCTGTACGGCAAAAACGCCCACCACATCACCGAGGCCCTGTTCAAGTCCCTGGGCGCGGCGGTGAAGGAGGCTGTCCAGGTCACCGGTACCGGCGTCACCTCCACCAAGGGGGTGCTGTGATGGCAGGGAAGATAACCGTCCGGCCCTACCGGAACGAGGATCTGCCTGCCATAGCTGCCATCTGGAATCAGGTCGTGGAGGACGGCGTGGCCTTTCCTCAGGAGGAGCCGCTGGACGCGGCGGGAGCGGCGGCCTTTTTCGCCGGCCAGAGCCACACCGCCGTGGCGGAGCAGGATGGGGAAGTGGTGGGGCTGTACATTCTCCACCCCAACAATGTGGGGCGCTGCGGCCACATCGCCAACGCCAGCTACGGCGTGCGCCGGGACAAGCGGGGCCTGGGCGTGGGCCGGGTCCTGGTGGAGGACAGCCTGGCGGCTTGTGGTGCGCTGGGTTTCCGGCTGCTCCAGTTCAACGCTGTGGTGGCCAGCAACCTGGGCGCCATCGCCCTGTATGAGTCCCTGGGCTTTGTGCGGTTGGGAACCATCCCCGGAGGCTTCCGCTCGAAGGACGGCGGATATGAAGATATTATCGTCTTTTACCACAGGGTATAAGGCGGAAGGAGAGAGAGCATGGGCTATACTGCCATTGTGGACTACGGCGTGGGCAATCTGAAAAGCGTTACCAACGCCATGGACTATCTGGGGCTGAAGACCTGCATTACCAGCGACCGAAAGGAGCTAGAGCTGGCCGACGCCATCATTCTGCCCGGTGTGGGGGCTTTCCCCGATGCAGCGGATAAGCTTCGTGCCACCGGCCTGGATCAGGTGCTGATCGCCCAGGCAAAGCGAAAGCCTATTCTGGGCATCTGCCTGGGGATGCAGCTGCTGCTGGACCGGGGAGAGGAAGTGCGGGAGTGCGCCGGGCTGGGCCTAGTGCCCGGCTCGGTCCGCAAAATTGAGACCCAATTGAAGCTGCCCCACATCGGCTGGAACAGCTTGAGCTTCCCCAACCCCTCGCCCTTGTTCGTCGGGGTGGAGGAGGGAAGCTATGTCTACTTTGTCCACTCTTTCTGTGCCGTGGCGGATGACCCCAAAACCGTCATCGCACAGACTGACTACGGTGTGCCGGTGACAGCTGCGGTGCAGAAGGGCAACGTGTACGGCTGCCAGTTCCACCCGGAGAAAAGCGGCGAGGTGGGCTTGCAGATTTTACGGAATTTCGGAGGGCTGAACGCATGATTTTGTTTCCAGCCATTGATTTGAAGAACGGCCAGGCGGTGCGCCTGTACAAGGGTGACTTTGCCACCGCCCACCAGGTGGCCTCCGACCCTCTGGCCGTTGCCAGGGATTTTTATAACGCCGGGGCCCGGTACATCCATATGGTGGATCTGGACGGGGCTCGCAGCGGGGCGCGGCAGAACGGTTCCATCGTGCAGGCGGTGGCGGAGCAGTCCGGCCTGAAGGTGGAGCTGGGGGGCGGTATCCGCAGCCTGGCCGACCTGGAGGAAGTTTTTTCTCTGGGGGTGTGGCGGTGCGTCATCGGCTCCGCCGCTGTCAGTCACCCGGAGTTTGTGAAAGAGGCTGTGGAAAAGTACGGCCAGCGGGTAGCCGTGGGCATCGACGCCATGGATGGCATCGTGAAGACCGCCGGGTGGGAGCAGTCCTCCGGACTGAACTACCTGGATTTTGCCAAATCCATGGAGCAGTTGGGGGTACAGACCATTATCTTCACCGACATTGCCACCGACGGTATGCTGTCCGGCCCCTCTTTTGACCGGCTGGCCGCGCTGCAAAAGGCGGTGAGCTGTCAGATCACCGCCTCTGGTGGGGTGTCCTCCAACGAGGACCTGTCCAAATTGAACGGGATGGGCCTGTACGGGGCCATCATCGGCAAAGCCTATTACGCCGGGACGGTGGATCTGCCCCGGGCGGTAAAGGAGGCGGGCGAACAGTGCTAGCCAAACGCATCATCCCCTGCCTGGACGTGCGGGACGGCCGGGTGGTGAAGGGGGTCAACTTTGTCAATATCCGGGACGCCGGCGACCCGGTGGAGCTGGCCAAATACTATTCCGATCAGGGTGCCGACGAGATCGTGTTTCTGGATATCACCGCCACCAGCGACGCCAGGGATACCGTGGCCGACGTGGTGGAGCGCACCGCCGCCCAGGTATTTGTCCCTCTGACGGTGGGGGGCGGCATCCGCACCGTGGAGGACTTCCAGAGGCTGCTGCGGGCGGGGGCGGACAAGATTTCGGTGAATTCCGCCGCCGTGGCCCGACCTGAATTGATTTCTGAGGCGGCGGAGCGGTTTGGTTCCCAGTGTGTGGTGCTGGCCGCCGATGCCCGTGCCCAAGGCGATGGTACCTGGGAAGTGGTGGTGGCCGGAGGGCGGAAGCCCACCGGTATGGACCTGATAGAATGGGTAAAGAAAGCGGAGTCTCTGGGTGCAGGGGAAATTTTGCTTACTTCCATGGACGCCGACGGCACCAAGGCGGGTTTTGACCTTGCCATGACGAAGGCGGTCACCGACGCGGTGTCCATTCCCGTTATTGCCTCCGGCGGCTGCGGCTCCCTGGCCCATTTCGCGGAGGTGTTTGAGCAGACCAATTGCGACGCCGCCCTGGCGGCCTCCCTGTTCCACTTCGGGGAGCTGACAGTACCCCAGGTGAAGGACTATCTCCGCGGCCAGAATATCCCCGTGAGGTGAACCATGGACTTTGATTTGAATTTGTTGTTCCAGAAATCCGACCTGATCCCCGTCATCATCTAGGACGCGGAGACCAGGGACATTTTGATGCTGGGCTTCACCAATCAGGAGGCGGTGGAGCTGACCCTGAAGACCAAGACCGCCTGGTTCTGGTCCCGCAGCCGTCAGAAGCTGTGGAACAAGGGGGAGAGCTCGGGCCACTTCCTCCACGTGAAGAAGGTGGTCACTGATTGCGACACCGATACCCTGCTGTATCTCTGTGTGCCGGAGGGCCCCACCTGCCACACCGGGGCCAAAAGCTGCTTTTTTAATGATATTTGGGAGGAAACCACATGAACGATACCGTATTGCAGGACCTGTACCAGGTCGTGCTGAACCGTAAAAGTGATCCCCAGGAGGGTTCCTATACCTGCTACCTGTTCGATAAGGGACTGGACAAGATTTTGAAGAAGGTGGGGGAGGAGTGCTCCGAGACCATCATCGCCGCCAAGAACGGCAAGCAGGAGGAGACCGTGGGGGAAATTTCCGATCTGATTTACCACCTGATGGTGATGATGGCCGACCAGAATATCCCCCTGGACGCGGTGCTGGCTGAGCTGGAGCGCCGCAGCCACAAAATTGGCAACCTGAAGAAAATGAAGACTGTAGACCACGAGACCTAAAAAAGAGGCGCTGCTATAACAGCGCCTCTTTTCTTTATGCCTGGCCGTAAGTAACAAACATAGTGTACAGCCGGCTGATGGTGTTCCAGCTGTCCTGATCCAGAATACCGGTCTCGGGACGGCCGTCCAGCCGCTGGATCCAGCGGATATTGTGTTGGGTGGCGGCATCATTGTAGCCGGAAACGGGGCTGGACTCCACTCCGTCCAGCAGCCGGGCAAGCCCCCGGAACATGGACTGCACCAGGTAGAGATGAATGCTGTCCTGACCGGGCTGGACGGAGAAATCACAGTTGGGATAGCCCCGGCAGGGGATAGGTCCATTCAGCCGGGCCTTTGCCTGGAGGTAGAGCGCAGCGATGGCATCCCAGGTGGCCTGATTTACCTGTCCTGTTACAGGAGGGAAAAGCTCCCGCTGGAACAGCATGACAGCCTCCAGAGTACGCTCTCCGAAAATTCCATCTGGAGTAAGCCGGGGGAGAAAATCATATACGAAGGACAGCTCCCGCAGCATCGTCTGTAGACTGCGGACGCTCTGCCCGATGAGACGGATCTCTTGGGATGGGATCATGTGGATGCTCCTCTCTAATCAGCCGACCCCAACGTCAGGGGCTGGCCGGGGTACTGAGTCAGGCCGGTGGCCTGGCTCTCAGGCAGATCGGGCCGGAACTGCTCTGGGATCACATTGGTGTAGGTGCTGACGGTGTCTACGATACCGGCATACAGCCGGTAGAGAGCGGCCCAGGTCTGAGGTCCCATGATGCCGTCCTGGGTCAGACCGCTCATCCGCTGCACGGCGATGACGGCGTTTTTAGTAGCCGGACCGTAAATACCGTCTATGGCCACGGTCGGAATGTTGTTGTAGAACTCTGCTACCACGGAGAGCACATATTGAATGACTTTTACCGATTCGCCCCGGTCTCCCTCCCGCAGCACGTTGGGGAAGGGCTGGCTTCCGCTGCCAGGGTAATAGGTCTGCCCCTGGCTGATGAGCTCCGCCAAATCCAGCACACCCACATAGAGGAAGACCATTTTATACCAGGTGGAGTTACCTACGATGCCATCGGGGGTCAGGTCAAAGATTTCCTGGAATTTCTTGACCGCCGCCTCAGTGGAGGGACCAAAGATGCCATCCACCGGGTAGACTTTGGGAATAGCGGGGTAATCCCGGGAGATGCGGTTGAGCATGACCTGGATACGCTGTACTGCTTCTCCGCTGTCGTACCGGCGGATGGGATAGCCTGGATAGGAGTAGCGGATACCCTGTACCGGAGCATTGGTCACCAGCTCAATATTGTCACCGTAATAGTAGCGCAGGATGGACATATAGTCTGCCCCCTCCTCCGCCATGGCCTGACTGCCCCACTGAGATAAGCCGTCACAGGTGACGGTAGTACCGTTGCAGAATTTAGCGGCCAGCGGCTCTACAAAACCGATGCGCCGTATGTAGGAGTTGAACATTTCGTCCACCAACTGGCTGATGTTCTCAAAAATATTGCGGCCTTTAATAAACTTTTGATCATAGGCGGTGGAGGATGTGATATTGAAGGGGTAGCCCCGGCTGGGGTAGAATTCGGTATATACCCGGTTTAGGGCAAAAGAAATGATGGCCAGGATATTGGCCTGAAGAGCGGCGGTTTCCCAGGTGGGATAGATCTCACTGGAGGCCACGTTCTTTACATACTCAGGGAAGGAAACGGTGACATTTTCCGCACTGGAGCCGGGCGGTCCCAGATGAACGGTGATATATTGTGGCACGTAAGGCGTGACAGGAAGTGATTCGGGCATATGCTCCCCTCCTTACAGGTTTTGGGGCGGGATGTTCACCGGCGATTCCGGCAGCAGTGTTGCGGTGTTCTCCGGCAGTGGGATCAGCTCAAGCTCCTGGAGGGTCTGGGTACCGGGGAAAATCTGTACGTTTTCCACTACCAGAAGCTCGTATCCAGGAGACTCCGCCCAAATATCGCATACGGAGAAGGGATCCGTCGTCCCGGGAGATTCGCTGGCTGAGGCGTTGGGAGTGGATACCTGTACCGGCGCGGTGCGGCCGTTGGCGTCGGTTACCCGCACCGCCAGCAGAATGTGCCGCCCCTCATGTCCCCGCTGGGTAAAGGCTACAGTGGCACCGCCTACGGGGATTTGAGCCCGGGAGGTGTAGACACGGGTCAGAATGGTTCCGTAAGATTCCAAATGACATTCCTCCTTTTACGGTATCCTATGCGAGGCTGGGGTCGTCCGTTCCTGTGGAATTGTCCGGAGACGTTGACATTACGGTTTGTTTCGAGTAAACTGAATAGGAACGACTGGCAGTTATACTCTGGAAAGAGTGTGATTTGATATGAAAAAGCAAAAGGTATCCAGTGCGGTGATCCGCCGTCTGCCCAGATATTACCGGCACCTGAATGATCTGTATCTGGCGGGCGTGGAGCGCATTTCCTCCAACGCTCTGGGCAATTCCCTGGGGCTCACCGCCTCCCAGATCCGGCAGGATCTCTCCTGCTTCGGCGAGTTTGGGCAGCAGGGCTACGGCTATAATGTGGGAACCCTGCGGGACGAGGTGGCCGATATTCTGGGCATGAACCGCGGGCATACTGCGGTGATCCTGGGCGTAGGTAACCTGGGCCGGGCACTGATGGAGAATTTCCACTTTGACCGTTCCGGTGTGATGCTGGCCGCAGCCTTTGATGTGGCGCCGGATGTGGTGGGACGGGAGGTATCCAAGGTCCCGGTCTATCATGTGGACCAGTTGGAGGACTATCTGTCCCGTCAGCCCGCCAGCATCGGCGTGCTTACCGTTCCCGGCCGGGTGGCCCCCGGTATCGCCAATCGGCTGGTGCGTTCCGGTGTCAAGGGAATCTGGAATTTTACCAACATTGAGCTCTCTCTGGACGCTCCGGATGTGGTGGTGGAAGACGTCCACTTTGCAGACAGCCTGCTGGCACTGAGTTATATGATTTCGGAGGCGCCATGAAGAAACCCGCAGTTATCCTGCTTACAGCAGCCATTCTGGTGAGCGGCGCGGCAGTTTATGCAGCCAATACCTTGGATGGGGATTCCCTGATATCGAAAAGCTACATTACCAATACCTTTCTGCCGGATGTGGAAAAGCAGGTGTCTCAGCGGATCGAGGAAAAGACGGAGGACACCTATCAGTCTGCCCTTACTGATCTGAACCAGAAGCACAGCACCTATTTGGCCCTGGCTGGCGGTGAGCAGAGCTATGCATCTTCCTTTACTGATTTGCGCTTTAAAAAGGGCGATGTCGTGACCCTCACTGCGGGCTCCGGCGGGATGCTGCTGGCAGGCAGTGCCAGCCTGTCCTATACGGGCGGTGCGGTGGTGGATGTGACGGCAGGGCAGACGGTTGCCTCTGGCGGCAGTCTGAGTCAGCGGCACCGCTACCTGGCGGGGGAGAATACCACAGCCAGTATCACTATCACTTCCGACACAGCGGTTCTGGATGTAGAGGGGTACTATTCCACAATGCTCAGCACCAGTGTGGACTATAACGCGCTGGCTGATGCTCTGTTTGAAATGGGGCTGTTCCAGGGCAGTGGTACCGCTTATGGCAGCGGCTATGACCTGGAGGTGCCCTCCACTCGGATCATGGGTGTGGTGATGTTCCTCCGCCTGATTGGCGAGGAGCAGGCAGCCCTGTCCAGCACAGCTGTAAACCCCTTTGCGGATACGCCTGCCTGGTGTGACCGCTATGTGGCGTACGCCTTTGAAAAAGGCTATACCAACGGTGTGGGGGAGAATGCCGCCGGGCAGCTTTTGTTTGCACCTGATCGGCAGATCTCTGCAAATGAGTACATGACCCTGATCCTTCGGGCTCTGGGCTATACGGACAGCGGAACCGCTCCCGATTTCACCTGGGATACCGCTGTGAGCAAGAGCGTATCCTACGGGGTACTTACCAGTGGAGAGCAGGCAATGCTGTCTCAGAGCAGTTTTCTGCGAGCCCAAGTAGTATATCTGTCCTATTTCTCTCTGAATGCCTCTATGAAAAATGGGGGTGTCCTGTTGGATCGAACGGTAGCCAGCAGCGGCTTGGGACGGAGTGAATTTGAACGAATCATGTCTGGGGTGAAGGTACCCCGCCTGTAAAAATCAAAGACCGCCGCCATGGGAGCTCCCATGGCGGCGGTCTTTTTCTCTGTCAGAATGTACAGGCAGGAAAAGACCGAGTTTTGTGGATGTTGTGCATTGACAACAGTTAGCAATGCAACTAAAATAATCAGTATTGCAAGGAAAGGAGGTGGTCGGATGCATCAGGAGCAGCACGTGGGATATGAGATTAAGGCTCTGGCCAACCTTCTGCGGCGCAAGGTATTGGAGACCACCACAGGAACGCCGGAGGGCGACGAATTCACTGAGATGCAGGCGAAAATATTAGGCTTTCTGTGCCACAACCGTGACCAGGAAGTATGCCAGAAAGACATTGAGGAAGCGTTTTATATTCGCAGGTCTACCGCATCCCGTCTGCTGAAACGCCTGGAGGCGGAGGGATTTATCGTGCGCCAGTCCGTATCCCGGGATGCCAGACTCAAGCAGGTGAGCACTACGCCCAAAGCGGATGCGTTGTTTCAGGAGATCAACAAACGGATCTCCCACGTGGAGGAGACTTTGACGCGGGGACTATCTCAACAGGAAGTAGAGCAGTTTCTGGTCACAGTAGAGAAACTGAAACAGAATCTGATGTAAGTGCAGACCAACAGCGATCCAAGGAGGAAACCTATGAAGAAGAAACGAGGATTGACAAGCTGTATCCAGGAATTCTGGAAGGACACCATCCTGACACCTATTTTCGTCATCGGCGAAGTGGCGTTTGATGTGCTGATCCCCATGATGACCGGCAAACTGCTGGACGAAGGCGTAAAAGCGGGCAGCATGGAGCATATCATCCGCTATGGTGTATTGGTGGTGGTCATGGCCTTGATGGCTCTGTTGCTGGGCGCATTGTCCGGCCGGTTTGCCGCCAGGGCATCCACCGGCTTCTCCCGCAATCTGCGCCGGGAGATGTACCGGAATGTACAGAAGTTTTCGTTTTCCAACATTGATAAATTCTCTACCGGCGGCATTATCACCCGCCTGACCACCGACGTAACCAATGTTCAGATGGCATTTATGATGGTCATCCGCATTGCGGTGCGCTGCCCCATTATGCTGATCTGCGCCTGGGGCCTCACGTTTACCATCAATCCCAAACTGGCGCTGATTTTCCTGGTGGTCATCCCCATTTTGGCTGTGGGAATCCTGATCATTATGAAGTCGGCCCATCCCCTCTTCGAGCGGGTGTTTAAGAAGTACGACTGGCTGAACAATGTGGTACAGGAAAACCTGCTGGGCATTCGTGTGGTGAAGTCCTTTGTGCGGGAGGACCACGAGAAGGAGAAGTTCGGCAAGGTATCCAACGAGATCTACATGGACTTTTCCAAAGCTGAAAAGATCGTGGCCTTCAACATGCCTTTGATGCAGATCTGTGTCTATGCCTGTATGCTCACCGTTTCCTGGCTGGGCGCAAACCTGGTGGTGGGCGGCGAACTGACCACCGGCCAGCTCACCAGTATGTTCAGCTATATCATGATGATCCTCATGAGCCTGATGATGCTGTCCATGGTGCTGGTGATGATCATCATTTCCCGGGCTTCCGCCGAGCGTATCATCGAATTGCTCAACGAAGAGAGCGACCTGAAGAACGGCCCCAAACCTATCTTTGAGGTGAAAGACGGCTCTGTGGTGTTCGAGAACGTCAGCTTCAGCTATGCCAAGGATCCTACAAAGGAATGTCTGAAGGATGTGAATCTCACCATCAACTCCGGCGAGACGGTAGGCATCCTGGGTGGTACCGGTACCTCCAAAACCACTCTGGTCCAGCTCATCCCCCGCCTGTATGATGCCACCGAAGGCCGTGTGCTGGTTGGCGGCGTGGATGTGAAGGATTATGATATGGAGGCCCTCCGTGAGCAGGTGGCCATGGTGCTCCAGAAGAACGTGCTGTTCTCCGGTACTATTAAGGAGAACCTGCGCTGGGGCAATAAGGAGGCTACTGATGAAGAGATGGTCCGGGTGTGTAAGCTGGCCCAGGCCGACCCCTTCATTCAGGAGTTCCCCGACAAGTATGATACCCACATCGAGCAGGGCGGCTCCAACGTGTCCGGCGGCCAGAAGCAGCGCCTGTGTATTGCCCGCGCTCTGCTGAAGAAGCCCAAGATCCTAATCCTGGACGACTCCACCTCCGCAGTGGATACCAAGACCGACGCCTTGATCCGCAAGGCCTTCCGTGAGGAGATCCCGGAGACCACCAAGTTCATCATTGCTCAGCGTATCTCCTCGATTGAGGACGCCGACAAGATCCTGGTGATGGACGGCGGAAAGATCGCCGCCATGGGCACCCATGAGGAGCTGCTCCAGAACTGTGACATTTACCGCGAAATCTATGAGTCTCAGACGAAGGGAGGCAGCGACGATGAATAAGAAAGGGAATATGCCTCCTGTCAAAAAATCTCACACGGTGCGCCGTCTGATGAGCTATGTGGGCCGGGGCTATGGCATAAAGTTTGTTCTGGTCCTGCTGTGCATTTTGGTCAGCGCGATCGCATCCGTGTCCGGATCTCTGTTCCTGGGCTCTCTGATCGACGACTATATTACACCTCTGCTGGCTATGGACAATCCGGTGTTTGATGGTTTGGTCCGCGCTCTGATTATGATGGGCTGTCTGTATCTCACCGGCGCACTGTGCGCCCTGGCGTATAACCGCCTGATGGTTACCATTTCCCAGGGTGTGCAGAAAAAGATCCGTGATGATCTGTTCGGCCACATGCAGTCCCTGCCCATCAAGTATTTTGACACCCATGCCCACGGCGACGTGATGAGTGTCTACACCAACGACGTGGACACCCTGCGTCAGATGTTCTCCCAGAGCATTCCCCAGGTCATTAACTCCACCATGATGATCGTGGTGGCCTTCATTGGTATGCTGTCCACCAATCTGCTGCTGACCGGTGTAGTCATCCTGTGCATCATCGTCATGCTGACGGTGACCCGCTTCCTGGCCGGGCGCAGTGGCCGCTACTTTGTCCGCCAGCAGGTGAAGCTGGGCGATCTGAACGGCTATATTGAAGAGATGATCAACGGCCAGAAGGTAGTTAAGGTTTTCTGCCACGAGCAGGAGGCCCAGGAGGGTTTTGATCGCGTAAATGACGCTCTGTGTGCCAGCGCCGACAAAGCCAACAAGTACGCCAACATCCTCATGCCCATCCTCATCAATATCGGCAATATTCAGTACGTGATCATCGCTATGGCCGGCGGTGCTCTGGCTCTCAGCGGTGTGGGTTCCGGCATCACTCTGGGTGTCATCGCCACCTTCCTTCAGCTGTCCAAGAGCCTGACCAACCCCATCAGCCAGATCTCTCAGCAGCTCAACTCGGTAGTTATGGCCCTGGCCGGCGCTCAGCGGATCTTTGATCTGATGGATGAGCCCGCCGAGGAGGACCACGGCAAGGTGACCCTGGTGAACGTCTCCTTTGATAAGGAAGGCAACATCCATGAGACTGAACAGCGCACCAATATCTGGGCCTGGAAGGTGCCCCAGGATGACGGCAGCTATGACTATGTGCGCCTCACCGGCGACGTGCGCTTTGACGACGTGGACTTCGCCTACGAGGAGGGCAAGACCATCCTCCACGACATTACCCTGTTCGCCAAACCTGGCCAGAAGCTGGCCTTCGTGGGTGCCACCGGTGCGGGTAAGACCACCATCACCAACCTGATCAACCGGTTCTATGATATCGCAGACGGCAAGATCCGGTATGATGGCATCTCCATCAATGACATTCACAAGCCCGACCTCCGGCGCTCTCTGGGTATTGTGCTTCAGGATACCAACCTGTTCACCGGTACTGTCCGGGAGAACATCCGCTACGGCAACCTGAACGCCACCGATGAGGAGGTAGAGGCCGCTGCCGCCCTGGCCAATGCAGACGACTTCATCCGCCGCCTGCCCCAGGGGTATGACACTATGCTGACTGGCAACGGTGCAAACCTGTCTCAGGGCCAGCGGCAGCTCATCGCCATTGCCCGAGCTGCTGTGGCCGATCCCCCGGTGATGATCCTGGACGAGGCAACCTCTTCCATTGATACCCGCACCGAGGCCATTGTCCAGCGAGGCATGGACGCTCTGATGAGCGGCCGTACTGTGTTCGTCATCGCCCACCGGCTGTCTACTGTCCGCAACTCCGACGCCATCATGGTACTGGACCACGGCCGTATCGTGGAGCGGGGCAGCCACGAGGATCTGATTGCCCAGCACGGCCTGTACTATCAGCTGTACACCGGCGCATTTGAATTGGAATAAAAATTTGCCCATAATCTACACCCCTCTGCCTGCCTGGCATAGTATGGAATGAGACCGGGCCGGACGGCGGGAAGCCCCCGCTGCCAGCCCCAGGTTTCCATCTTTTAACCAGGAGGTACTTCTTATGGGGTGCAATAACGGCTGTGGCTTTGGTGGCGGTAGCTGCCTGTGGATCATCCTGATCATCATCCTGCTGTGCTGCTGCTGCGGCGGCGGTGCCAGCGAGAACAACGGCGGTGGCTGTGGCTGCGGCAATAGCTGCTGCTGATTCCACTGTACCATAGCCGCAAGGCGGCATAGTAAGGAGCGCCCCAGGGGCAGGCCCCGGCGGCGCTCTTTTTAAAAGTGATATAACAAAAGATTAAAATAAGGAGATGGAGACATGAACGGAAACGTAAAGGTAACAGCGGCTTTCTTCAGCCCCACCGGCGGTACCAGTTCTTATGTGCGGGAGACAGCGCAGGCCATGGCACCTGCTCCGGAGGAGTGGGATCTGACCCGCCCGGAGGTGCGACGGCAGGAGCGCCGTTTTGGGCCCGACGAGGTGCTGGTGCTGGGTGTGCCGGTCTATTACGGCCGGGTCCCCGAGGTGGCAGACCTGGTGAGCGGCCTGACCGGGTCGGATACCCCGGTGGTGCTGCTGGCGGTGTATGGCAACCGGGCCATAGATGATGCTCTGGTGGAACTGGCCGACCTGTGTGCCGCCCGGGGATTCCGACCGGTGGCAGCGGGGGAGTTTATCGCGCCCCACACTTTCTCGGCTAAGATCGGGACAGGCCGCCCCAACGAGTCTGACCGGGAAACCGCCCGGGAGCTGGGCCGCCGGGCTATGGAAAAACTGGAACAGCCGGATTGGCAGCCGGCTGAACTCCCCGGAAATCGCCCCTACCGGGAGTTCCAGCGGGCGCCCTTCTATCCGGAGGGGGAGGAATCCTGCGTGAACTGCGGGGCCTGCGTTCGCGCCTGCCCGGTGGAAGCCATTTCCATTTCCAATCCCAAACAGACCGATGCGGAGCGGTGCCTGCGCTGCCTGGCCTGCGTCAAGGCCTGTCCCACCGGCAGCCGGGCGGTACGTGGCATGGCTTTTGACGCTACCAGACAGAAGCTGGAGCAGCTTCTCCAGCAGCCCCGCCAGCCTAAGCTGTACCTCTGAGCGGTCAGAGTGGCTCGCTCTGGACAGGCTGGAGCAGCTTATCCTGAGCGGGCATCCGCTTCATTTCCCAGCGGGTGAGCAGGAAAGCTACGACCAGAGCCGCACTGTCGGCGATGGGTCCGGCGTACATAACACCGTCAATCCCCCAGAACAGGGGGAAGAGCAGGATCAGGGGGATCAGAAAGATCACCTGCCGGGTCAGGGAAATGAGGATACCCTTTTTGGCTTTGCCGATAGAGGTAAAGAAGTTGGAGGTAATGGGCTGGACTGCGTTGACGAAGGTCATGAGCATAAAAATGCGGAAATAGCGTTCTGAGAACTGGAAATACAGCTCGGTGCCCGAGGAGTCGAAGATACCGGCGATCTGCCGGGGGAAAAGCTGGAAGCAGAGAAAAGCCACACAGCAGATGAGGGTGGCTACGATAATGGCCTTCCGGTAGGCCTCCCGCACCCGGCTGTATTTTCCTGCGCCGTAATTATAGCTGAAAATAGGCTGACAGCCCTGAGAGATACCGATGGTGAAGCCTAACACCAGAATATTGACCTTGGAAATGACGCCTACGCAGGCCAGGGGGATATCGGACCCATACTGGGACTGGGCGCCGTAATAGGTCAGGGTGTTGTTGAGCACCACCTGTACCAGCAGCATGGCGATCTGGTTAAAGAACGGTGCCATACCCAGGGCGAAAATGGACTTCAGCAGCCGAGGCTGGGGCTTCAGATCCGTCCTGGTGAGGGGAACGGTACGCAGTCTGGTACGGATCAGATAGCCCAGTACCAGCACCAAAGACAGCGCCTGCCCAATCACGGTGGCCAGGGCGCCGCCTGCTACCCCCATGTCCAGAGGGAAAATGAAAATGGGGTCCAGAATCGTATTGAGGATGGCGCCGGACAGGGTGCAGAGCATGGAGTAGGCCGGACTGCCGTTGGCACGGATCATGGTGCTGGCTCCGGTGGTGAAGGTGACCATGGGCAGGCCGAAGGCGATGATGCCGGTATAAGTCATGGCGTAAGGAAATACGTCAGGAGTGGCGGCAAAAAAGGTAAGCAGGGGCGCCCGGAGGAAGTAGGCAGCCAGTCCCAGGCAAAGTCCCATCAATGCCAGCACCACCAATCCGGTGCCCGCTACCTGCCGGGCTGCATCCCGCCGTCCGGCGCCCAGGTTCAAATTGAAGTTGGCCGCTGTACCGATGCCCATGAGCAGGGCGATGGCAGTGGAGGCCGTAACGAA
Organism: Flavonifractor sp. HCP28S3_F3; assembly: GCF_052065355.1. NCBI lineage: Bacteria > Bacillati > Bacillota > Clostridia > Eubacteriales > Oscillospiraceae > Flavonifractor > Flavonifractor sp. HCP28S3_F3. Next base: position 123,235 of record NZ_JBQHUF010000001.1, read on the forward strand.
CGGAAAGGCAACGGTGGTGGCCGCGTTGCCCAGGTATCCCACACCTTGGCCGATGAAGATCTGGTCTACGATGTTGTACAGGGAGGTCACCAGAAATGCGATGACCGAGGGAATGGCAAATTTGGGCAGCAGCTTGCCGATAGGGGCGGTGCCCAGAGGATTGGTGCGTGTGGCTTCCATTTTCTTCTCCTCGCTTCTGTAAACTTGCAGTTTCATTTTAATATAGGAATGTTGATATGTCAACAAAGCTGTAAAAAGCAAAAAGCGGGACCGTCCATTTTTGGACGGTCCCGCTTTTACTGTTGCTTATTCTGCTGGCAATTCGGCCTGCCGGCGCTTATCGGTCAGGGGGAAGGAGACCTGTACGGTAAACAGATCGGCCTCGGTACGCAGAAGGAAGCTGCCACCGCAGGCCTCGGTGAAGGTGCGGGCGATGGACAGTCCCAGTCCGCTGCCGCCGTCGGTACGACTGGCGTCTCCGCGGACAAACCGCTCCGTCAGATCCACATCCTGAGGCAGTTCGTCCCGGGAAATGTTCCGCAGAGCCGCAATGGCCCGGCCATCTTCCACGGTCAGATCCAGATAAATCCGGGAGCCGTCCAGGGCATATTTCAGGGCGTTGCCGATGAGGTTCTGGAACACACGGTACAGCCGGTCCCCGTCGGCTTCGATCCACACCGGTTCCTCGGGCAGCCGGGACCGCAGAGAGGCGGAGGCGGCCTCGATCTCTTCGTTCATATCTGCCATAGTCTGCCGCAGCAGCTTGGCGTAGTCCAGAGGCTCCACCGCAACTGACAAATTCCCGGCGGCGGCCTTGCTGACCTCAAATACGTCCCGAACCATGGTCTGCAGCCGCTGGGACTTCTCCGCCAGGATGCGGATATAGTCCTGCACATGCTCGGGAAGTCCTTCCTCCTGCTGGAGCAGCTCCACATAGCTGACAATAGAGGTAAGGGGGGTCTTCAGGTCGTGGGATACGTTGGCGATCAGTTCGATCTTTGTCCGCTCACTCTTCATTTGCTCGCTTAGGGCGGTGCGCAGTCCGTCCTCCATATGGGCCAGGCTGATGGCAGCTTCCCGCAGGTCGGAATCTACCGGCAGAGCCAGCGCCCCGGTAGGCTGGCCCGCTCCGGCGGTCTGGATGTGGGTAAGCAGCTTGTCCATGTCCGCCGTGGTCCGGCGGTTGCGCCCCATCAGTCGGATCTGACCGGCTACCAGCGCAATCCCAATCAGGCAGAGCAGTGCCAGTACCAAAGGCCATATGCTGTAGAAGAAATAGCGATCGTAAAGATAGGGGATCCGAAGTGCGACGATGAGCACGAAGGGGAGGGACAGGGCGAACTGGAGCACGGTCCGCCGGTCCATCCGCTGTTGGACAGGCCAGCTCAGCTCCTTGCGGCGGAACAGCCGCATGCAGGCGGCACAGAAACTGTGAGTACGTAGTTGGCCAAAGTTGTACCGCAGATCATTGAGGTAAAAATAGGTCCACCACAGGGCAGGCAGCAAGGCCAGGCACCAGAACAGCCCGTTGTAATTGCTTTGTATAAACAAATTGAGGCAGGCCACCACGGAGCAGATCCACAGCCAGGCCAGGGGCAGCAGCAGAACCAGTTTGATCTCCAGCCAGATGTGGCCGGTGAACCAGGCGATGGCCTGGTCGGCTCGCCGTTTATATCTACGCCAGAGAATATACCAGATCAGCAGGGCAGCTCCTGCCACAGGAGGCACCAGCAGCAGCCAGATCAGGAAGGTGCGCACCGTGGCCATGTCCCGAACCACACCATAAGGACCATAGCCTACGCTGTAGTCCACCGGATGTTCCACCGCCGCCAGATATACTGCTATTCCAGTATAGAGCGATTTGGCGGAAGTCCGGCCTACTTCATAGCCCGGCACATCCCAGCCCCACTCCGTCCCTCGATACACGCCGTCGCCGTAGACGTCCAGCTCCTCCCCGTCTTTCCAGATGGAGGCGGTCCCCCTGTTAAAGGTGAGCAGAAAGTTGTAGCCCTCAGGCAAGCCATCCGGGGAAGATAGGTCGGCGTTGCTGTTGGAAGCCAGCAGCACACCGTTTTTTTCTACCCGGTACAGCAGATTCAGATCACTTTCCGCCATGGGAACGCTGTAAAACGCCTGTTCATCGGCGGCGTAGCTGAGCAGGGAGTAGAGGTCTCCACTGATCATGCTGCGGAAGGTGGCTGTCTCCTGGTAATCTGTGCGGAAGGCGTCGACCAGGTTGACCCTCACGCTGGAACTGGTATTGGTAGCCAGGAACAGCCAGGCCGCTGCGCTGTACAGCAGCAGGCTGATGCTTAGCACGAAAGCCAGAAAGGTCAGGACTGGCTTAATGCTTCTCGATTTTGTATCCAATTCCCCACACCACCTTTAAATATTCCGGTTCCTTTGGATTGAGTTCGATCTTTTCCCGAATGCGTCGGATGTGGACCATCACGGTATTTTCCGTGGCATAGGGCTCCTCGCCCCATACCCGGCGGTAGATTTCCTCAGCAGGGAAGATTCGCCCTACATTGCGCATCAGCAGGTCTACGATCTTCAGTTCGGTGGCGGTGAGCCGCACCGGCTCTCCGTCCACAAACAGTGTCCGATCCTCCACTTGATAGCGCAGCCGCCCGTTGACGACCTCCTGGGCCTGACTGACGGCGTTTACATCCCCAAGCTGTGTGTACCGCCGCAAATGGCTGCGTACCCGGGCCACCAGTTCCTGGGGATTGAAGGGCTTGGCGATGTAGTCGTCCGCCCCCATGGAGAGCCCCAGCACCTTGTCGGTATCCTCGCTCTTGGCGCTGAGGATCAGAATGGGCAGGTTGCGCTTTTCACGGATCTTCAGAACCGCTGACAGACCGTCCAGCCTGGGCATCATCACGTCCATAAGGATGAGGCGCAGGCTGGGCTCCAGAGCCAGATCCAGCGCCTCCATGCCGTTGTAGGCCTTTAGGACCCGGTAGCCCTCTTTCTCCAGCAGAATCGCAATGGCTTTGACGATCTCGGCGTCGTCATCCACCACCAGAATGCACTCGTTCATTGGAACTCCCTCCAGTTGCCTCTAAGATACCCGAATACTCTTTCAAAGAATGTGGGGAATATCTTTCAAAATTCTTAAAATAGAAAGGATAAAAAAAGACGACTTGCAAAAACAAGTCGTCTTTTTTGGAGCAGGTAAGGAGAATCGAACTCCCATATTCAGCTTGGGAAGCTGACGTTCTACCACTGAACTATACCTGCATCGGGTTAACTGACTAAAATAGTATAGCATGGATCAGTTGGGTTTGCAAGTGTTTTTTAGGTAGGGGAAAAGGGCAGGAGGATTCCCTTGCAAATTTGCTGAAAACATGATAATATGATAACTAAACCGATGGTTTGATTTTTGAATTGGAAAGGCTGGAATTACGATGAGCAAGAAGCAGGCGCTGACGGAATTTCATCGCGGCTCCATCCTGGCGGCCGCCGAGCGGCTGTTTGCGGAGAAGGGTACGGAGCGTACCACGATGGACGACATTGCCCGGGAGGCGGAGTACAGCAAGGCTACGCTGTATGTGTACTTCCAGAGCAAGGAGGAGATCATCAACGCCATTTTGCTCAGTGGTATCGTCCTGCTGAAGCGGAAGCTTCATGAGGCCATTGAGAGCCATCAGGATTGGTTCCAGGCTTATGATGCGGTGTGCCGGGTGATCGTGCGCTTTTATGACGACAACCCCACCGCCTATGATGCAGCCACGGGTGTGATGCCGCTGTCCCAGGCATCGGAGGAGATCCAGAAGGGCCAGGCGGATATTATTCGGGTTACCGGTGAGATCGACGAAGAGATGGCCGCCTTCCTGATGCGGGGCGTGGAAGAGGGCGTTGTGCGTACTAAGCTTCCTCCCATGGAGACGGTGCTGCTCTTCTGGTCCGCTTTGTCTGGCATTATCCATACGGCAGAGTACCGTGCGGACTTCCTCCAGCGTACCCTGGGCCTGAGCCGTGAGGACTATCTGGTTCACGGTGCCCGGCTGCTGTTGGATGCGCTGGTAAAGACCGGCCAGTAACAGAACATAAATAAATCGGGGCCGACCTGAAAGGTCGGCCCCGATTTTTATCATTCCGCTGTGATGATAGCTTTTTCACCGTCGGAGGTGGCGTGTATGGCGGAGATGGGGTGGAGGTAGCTGTCGATGAGCTTGGTGGCGATGTCGTCCTCCAGATCCTTCTGGATCTGACGGCGCAGGTTGCGGGCGCCGTAGGTCTGGGAATAGGACTTGCGCACCAGATGGTCAAGCAGCGCCTCGTCCCAGGTGAAGGTGATGCCCTTTTCCTTCAGGGTATCCCGCAGCTCACCCAGCATAATGGCGGCGATAGCCTTGAAATTGTCTTCGGTGAGTTTGTTGAAGTAGACGATCTCGTCCACCCGGTTGATAAACTCGGGCCGGAGGAAGCCCTCCAGGGCTTTCATAGCACGCTCCTTGCCCTGCTGATCAGCGGTGCGGCCGAAGCCTACGCTGCCGGCGGAGGTACGAGCGTCGCTGCCTGCGTTGGAGGTCATGACAATGACGGTGTTCTCAAAGTTGACGTTGCGGCCCTGGGCGTCGGTGATATGGCCGTCGTCCAGAATCTGCAGCAGGATGTTCAGCACGTCGGGATGGGCTTTCTCGATCTCGTCGAAGAGAATGACGCAGTAGGGTTTACGCCGCACCTTCTCGGTGAGCTGACCGGCTTCGTCATAGCCCACATAGCCCGGCGGGGAGCCGATGATGCGGCTGACGGCGAACTTCTCCATAAACTCCGACATATCCAGCCGGATGAGAGACTCGGGGGAGTGGAACATATCCATAGCCAGCCGCTTGACCAGCTCGGTCTTGCCCACACCGGTGGAGCCCACAAAGATGAAGGATACCGGCTTGCGCTTGGAGGCGATGCCCACCCGACCGCGGCGCACGGCGGCAGCCACGGCGTGGACTGCCTCGTCCTGGCCGATGAGGTGCTCCTTCAGCCGGTCTTCCAGCTTGGCCAGACGCTCATACTCCGCCTCCTGAATCTGAGTAGCGGGGATTTTGGTCCACAGTTCAATGACCCGGGCCAGATGAGCCACCGTCAGAGGCGGTGCGCTCTGGGCGTCCAGCTTGTTCAGCTCGTCCTGAAGCTGCATCTCCCGGCTCTTGATGGCGGCCAGCCGCTCATAATCCCGGTTACCGCCCTGATCAGCCAGCAGCCGCTCCCGCTCCTGGGACAGGTTGTCCAGTTCCCGGCGGAAGTTAGCCTGCCGCCGCTCGTTGGCGCTCAGTGCCTCGGTGGTGGCGGGGTTGCCCATGAGGGAGTCGTGCTCGGCGGTGAGCTTATTGAGCTCCCGCCGGATCTCGCTCTGGCGGCCCTCGTTGTTCTTCAGGGCGGTCTGACGCTTGTAATCCCGGTCGTTGGCCTCCACCATCAGGTTCTCCCGCTCCTGACCCAGGGACTCCAGCTCCTTCTTGACCTCAACCTCACGGGCCAGGGTCTTGTTGTGGAGGTTCACATCGGAGCAGGCCTCGTCGATCAGGTCGATGGCCTTGTCGGGGAGGTAGCGGTCGGTAATGTACCGCTCGCTCATGGTCACTGCCAACCGGCAGATTTCAGGGGAGATGGAGACGAAGTGGTACTTCTCATAGTAGGGGGCAATGCCCTGGATGATCTTTACACTGTCTTCGATGGAGGGCTCCTCCACGATCACCGGCTGGAACCGGCGCTCCAGGGCGGAGTCCTTCTCGATGTATTTGCGGTACTCGGTGAGGGTGGTGGCGCCGATAACCTGGATCTCGCCCCGGCTGAGGGCGGGCTTGAGGATGTTGGCGGCGTTCATAGAGCCCTCCGCATCCCCGGCGCCTACGATGTTATGGACCTCGTCGATGACCAGGATGATATTGCCCAGCTTCTTGATCTCCTCGATAAGGCCCTTCATCCGGCTCTCAAACTGACCCCGGAACTGGGTACCAGCCACCAGGGCGGTGAGGTCCAGCAGGTAGACCTCCTTGTCCAGAAGCTTGTAGGGCACATCCCGCTGGTAGATCTTCTGGGCCAGACCCTCGGCGATGGCGGTCTTGCCTACGCCGGGCTCGCCGATGAGGCAGGGGTTGTTCTTCTGGCGGCGGTTGAGGATCTGGATGGTACGCTGGATCTCCTCATCCCGGCCGATGATGTTGTCCAGCTTGCCGTCGGCGGCTTTCTGGGTCAGGGAGATGCAGTAGTTCTCCAAAAACTTCCGCTTAATGGGTTTGTCGCCCTTTTTCTCCTTGTCGTTCCGCTCCTGGCGGCCGGGATCACGCTCCGGCTGGGCCTGGGGATTCTGGGCGGACCCAAACAGCTTGTTCAGGAAGGGGAAGGTAGCGGTCTTGCCCTCGTCCTCCTCATCCTGATCGGCGTCGTCACTGGGGATCAGGCCCTCCATGCCTTCAGCTCCGCCGAAGGCGGACATCATCTCATTGGTCAGACCCTCCAGATCCTCGTCGCTGATGCCCATTTTCTGCATCATATCCTCCACGGGCTTAATGCCCAGTTCTTTGGCGCATTTCAGGCAGAGACCCTCACTCTTGGTGGTGCCTCCCTCTAGCTTCTGGATAAAGATCACCGCTACATTTTTATGGCAGCGGGAACAAAGTGTAGGTTGCATTTGTGTTCAGCTCCTTTTGGGGGACAGGCTCCCCCGGAGGATTGATTCTAACCCGAAATTATGAACTGGGTATGAATCTTTCCGATTTCGTTGCCCTTACAGGATACTGTTCAGCAGGGCAAAGGGGTTGGCAGACATAAAAAACTTCAGCAGATAGGTCTTTTCCACTGCGTCCTGAGGCAGAATGCCGCCGAAAAACTGGAGCAGCCAGGCGGCAACGAACAGGATGATGATACCCTGGATCACCCCAAACAGAGCGCCCAGGCTCTTGTTGAGAAAGTGCAGGCCGGGCAGCCGGGCCACCAGGTCCAGCGCGTGGCTGATGAGCTTCCAGGCCAGCAAAATGAGGACAAAAGCCAGCAGAAAAATGATCAGGTAGGCCGCTGATTCCGCAATGGCCGCCGCCACCTGAGCAGCGGCGCTGGCTGCCACTTCGGTCATGCCGTCCTCTACCGCCTGATTTACACTGTTGACCAGGGTCTCATAAAAGCCCATGTCCCGCAGCGCGTTGAGCACGTCCTGGAGGGGAAGTGTGTCGGGGGTGACCTCTCCGGAACTGGGGTCAGTCAGGTCGGTCTGGACCTGGCTGTTCTGGATCTGTTCATTGAGCTGTTCCTCGATGGCAGCGGCAAACCGGGGTTCCAGTGCGTCGGCCACCATAGGGGAGAGGGTGCGGGCCAGGAAACCGGCTCCTACAAAGGCCACCAGTACGGCCAGCAGGCCGCACAGGGAGAGTATAAGCCCTCTGTGGGCTCCGAGAGCGGCGAATATGATCAAAATGGCAATGATGATAAGGTCAAGAATCAGAAAAGCTGTCATGGGGTTCCTCCGAGATCACTAGGGCACGTAGATTCTGGCGGTGGTACTGTCAATGAGCATGGTGCTGCCGTCGGATTGCTGGAGCACCTTCTGGGCGCCTTGGGTGCCCTCTAGTGTGTTGTAGATCTCCAGGTCCTGGTTGTAAATATCCAGCCGGTCGGCAGTCAGCAGGGAGACATAGCGGCCTGCGGCGGAGAGGGAGAGTACCTGCTCCTCTGTGGGCAGGGAGGCGCGGGTACTTCCGTCAGCGGAGACCACCCGCAGCTCGGCGGAGGTACCAGCCCGGTATTTGCCCAGCAGCAGTACCGCGGTGCCGTCTCCCTCCAGAGAGAAGTTTTTCAGATAAAGTCCACTGTAATCGCAGCTGCCGGCCAGGGTGCCGTCAGGGGCCACGATGGAGAGTGTGGTTTCGCCCAACGCCCAGATCCCGCTGCTGTTCCACCGCAGGGAGAGGATCACGTCACTGCCCACGGAGCAGGTCCAGTCGGGATCTGCCTCTTCCTCTGTCCGGTCCAGGCTGTACAGATCCACCCGGCTCTGGAAGGTGTCGCCGTCCAGACCCATGGTGAGCAGAGCTACCGACTTGCTGTCCGGGGCAAGAGCGGCATCCATCACGAAACGGCTGGACAGGTTGAACCGGATCTGGGGAGAGAAGGAACTGTCATACACCGTGACGATTCCCTTATAGCCGCTCTCCTGAGTGACCGTTACCAGCCAGCCCTGACTGTTGAGATCGGCGGAGATAAACTCCTGACCTTCCTCCAGCGTCAGGGAAAAGGCCTGCGTCCGGTTTTGATAAACGAACAGGTCCTTGCCGCCGATATCATAGACCAGAGCACTATTGCCAGCTACCCGAACCGTCGGGTCCTTCATGGAGACGGTCTGATTCACATAGAGCTGAGCGTTGCCTGAGTAGAGGCGGATGTTGGTGGCCGAGCACACCAGCAGGTCACCGTCCAGTACGGCAAAGCAGCTGGCGTCCTTGCCCTCAAAGGAAAAGGACTCACTCTGACCGCTCTCGTTGCGGGACAGGTTCCGATAGGTGAACCAGCGCTTGATGGAGTCGAAATTCAATTTGTCATAATTGGCCACCAGCACCACCGCGCCCAGCACCAGTGCCAAGGTGACCAGAAAGGTCAGAAAGCGGACAAACAGATTGGGCCGCTTTTTGGGGGGCGGGGATGTCCGTCCCCGGTTCATCTCGTCCATTGTATGCTCCTCACCGGGAATTATGCGGACGGCTTACAGCACGTCCTCGTTGTACCACAATTTGGTCATGTACAGCCCGCCGGCGGGGACCGTGGGACCCGCCGCAGTCCGGTTGCGGCCCTCCAGAATGGCGGGAACGTCGTCGGGAGAGAACTTCCCATCGGCGGCGTAGACGCAGGTACCTACCATGGCCCGCACCATGTTGTACAGGAAGCCGTCGGCACACACCTTGCATTCGATGATGTCGCCGCTGCGGCTGATGTTAAAGTAGTGTACCGTCCGCACGGTAGTGCGGGTCTCGGTACCTACCGACCGGACGGCGGCAAAGTCGTGGGTACCCACAAAGTGGGAAGCCGCCCGCTGCATGACCGCCTCATCCAGCCGCTTAGGGTAGAACCAAGCGCGGTTGACATAAAACGCATTGCGGATGTGGGAATTATAGATACGGTAGGTGTACTCCTTTTTCAGGCAGGAGCCAATGGCGTTGAACTCCTCCGGCACCTCGGTGGCCTTCACCACCACGATATCGTCGGGCAGCCGGGTGTTCACTGCCAGGGGCAGCCGGTCGCAGGGGATGCGGGAGGTGGTGCGGAAGTTAGCCACATAAGTCTCCGCGTGGACCCCTGCGTCGGTGCGGCCCGCCCCGGTGCACTTGACCGGGTGGCCCACCACAGTGGCCAGGGCCTTCTCCAGAGTCTCCGCCACGGAAACGGCGTTCTTCTGCACCTGCCAGCCGTGGTAGGCGGTGCCCACATACATCAATTTTAACGCAATATTTCTCATAAAGCCTTAAAGTCCAGTTATGTTTTTCTTAAAAACCGTAGTGACCCAGTACGCCGATGACCACGCACAGGAGCACGGACAGGAACAGAGCGGTGATATCGGTCCCCTTCAGCTTCAGCTGGCGCATGCGGGTACGGCCCTCGCCGCCGTGGTAGCAGCGGCACTCCATTGCCACCGCCAGCTCGTCTGCCCGGCGGAAGGCGGAGATGAACAGAGGCACCAGCAGGGGTACCAGAGCCTTGGCTTTCTGGATCAGGTTGCCCGAGTCAAAGTCAGCGCCCCGGGCCTTCTGGGCGGACATGATCTTGTCGGTCTCCTCAATCAGGGTGGGGATGAACCGCAGGGCGATGGACATCATCATGGACAGCTCATGGACGGGCACCTTGATGACCTTCAGCGGATTCATCAGCCGCTCCAGCGCGTCGGTGAGCTGGATGGGGGAGGTGGTGTAGGTCAGCAGGAAGGTGCAGGTGATGAGCATGGCGATGCGCAGCACCATGGCGCAGGCGGCCCACACGCCCTCAGGATAGATGGTGAACACCCAGAAGGAGACCAGAGGCTCTCCCTGGCCGGGGGTATAGAACAGGTTGAGCATGCCGGTGATGATGACGATGATGAGAATGGGCTTCATGCCCCGCAGGATGCTTTTCAGACCAATTTTGGAAATGGCGATCAGGGCCGCCAACACCACCAGCATGATGGCGTAGGTCACCAGCCACTTGGCCAGAAACAGGGCCACGATATAGGCGATAGTTCCGATGATCTTGGCCCGGGGATCCAGCCGGTGGATGATGGTGGTGCCGGGGAAGTACTGGCCCAGCGTAATGTCTTTCAGCGCCATTACACATTCCCCCTTCCCAGCTTGGCCAAAATGGCATCTCTGGCCTGCTGAATGGTGTACACTGAGGGATCGATGTCCACACCCATACCCTTCAGCCGGTGGAACACACGGGTCATGGCGGGAACGCCCAGGCCCATCTTTTCCAGCTCGTCCCCGTGGGCAAAGACCTCCCGGGGGGTGCCGGAGAAGGGAATTTTTGCGTCATTGACCACCACAATGCGATCCACCGTCCGTGCCATCTCCTCCATGGAGTGGGAGACGATGATGATGGTAGCGTTTTTGGCCTGGTGATAGTCGTGAATATTGCCCAGAATGGACTCCACGCCCACCGGGTCCAGTCCGGCGGTGGGCTCGTCCAAAATGAGCACCGAGGGCTCCATGGCGATGACGCCGGCGATGGCCACCCGGCGCTTCTGGCCGCCGGAGAGTTCAAAGGGGGACTTCTCCAAGACCTCGTCCTTCAAGCCCACGAACTGGGCAGCCTGCCGCACCCGACGGTCGATCTCCCCCTCGTCCAGCCCCATGTTCCGGGGACCGAAGGAGATATCCTTGTATACTGTCTCCTCAAAGAGCTGGTACTCCGGGTACTGGAACACCAGACCCACCTGGAAGCGGGTCTGACGGGTGCGCTCCTTGCTCTCCCAGATGTCCTTGCCCTCGAACAGGACCTGTCCCGAGGTGGGCTTGAGCAGGCCGTTGAGATGCTGGATCAGGGTAGATTTACCAGAGCCGGTGTGGCCGATGATGCCCAGGTACTCTCCGCGGTAGGCGGTAAAGTCCACGTCCACCAGGGCGCCGTGCTCAAAGGGGGTACCGGCGGAGTAGATGTGGCTCAGCCGCCGGGTCTCAATAATCGGTTCCAAATGGCTTCATTCCTTTATCATAGGGTACATGCCCCTTAAGCCGGGGTCACGTCCTTGGTCAGCAGCTTGGCCAGAACAGCGGCGCACTCTTCATCGCTGAGGGCGTCCAGCGGCACGTCAAGCCCTGCTTTGCGCAGCTCCCATAAAAGCTCGGTGGTCTCGGGCACCGTCAGACCCACTGCCTTCAGCTCCTCCACCCGCTGGAATACCTCCTTGGGTGCGCCGTCGGCGATGACCTTGCCTTTGGCCATGACCACCAAACGGTCGGCCTGGGCGGCCTCGTCCATATGGTGGGTGATGAGCACCACCGTCACGCCGGAGGTGCGGTTGAGCTCCTTGATGGTCTTCAATACCTCCGCCCGGCCGATGGGGTCCAGCATGGCGGTGGGCTCGTCCAGCACGATGCACCGGGGCCGCATGGCGATGACGCCGGCGATAGCCACCCGCTGCTTCTGGCCGCCGGAGAGCAGATGAGGGGCGTGCTCCCGATACTCGTACATCCCGACGGCTTTCAGGGCGTCGTCCACCCGGCGGCGGATCTCCTCCGGAGGTACCCCCAGATTCTCTGGGGCAAAGGCTACGTCTTCTTCCACCACATTGGCTACGATCTGGTTGTCCGGGTTCTGGAACACCATACCCACCGCGCGGCGGATGTCCAGCAGCTTCTCCTCGTCCATGGTGTCGATCCCGTCCACGTATACCTTTCCGCCGGTGGGCAGGAGGATGGCGTTGAGATGCTTGGCCAGCGTGGACTTACCTGAGCCATTGTGGCCCAGAACCGCCACAAAGGACCCGGCTTCGATCTCCAGATCCACTCCATCCAGCACCACGGGGGCGGGGATGGTCTCCTCCTGATAGGAGAAACGCAGATCCTGGGTTTTCAGAATGGTATCACTCATATGATAAATACTCCTTATTCGGCGACCCAACGACCGGTGGCGCCGCAGGGCAGCGCCAGTCCGGTGGCGGTCACCGGCAGACCAAGCTCCTGGCTATCGGTATGTCCGCCGTGATGCCGGGCCACCAGGGTCTCCAGCAGGTAGGTGAGCACCGAGGGGGCCAGGCCGGTGGTGTAGGAATTGATAAGGAAGAACAGGGGCTGATCACTGAGCACCTGGGTCACCAGCTCCACGAAGGGGAACAGGTTCTCCTCCAGCTTCCAGATCTCCCCGGAAGGTCCCCGGCCGTAGGACGGAGGATCCATGATGACCGCATCATACCGGCGTCCCCGGCGGATCTCCCGCTCCACAAACTTGCCGCAGTCGTCCACGATCCAGCGGATAGGGGCATCCTCCAGGCCGGAGCTCTTGGCGTTCTCCCTGGCCCAGCTCACCATGCCCCGGGCTGCGTCCACATGGCAGACGCTGGCTCCCGCCGCGGCGCAGGCCACGGTGGCGCCGCCGGTGTAGGCGAACAGATTCAGCACGTTAATGGGACGCCCGGCGGAGCGGATGCGCTCCATGGCAAAATCCCAGTTGGCGGCCTGCTCGGGGAACAGGCCGGTGTGTTTGAAATTCATGGGCTTGATGTTGAAGGTGAGCCCCCTGTAGCCCAGGGTCCACCGCTCGGGCAGGTCCTTTTTTACCCACTGGCCGCCGCCGGTGGAGGAGCGCTGGTACCGGGCGTCATGCTTCCGCCAGCCGGGATGCCGCCCCTCAGGCCGCCAAATGGCCTGGGGATCGGGCCGCACCAGGGTATATTTTCCCCAGCGCTCCAGCCTCTCTCCGCCGCCGCAGTCCAGCAGTTCATAGTCTTTCCATCCGTCTGAGATCCACATGTTTTTCAACCCCACCGTACTTCTTGTCATAATCATCCCATTATATCATTTGCCATTGATGCAGTCAATGTGAAGAAAGAATTGTGTTATGACGAAAACTGTGATAAAATAAACCCCAAAGAACGCCCTCCCGGCATTTGGGGAGAAAAACGAGAGAAATGGGGTTCCCACTATGAGCGACACAGAGCTTCAGTTCCGCACAGCGACTTTCGGCGGCTTTCAGAAGCAGGATGTGCTGAATTATATTGAATCTGCCAACCAGGAGCACCGGGAGAAGCTGGACGGACTGACCCGGGAGCTGGAGGAGGCCCAAAAGGCCCGGACCGCCCTGGAGGAGGAAAACGCCCAGGCCAAGGAGCAGGTCCAGGCCGGCGAAGAGACGGTCCGGCAGCTGGAGAGCCAGCTGGAGGAGGCTCGGAACGAGGCGGAGGATTTGAAGAGCCGCCTTGGCGATGCAGAGGCTGAGCTGGCGCAGCTGCGGGCGGCCCTGGCGGAGGCGGAGGGCAAGTTGGCCCAGGCGGAGCCTGCGGCCAAGGCCTATGAGAAGGTGAAGGACCGCACCGCCGGCATCGAGCTGGAGGCCCACTGCCGGGCCCAGGCGGTGCAGGCCGAGGCGGAGGAACGGGTGGAGAAGACCCGTCAGGATCTGGAGCAGTGGCTGGACAAGGTGCGCAAGAGCTATGAGGAACTGCGCACCGATATGGACGCCACCATCTCCCACACCAGCGGAGAGCTGGAGCGGGTGCGCACCACTCTGGAGGAGATCACCAACCGCTTCTGCGCTCAGGACGAGCGGCTGGAGAAGATGGTGCAGTCCTGCATCGGGGAGCATAAGGCTCCCGATCCCCTGCCTCTGGAGGACAAGAAGTAAAAGGCCTGGAGGTAAACATAAGAAAAGCACAGTAATGTGGATGGTTCGTCATAGTGTGTAAACGCGTTCTCTGTTTGACCGAGGGATTACAACTCGGAGGGAGATGACTGCGATGAAAAAGAAACAGTTGATGATCGGTGCAGTCAGTGTGGTTGCAATACTCTTTGCTGCGGTTTTGCTTATGTTGAGAAATAATATCAATCTAAGCATAGGAACTTGCATTGCAGCTGAGAATGGAAGCTATCTAATTGTGCTGGATCATTCGCCTGTTGTTATGCACCAGCGACCAGGAAAAGAAAGTGTTTTCGCTGACCTCAATACCGGTGATAAGATTTTTATAGTACATGATGGTGTAGAGCAAAGCTATCCCGGGCAAACCGGACTGCATTTCTTATTGAAATTGTCTGACGGCAGTGAGCGCGATGTGCCGAGCGAAATTATGACAGAGTTGCAGGAACTGGGCTGGCTGAAGCAATCGGGTGAACAGGCATAAGCGCTAATAACGGAAGCGGGATGCAAGTTTTTGTATAAGTAAGCAAAACGGAATTTAGAAGTTATATTTCTAAATAAAAAGTTATCCCGGATTGTCAAAACGGCAATCCGGGATAACTTTTTATTTATTACGTTTTATACCCGCCCGATGTCGGTGCGGAAATGCATATCTGTAAAGGAAATATATTTGGCGGAGGCGTATGCTTCCTGGATGGCAGCCTCCAGGTCGGGCCCGGTGGCGGTGACGCCCAACACCCGGCCGCCGTTGGTCAGGACGCTTCCGTCCGCTCCCAGCTTGGTACCGGCGTGGAACACAGTGGCGGTCCGCCCTGCCTCCTCCAGGCCTGTAATGGGGTATCCCTTCGCATAGCTGCCGGGGTAGCCGCCGCTGGCCAGTACCAGACAGCAGGAGGCCCCCTCCTTCCAGCGGACATCCACCTGGTCCAGGGTGCCATTCCGGCAGGCCAGGAACAGGTCCATCAGGTCGCTGTCCAGCAGGGAGAGCACCGCCTGGCACTCCGGATCACCGAAGCGGGCGTTGTACTCTACCACCTTGGGACCGTCAGGGGTGAGCATCAGGCCGAAATAGATCACTCCGTGGAAGGGGCGGCCCTCCGCCTTGAGGGCGGCAACGGTGGGCAGGAAGATCTCTTCCATACAGCGCTGGGCGATCTCGGGGGTGTAGTTGGGAGAGGGGGAGATGGCGCCCATGCCGCCGGTGTTGGGGCCCTGGTTGCCGTCATAGGCCCGCTTGTGATCCTGGGAAGAGGGCATGGGAAGGATGTGTTCCCCGTCGCAGAAGGCCAGTACCGTCACCTCCGGACCGGTCATGCACTCCTCAATGACCACCTTGGCTCCGGCCTCGCCGAACTTGTGGTCGCCCATCATGGCCCGGACGGCCTCCTTGGCTTCCTCCACAGTCTGGGCCACCACTACGCCCTTGCCCAGTGCCAGGCCGTCAGCCTTCACCACGATGGGAGCGCCCTGTTCCTCTACATAGGCCAAAGCCTGGTCCATGTCGGTGAAGGTCTTGTGTTTGGCAGTGGGGATGTGATACTTCTCCATCAGGGTCTTGGAGAAGCTCTTGCTGGCCTCGATGATGGCGGCGGCGGCGTTGGGCCCGAAAGCGGGGATGCCCGCCTTGTCCAGCTCGTCCACCATGCCCAGGGCCAGAGGATCGTCAGGGGCCACCACCACAAAGTCCATGTGGTTGTTCACCGCCCAGTCCACCATGGCCTTCACATCGGTGGCGGCAATGGGCACGCACTGGGCCAGGGCGGCGATGCCGCCGTTGCCCGGGGCGCAGTAGAGGTGGTCCACCTTATTGCTCTTGGACAGAGCCCAGGCGATGGCGTGCTCCCGCCCGCCGCCGCCCACGATCAGTACATTCATGCAAAGCACCTCATTTCAGCGCCAAGCTCAGGGCCCACAGCCCCAGCAGGTGCGCCGGATAGAATACATAGAAGAACCACTTGCTCTGGATGCCCAGCTGGCCCCGGTATCCAGCCAGAAACAGGAGAGATGCGGAAGCGCATAGCCAGCAGAGTGCCTGGGCGGGCATGCTGGAGGCCAGATAGCTCAGAATCAGGGAGGACGACAGCCAGGGCAGGGAGAGCAATCCCACAAAAGGTTGATAGACCAGGTAGATCAGGGCAATGCCGATTCCCAGACAGGCCAGTAAGCGCTTTCTATCTTCACCCTGAAGATAGAGGGAAAAGACCAGCAGCACGGCGGGGAAGCCGTAGTCGCAGTTGAGAACCAAAGCCAGTACGCAGGCTGCCAGCAGAGGCAGCGAAGCCGCAGCTGCGCCGCGTCCGCCGCGGATTGCCCGCTCAAAGCCCCAAATCGCTCCGGCAGCCAGGAAGAAAGTGAGGATCACGTTGCCGCCCCAGGTACCGGTGGCTAGGGTGAAAGGGATCTGGGAGATCAGAGCAAACAGACCCAGCCGGAACAAGTACCGGGAGAAAAAACGGGTCCGGCGACAGCCCTCCGCCACGAAGTAGGCGAAAATGGGGAAGGCCAGCCGTCCGATCAGCCTGGGCAGCAGATCCGCCCAGTCAGGCAGGCCCATGTCGGACAGAATGGTGGGAAAGACCACGCCTATGTGGTCTACCAGCATAAACAGCGCAGCCAGGTATTTGAGGGCGGCGGCGCTGAGACCGTAGCGCCCTGCCATCTTAATGGTGGAACAGCCGCATGCCGGTAAAGGCCATGACCATGCCGTACTTGTTGCAGGTGGCGATCACATGGTCGTCCCGGATGGAGCCGCCGGGCTGAACGATATACTGCACACCGGACTTATGAGCCCGCTCCACATTGTCACCGAAGGGGAAAAAGGCGTCGGAGCCCACGGTGAGGCCGGACTGGGTGGCGATCCAGGCCTTCTTTTCCTCCGCGGTAAGCACCTCGGGCTTGACCTTGAAGGTGTTCTGCCACACGCCCTCAGCCAGCACGTCCTCGTACTCGTCGGAGAGGTAGACGTCGATGGCGTTGTCCCGGTCAGGGCGGCGGATGCCGTCCACGAACTGGAGGCCCAGCACCTTGGGATGCTGGCGCAGCAGCCAGTTGTCCGCCTTGTTGCCCGCCAGACGGGTGCAGTGGATGCGGCTCTGCTGGCCGGCGCCCACGCCGATGGCCTGGCCGTCCTTCACGTAGCAGACGGAGTTGGACTGGGTGTACTTCAGAGTGATGAGGGCCAGGATCATGTCCCGCTTGGCGTTCTCGGGCAGATCCTTGTTGTCGGTGACAATGTTGTTCAGCAGGTCGGCGTTGATGGCGTAGTTGTTGCGGCCCTGCTCGAAGGTGATGCCAAACACGTCCTTGTGCTCGATGGCCTTGGGGACGTAGTTGGGGTCGATCTGCACCACGTTGTAGCCGCCCTTGCGCTTGGTTTTCAGCACCTCCAGGGCCTCGTCGGTGTAGCCGGGGGCGATGACGCCGTCGGACACCTCCAGAGCCAGGTAGCGGGCGGTCTGGACGTCGCAGACATCGGACAGAGCGGCCCAGTCGCCGTAAGAGCACAGCCGGTCGGCACCACGGGCCCGGATGTAGGCGCAGGCGATGGGGGAGAGCTCCATATTTTCGGCAAAGTAGATCTTCTTCTCCACCTCGGTGAGGGGAGTACCCACGGCGGCGCCGGCGGGGGAGACGTGCTTGAAGGAGGCGGCAGCGGGCAGGCCGGTGGCTTCCTTCAGCTCCTTCACCAGCTGCCAGGAGTTAAGGGCGTCCAGAAAGTTGATATATCCCGGCTTGCCGTTGAGCACCTGGATGGGCAGCTCACCGGACTCCATGAAGATGCGAGCGGGCTTCTGGTTGGGGTTGCAGCCGTATTTCAGTTCCAGTTCGGTCATGGTTTCTTCATTCCCCCTTATGCGTGCTTATTGATGATGACGCTCTCCCAGCTGCCGGTCATCAGGTCGACGTACCGCACGAACAGGGAGACCTTGTTTTCCTCATTCAGGCTGGCCCACATCAGATCCGCCAGCTCCTGAGGTGTTTTGGCGGTGATGGCCACCTGCTCCGGCTCACCCTCAAAGGAGGGCAGGGGATTGCCGTCCCCCATGTAGGTGTGGATGAAGTGACCCTGGCCAGCCAGAGGCTTTTCATAGGCGAAGAAGTACCGGCGGCAGGAGTTGGGGTCTCCGTCAGCGCTCTTCAGAATGGACAGGGTGTAGTCCCCGTCCTTTTTCAGCAGACCGGAAATGCGGGGCGTGTAGTTGGGGCCGTCCGGCTCAAAGGTACGGGTGTGGAGAGACTGGGCAAAGGTCTTGCCTGCTGCCAGCCCCTCCCGGATGGTGTCGGTCTGGTCGCCGTTGGTGACGATGGTGGAGGCGCCGAACACCCGGACAGGATTGTAGATAATGAGGGAGGGATCGGTCATCTTGGAGGGGTCGTGAGCCTGGGTACGGATGCCGTCGGGGGTCTCTACAAAGACCCGGTTCCGGGAATTCTCGCTGCGACCCATGATGAAGTAGGCGATGACCGCCTTGGTGTCGTCGGCAGATCGGCCTAGCACGATGCCCCGGCCGGGGTAGGGATTGGCGCGCAGCAGCGCGGAGAGATCCAGGTTTTTCATGATAAGACTCCTTTTATTTGGGTTCCTCGTGGGAGCTGTGATCGGGAGTTACCAGCCAGCGGATGAATTGAATCAGATAAGTGACAGCGGGGATGAGCAGAATACACCCACCCACAAAGCACAGGAACGCCCCCAGTACTGAGCCCATCAGGAGACCGCCCAGAAACAGGAAGCCGCCGCTGAGAATCAGGGAGAGGAAGCGCAGATCATTCATCAGTTTTCCTCCTTAATTTGGACGATCCGCCCCTCCACTGAGAGGCGGCCCTGACAGAACAGGGAGACGGCCTTAGGCAGGATGATCCACTCGGCCTGCTCCATCACCCGGCGCTGGAGAATCTCCGGCGTGTCGCCGGGGAGGATATCCACCGCCTTTTGGAGGATGATGGGCCCGCCGTCCGGCTCCTCATTGACAAAGTGGACGGTTGCGCCGGTGACCTTCACGCCGTAGGCCAGGGCCTTTTCATGGACGTGGAGCCCATAATAGCCCGCCCCGCAGAAGGAAGGAATGAGGGCGGGGTGGACATTGAGGATGGCGTTGGGGTAGGCCTGCACCATCTCTTCAGTGAGAATGTGCATAAAGCCTGCCAATACCACCAGGCCGATGTCAAGCTCTTTCAGCTTGGCCACCAGAGCCTGGGTCATCTCTCGATTGGAGGCGAAATCTTTTCGGGCAACCACGTAGCCGGGAATACCGGCTTTTTCGGCCCGCTCCAGGGCGTAAGCGTCGGCTTTGGAGGAGATGACGGCGGCCAGCTGTCCGCCGCCCAACTCACCCCGGTCCCGGGCGCCGATGAGGGCCTGGAGATTGGTCCCGCCGCCGGAGACCAGTACAGCGATCCGCGTCATACCAGCTCCACCCCGGCGTCGCCGCTGACCACGGAGCCGATGACATAGGCCCGCTCTTCGGCGCGGCACAGGAGTTCCTTGGCCTGACCCACTTCCTCTTTGGGAATGGCCAGGATCATGCCCACGCCCATATTGAAGGTATTGTACATATCCCGCATGGGGATATTGCCCTGCTTGGCGATGAGGTGGAAGATGGGGGGGACAGGGAAGGAGGCGGTTTCGATCTGAGCGGTGAGGCCCTCCTTCATCATCCGGGGCACATTCTCATAGAGACCGCCGCCGGTAATGTGGCTGATGGCCTTGATGTGCACGCCGTTGTTCAGCAGGCACTGAATGGTTTTGACATAGATGCGGGTGGGAGTGAGCAGGGTCTCGCCCAGGCTCTTGCCACCCAGCTCCTCCATGGGGAAGGTCAGATCGGCGTGCTCCACGTCAAAGACCTTGCGCACCAGGGAAAAGCCGTTGGAGTGGACGCCGCTGGAGCCCAGGCCGATGAGCACGTCGCCTACAGCCAGGTCCTTGCCGTCGATGATCTTCTCCTCGTCTACAATACCCACGGAGAAGCCGGCCACATCATAGTCATCCTCGGGCATCATGCCGGGATGCTCGGCAGTCTCGCCGCCAACCAGGGCACAGCCGGCCTGGCGGCAGCCCTCTGTGATACCGGAGACGATATCGGCGATACGGGCAGGGTTATTCTTGCCGCAGGCAATGTAGTCCAGGAAAAACAGGGGAGAGGCGCCCCCGCAGATGATATCGTTGACGCACATGGCCACGCAGTCGATGCCGATGGTGTCGTGCTTGTTCATCAGCTGAGCCAGGCGCAGCTTGGTGCCCACGCCGTCGGTGCCGGATACCAGCACCGGCTTCTTCATACCGGACACGTTAGGGGCGAACAGGCCGCCGAAGCCGCCAAGGGTGCCCATGACGCCGGGAATATAGGTGGACTCCACCATGGGCTTGATGCGCTCCACAGATTCATAGCCGGCAGTGACGTCCACACCGGCGGCGGCGTAGGATTCGGAGTGAGAGTTTTTCATGTCGGTCATTCCTTTCCGGTCCAGCAATAGGTGCAGATCTTGTCGCGGTCGATGCCGATGGCCTCCAGCAGGCCGTCCAGAGACTGATAGCCCAAGGAATCAAAGCCCAGCTTTTCACAGATGGCCTTGAGCATGCACTGGCCCCGCTGGGTGGAGGAATCGGCATATTCATCCAGATGCTGCTGTCCCTCGTCTCCCTCCAGCTCCTGGATGGTGCGCCGGGCCAGCAGCTCCATGTCGGAGTTGCTGCGGGAGAAGTTGAGGTACTTGCAGCCGTACATGATGGGGGGGCAGGCCGAACGCATATGGACCTCTTCCGCCCCGGATTCATAGAGAAATTCCACCGTCTCCCGCAGTTGAGTGCCCCGGACGATGGAGTCGTCCACAAACAGGAGCTTCTTGCCCTCAATGAGCTCGGGAACGGGGATCTGCTTCATTTTAGCTACCTGGTTCCGGGCCTCCTGATTGGCGGGCATGAAAGAGCGGGGCCAGGTGGGGGTGTACTTGACGAAAGGCCGGGCAAAGGGTTTGCCGCTGCGGTTGGCAAAGCCGATGGCGTGGGGAAGACCGGAATCAGGCACCCCGGCCACATAGTCCACCTTGGGCAGCTGTCCCTTCTGGATCTCGTCCCGGGCCATGATCTCTCCGTTGCGGTAGCGCATGACCTCTACATTGACACCCTCGTAATTGGAGTTGGGGTAGCCGTAGTAGGTCCACAAGAAGGCACAGATGCGCATTTTGTCTCCGGCAGGGGCCAAAGTATTCCAGCCCTCGGCATCGACCTGCACGACTTCGCCGGGACCCAGCTCATAGGCGTCGGTGTAGCCCAGCTTGTGGTAGGCGAAGGACTCAAAGGAGACGCAGCAGCCCTCCTCATTCTGGCCAATGAGCACGGGAAGGCGGCCCAGCTTGTCCCGGGCGGCGATGATCGCGTCGGGGGTGAGGATAAGCATGGTGCAGGAGCCGTCGATCTCCTCCTGGGCGTGGCGGATACCGCTGACCAGGTCCTCCTTTTGATTGATGAGAGCGGCGGTCAGTTCAGTGGAGTTGACCTTGCCGGAGCTCATAGCCATAAACTGGTGGCCCCGCTCAGAGAAGTACCGCTCCACCAGCTGATCGGAGTTGGTGATGATGCCGACGGTAATGATGGCGTACAGCCCTAAGTGGGAACGTACCAGCAGCGGCTGAGGGTCGGTGTCGCTGATGCAGCCGATGCCGGCGCAGCCGTGGAAATCCCGCAGATCCTTGTCAAACTTGGTACGGAAAGGAGTATTTTCAATGTTGTGGATCTGCCGCTGAAAGCCTGCCTCAGCGTCATAGACGGCCATGCCGCCCCGCTTGGTGCCCAGATGGGAGTGGTAGTCGGTGCCGAAAAACAGATCCATCACACAGTCGCGTTTTGAGATAGTGCCGAAGAAACCGCCCATAGATTATTTGTCCCCCATAAGACGGCGCATGACCTCTTCATAGGCCTCCTCAGCACCGCCCAGATCCCGGCGGAAGCGGTCCTTGTCCAGCTTCTCATGGGTCTTCTCATCCCACAGACGGCAGGTGTCGGGGGAGATCTCGTCAGCCAGCACGATGGTGCCGTCGGAGGTCTTGCCGAACTCCAGCTTGAAGTCCACCAGGTCAATGCCGATCTCCTTCATAAAGCCCTTCAGAAGGTCGTTGACAGCGAAGGCGTACTTCTTGATCAGCTCGATCTCGTCCTTGGTAGCCAGCTTCAGAGCCAGGGCATGGTAGTCGTTGATGAGGGGATCGCCCAGATCGTCGTTCTTGTAGGAGAACTCAATCGTGGGCTCGTCAAACACGATGCCCTCCTCCACGCCGTAGCGCTTGGCGAAGGAGCCGGCGGAGATGTTGCGGATGATGACCTCCAGGGGGACGATAGACACCTTCTTCACCGCGGTCTCACGGTCGCTGAGCTCCTCCACATAGTGGGTGGGGACGCCCTTCTCCTCCAGGCGGCGCATCAGGTTGTTGGTCATGCGGTTGTTGATGGCGCCCTTGCCGGTGATGGTGCCCTTCTTCAGACCATTGAAGGCGGTGGCGTCATCCTTATAGGAGACGATGACCACTTCGGGGTCGTTGCTGGCGAATACCTTCTTGGCCTTGCCCTCGTACAGCTGTTCCTTCTTCTCGTAAGACATCTTAAAACTCCTCCATTCGGATTTTTTCATCTTTTTTCGCAACTTCTACTGCCATATCAGCTTTGAATTGGGCCAGCTTGTCTACCAGATCCGGATCAGACAGGGCCAGCATCTGGGCGGCCAGAATGGCGGCGTTGTCAGCGCCGTCCACCGCCACACAGGCCACGGGGATACCCTTGGGCATCTGCACCATGGACAGCAGAGAGTCCAGGCCTCCCATCATAGAGGTCTTGATGGGCACGCCGATGACGGGCAGGGTGGTGTAGGCAGCCAGTACGCCTGCCAGATGTGCGGCCTTGCCGGCGGCGGCGATGATGACCCCGAACCCATTTTCCGCGGCGTGGGCGGCCAGCTCCTCGGCGGCGGCGGGAGTGCGGTGGGCGGAGATGATCCGCACCTCGGTGGGGATGCCGAAGGACTTGAGACGGCTGATGCAGGGACGCATGGTGTCCAGATCGGAATCAGAACCCATGACCACAGCGACCTTTTTACTCATAGGACCCTCCTGTATAACAAAAAATTTTTCAGGGAAAGAAAAAATAAATCAGGGCATCCGGTGCACGGATGCCCTGATTTTGGTTACTCCCTGATGGAGGACAGGTTGGTGCCGTGGATGAGCCAGATTCCTGCACGTCGAACCAGCACCGGTGCCATCCCCGTACCTCCTCGTGTTAAATATAGTAAAACTATATCGGATTTTCACCTTGTTTGCAAGGGTCGGAGAGAATTTTGTCTGCTTGTACAACTTTTTACAAAAAATACGCCTGTGCCCTTGTGAAAGAAGGTAACTTAGGCCAGACTGCCGTCGGGGGCGATCACCGCAACCTGGAGGGGGATATCCTTGCCGCTGGCAGACAAAGCGTTCTGCACAGCCCGCAGGATGCCGCCGCAGCAGGGTACGGTCATCCGGGCCACGGTTACACTCTTTACATCGTTTTGGGCCAGAATGGCGGTCAGCTTTTCGCTGTAATCTCCGTCGTCCAGCTTGGGGCAGCCGATGAGGGTCACCTTCCCACGGATGAAGTGCTGATGGAAATTGCCGTAGGCGTAGGCGGTGCAGTCGGCGGCGATGAGCAGATGGCAGCCGTCGAAGTAGGGGGCGTTCACCGGAGCTAGCTTGATCTGCACCGGCCACTGGCGCAGCTGGCTGGGGACAGCACTGTCGGAGACGGGGGCCTCCTCCCGACAGATGGAACGGCTCATGCTGCCCGGGCAGCCGCAGGGGAGGGGAGCGGCGGAAGCCTTCTCTTTGGCGGCCTTGGCGGCCAGCACCGCCGCGTGGTCATAGGCGGGAGCCTCCCGCTCCTCAAAGCTGATAGCTCCGGTGGGGCAGGCGGGCAGGCAGTCACCCAACCCGTCGCAGTAGTCCTCCCGGGTGAGGACAGCCTTGCCCTCCACCATCTCGATGGCTCCCTCGTGGCAGGCGGCAGCACACAGGCCGCAGCCGTTGCACAGGCTCTGATCTATTTTAATGATTTTGCGCTTCATCAGGAAAACTCCTTTTTTCTGTTTGATGGAAACAGCATAGCAGAAAAGAAGGCTTCTGTATGTTGCTGCTGCAACATATGGGATAAAAAACGGACCGCCTGAATAGGCGGTCCGTGTGGCACTCAGTCGCGGAGATACTGCTTCACCAGCTCTTGGAGCAGCTCGTCCCGATCCAGCTTACGGATCAGGGCACGGGCGTTGTTGTAATTGGTGATATAGGTGGGGTCCTCTGAGAGGATGTATCCCACGATCTGGTTGATGGGGTTGTAACCCTTCTCCTGCAGAGACTGATAGACCGAGGACAGGATCTGCTTGATCTCCGGGTCCTTGTCGTTTTGCAGGCTGAATTTACGGGTGTAATCCATCTCCATGCCTGATACACCTCCCTGTATCAATCTGTTTCCCATTGTAGCCGAAAATTTTCACGATGTAAAGAGAAAGACCAAAATTTTATGATTCTTTAAGAAGTAGCTGCAACCCTTTGCCGCCTGCCATGGTATGATAGATGACAGAGGTCCCTGCCGTCTCTGCCCCGGGGCATGGGCGGATACGAGGCGGGGGACCCGCTGGATGCCCAAAAGAGAGGTGAGGCACATGACAGAAGAGAGGACCGCCCGCGCCCAGATTGCGCGCTGGGGGGATATGGTGTGGCGGCTGGCTCTGGCCCGAACCCGGCATATCCAGGACAGTGAGGATGTGTTCCAGGAGGTGTTTGCCCGCTTCTTCCGCCATGAGGGATTGCTGGAGAACGATGAACACCGGAAGGCCTGGCTCATCCGCTGTACGCTGAACTGTACGAACACCCTATTATCTGCCCGCTGGCGGAGCTGGCTGCCTCTGGAGGAGGCAGTGACCCAAACTATGGAGCCGGAGGACCGGGCGGTGTACCGGGCAGTGCTGGAGCTGCCGAAGAAATACCGCACCGCCATCCACCTCCACTACTATGAGGGCTATTCTGTCTCTGAGATCGCCTCCCTTACCGGTGCGAAGGAGGGGACAGTGAAAAGCTGGCTGTCCCGCGGCCGGGAGAAGCTGGCCCAGGCCCTGAAAGGAGAAGATCTTCCATGATGGATCATTATAAACGAGCAAACGATGCTCTCCACCCCACGCCCGAGGCGGTGGAGCGGGCAGTGGGCAGTGGGACTTTGCGGAAAAAGCGCAAGCCTATGAAGGCCCTGGTGCCCGCGGTGGCGGCGGCGGTGGCGGTTGCCCTGCTCATTACTGGAATCCCCGGCACAGGCGGCAATAATAGCGGTCCTCTGGCTGGCAGAGCCTACGCCATCGCTCTGCCCACGTACCCCGACCTGCCCCAATATCCTGCCGAGCCTGCCTTTGCCACCGAGGCGGCCTGGGAACGGTAT
The DNA here is from genome assembly GCF_052065355.1 of Flavonifractor sp. HCP28S3_F3. NCBI lineage: Bacteria > Bacillati > Bacillota > Clostridia > Eubacteriales > Oscillospiraceae > Flavonifractor > Flavonifractor sp. HCP28S3_F3. Next base: position 148,487 of record NZ_JBQHUF010000001.1, read on the forward strand.
CAGGAAGAGTACGACGCCTATTGGAACGCCTGGCGGGACTACCGGGACGAGGTGCCGGCGCTGTACAAGACACCGGAGCTGGAGGAGGCTTTGGCGGCTTTCACCGGGGAGAGCACAGCTCTGGCCCTGGCGGGTGAGGACAACCGGATCTATTCCCCTGTGTCCCTGTGGTTTGCTCTGGCCATGCTGGCTGAGACCACCGGAGGAGAGACCCGGCAGCAGGTGCTGGACGCCCTTGGAGCCTCCGACCTGGAACAGCTCCGGGATTGGGCGGACATTTTGTGGCATACCCTTTACCAGGATGACGGCACTGCAACCACCCTGCTGGGCAACTCTATCTGGCTCAATGAGAACGTGACCTTCCACCAGGATGTGCTGGAAAACCTGGCGGAGCACTACTACGCCAGTTCCTACCAGGTGCCCATGGGCACCGACGAGGCAGACCAGGCCCTGGCCGACTGGGTGGCGGAGCAGACGAAGGGTTTGATCGGCTCTGACGGCAAGGTGCTGGAAACCACGACGGATACCCTGAACGTGCTGGCCTCCACCCTTTATTATCAGGCGGGATGGAGCGACGAGTTCAACGACAGGCTGACGGAGGAGGACATCTTCACCGCAGCCGACGGCACCGAGACTCAGGTGGACTTCATGCATACTACCCGGGATGCCACCTTCCTGCGGCAGGACGGTTACCAGGCCGCATCCCTGGGTACCAAAGGGGGCACCATGACCTTCGTTCTGCCGGACGAGGGGGTCAGTCCCGCCGACCTGCTGGCGGACCCGGATTTTCTCACCCAGCTCACCCAGTCCGAAAATGAAATTTACGGGGAGGTCCAGTGGTCGGTGCCCAAGTTCGATGTGGATTCCACCCTTAATCTGAAACCCACCCTGGAGGGGTTGGGAATCACTAACGTCTTTGATGCCGATGCATCCGACTTTACCCCCCTCACCGACATTGAGCCGGTGTGGCTGGACCAGGCCAAGCAGATCGCCCGGGTGAAGGTGGACGAGAAGGGGGTGGAGGCCGCCGCTGTCACACTGATGGCGGATAACGCCGGTGCTGCTCCGCCGGAGGATTCCAAAATCTGTGTCATGGACCTGGATCGTCCCTTCCTCTTTATCATCCGGGACGGAAGCGCCATCCTCTTTGTAGGCGTGGTGGAACAGGTATAATGGAACAAAAAAGCCCCGTCGGCCGACGGGGCTTTTTTCTATGGTTTTGTTACCGCAGGATGGCGCCCAGCTGGCTGGCCAGAGCCTCCAGCACCTTCTTCACGTCGGCGTCAGCCTCCTCACCGGTGAGGGAGCGGTCGTCGGCACGGAGTACCAGGTTGAAGGCCACGGACTTCTTGCCCTCATCCACGCCCTTGCCGCGGTAGATGTCAAACAGGGACACCTGCTTGATCAGCTTGCCGCCGGCAGAGCGGATGCAGTCCTCCAGCTGGCCCACGGTGACCTTCTCCTCGCACACCACGGCGATATCCCGGGTGACAGAGGGGAACTTGGGCAGGGGGACATACTCAGGATCGGCGCCCTTGGCGCAGCGCAGCTGCTCCAGCTCCAGCTCGGCGCAGTAGAACTCGGTGTCCACACCGTAATTCTGTGCTACCAGGGGATGGATCTGACCCAGCACGCCGATGCGGCGGTCACCGACGTATACATCGGCTACCCGGCCGGGGTGATAGGAGGGGTTGGGTACGCAGGGGACCTCAAAGCGGACATCCTCTGCCCGGAGGTCCTTCAGAATGGCCTCCACTGCGCCCTTCAGGGTGTAGAAGTCCATATCGCTGCCGTAGGCGCCCATGGACAGCACCTTGTTCTCCACAGCCAGGCCATCGTCGCCGCCGGGCAGGTAGGTGCGGCCTACCTCGTACAGACGCACGTTCTGATTGCGGTAGTTGTAGTTGCGGGTCAGGATCTCCAGCATGGAGGGCAGTACAGTGGTGCGCATGATGGAGGTGTCCTCACCCAGGGGGTTGAGGATCTTGAAGGACTGGCGGCGGGGGTCGTCGGCAGCCCAGCGGATCTTGTCGTAGCAGGTGGGGGAGATGAAGGAGTAGGTGATGATCTCGTCATAACCCATGGCCCGGCACATGCTGCCCAGCTGCCGCTCCAGCAGCTCCTCTTCGCCGTAACCGCCAAGGGTGGTCTGACCGCGCATGAGGGTGGTGGGGATGTTGTTGTAGCCGTGGAACCGGGCCACTTCCTCCGCCAGGTCGGCCATGCCGATGACGTCGCCGCGCCAGGAGGGCACGGTGACCTGATCGCCCTCCACCTGGAAGTCCAGCTTCTTCAGGATGGCCACCATCTCATCCTCGGCCACATCGGTGCCCAGCAGGCCGTTGATGCGCTCAGGCTCCAGCTTGAGGACACGGGGCTGGGGCACGTAGTTGAGGATATCGATGGTGCCGTCCACCACATCACCGGCGCCCAACAGCTCCACCAGTTCGCAGGCACGTTCCACGGCGGGCAGGGTGTTCATGGGGTCCAGGCCCTTCTCAAACTTGGCGGAAGCCTCAGTGCGCATGCCCAGGGCCAGAGCGCCCTTGCGGATGCAGGTGCCGTCGAAGCAGGCAGACTCGAACACCACGTCGGTGGTGTCGGCCACGATCTCGCTGTTCTCGCCGCCCATGATGCCAGCCAAGCCAACGGCACGGTGTTCGTCGGCGATGACCAGGTGGTTGGCGTTGAGGGTGTGCTCCTTGCCGTCCAGGGTGGTGAGCTTCTCACCCTCCTCGGCACGGCGGACGATGATCTTGCCGCCCTTTACATAGCGGTAGTCAAAGGCGTGCATGGGCTGGCCGTACTCCAGCATGACGTAGTTGGTGATATCCACAATGTTGTTGATGGGACGCACACCCATGGCGCGCAGCCGCTCCCGCATCCACTTGGGGGAGGGGGCGATCTTCACGTTGCGCACCATCCGGGCGGTGTAACGGGGGCACAGGTCGGCTGCGGGAGTCTCTACGTCCAGCAGCTCCACCAGGCTGCCGTCCGCGCCGCCCTTTACCACCGGCTGGTGGAGGGAGAGGGGAGCGTCAAAGGTAGCGGCGGCTTCCCGGGCCAGGCCGATGACGGACAGGCAGTCGGGCCGGTTGGGGGTGATCTCAAACTCCACCACGTGGTCGTCCATGCCGATGACGGGTTTGATGTCGTCGCCGGGATTGCAGTCCTCGTGAAGGATGAAGATGCCGTCGGGGATGCAGTGGGGGAACTCAGCCTGCTGGGCGTGGAGATCCTCCAGGGTGCAGATGGAATCAGTTTTGGTGTTGTAGGCTACCATGTCCCCCTCGTGCAGGTTGGGGCAGATGGTGTCGGGAGCTGCGGTGGACCCGCCCAGGTCCAGGCAGGTGTGGAAGGTGAAGTCGGGCTGCATGGTACACTCCAGCACCCTGGCGGCCACCACGGGCCCGTAGATCTTGTGGCCGGGCTGCACATCCGCGGGGATGGAGGGCTTTTCCTTGTCCAGCGGCTTGTAGTCGTTCAGCAGGGCGGCGGGGACGATGGCGGCGTAGGGAAAATCCCGCTCATCCAGGCCCAGCTCGTACAGACCGCACATCATGCCGTTGGACACCACGCCCCGCAGCTTGCCCTTTTCGATTTTCTTGCCGCCGGGGAGGGTGGACTTGTGGAGGGCTACAGGTACCAGGTCACCCACATGGACGTTCCAGGCGCCGGTGACGATCTGTACCGGCTCCTCCTTGCCCACCTCCACCTGGCAGATCCACATGTGATCGGAATCGGGGTGACGTTCCATGGCGGTAACCTTGCCCACCACTACGTTGGAGATCTCCTCACCCAGGTCGTGGGTCAGCTCCACCTTGGAGCCGGAGAGGGTCATAGCCTCGGCAAATTCCTTGTCGGAGGCAGTCACAGTGACAAATTCATTCAGCCATTTTCTGCTCAGATTCATTGTTCCTACACTCCTTTCTTAGAATTGCTCCAGGAACCGCACGTCGTTCTCGAAGATCAGTCGCAGGTCGGCGATCTTGAACCGGCGCATGGCGGTGCGCTCCAGGCCGATGCCGAAGGCCCAGCCGGAGTACACGTTGGGGTCGATGCCGCTCATCTCCAGAACCCGGGGATGGATCATGCCCGCGCCCAGCAGCTCGATCCAGCCCTCGCCCTTACAGGTGGGGCAGCCTACGCCGCCGCACTTGTGGCACTGCACGTCCATCTCGCAGGAGGGCTCGGTGAAGGGGAAGTGGTGGGGACGGAACCGAGTCTTGGTGCCCTTGCCGTAGAGCTGCTCCACGACGGTGTTCAGGGTGCCCTTCAGGTCGGCCATGGTCACACCCTTGTCGATGACCATACCCTCCACCTGGTGGAACATGGGGGAGTGGGTGGCGTCCACCTCATCCTTGCGGTACACCCGGCCGGGGGCGATGATGCGGATGGGCAGCTCCATGGAGTCCATGGCCCGGACCTGCATGGGAGAGGTCTGGGAGCGGAGCATCACCCGGCTGTCCTCGTCAAAATAGAAGGTGTCGCTCCAGTCGCGGGAGGGGTGACCCTCCTCGGCGTTGAGACGGTCAAAGTTCAGCTCAGCCAGCTCCACCTCGGGGCCGTCCAGCACGGTGAAGCCCATGCCGATGAAGATCTCCTTGATCTCGTCCAGAGCGATATACATGGGGTGCCGGTGACCCTCTTTCACCGGCTTGCCGGGGACGGTGATATCCAGAGCCTCGGCCTCCAGACGGTCCTCCAGAGCCTTGGCCTCCAGCTCCTTGCCCCGGGTCTCCAGCGCGCTCTCCAGGGCGGCGCGGACCTCGTTGGCCAGCTGACCCATGACGGGCCGCTCCTCAGCGGACAGCTTGCCCATCTGCTTGAGCACCGCGGTGAGCTCGCCCTTTTTGCCCAGATACTTGACCCGCAGAGCGTCCAGCTCCTGGGCGTTCTGGGCACTTTCCATGGCGTCCAGCGCTTCCCGGCGGATCTGTTCCAATGTTTCCTTCATATAGTACAGCTCCTTTTGCTTTTTTGACATGAAAAAAGCCCTTCATCCCAACACCTGGGACGAAAGGCAAACCTTCCGCGGTACCACCCGCAATTCCCGCCTCTGGCGGGCACTCTCAGCCCCGATAACGTGGGGCCACGCCGTCCCTGTCTCCAGGGCCGCTCCAGGACGAACCGAGGGGGCCGAACCCTGCATCCGCTTTCAGCCGGTGACGGACGCTCTCTGACGGGTCGGGAACCGATCTTTTTCCCTTCTTCGCATGTAAACCTATATATATCACAGTTTTCCCCAAAGCGCAAGATAAAAATTGACGGGACGGGGACAGACGCATATAATGAGAGCCGAACAACAGCTTTGGGAGCGTGAACAGCATGCGGATCGTGACAGCGGAGCAGAGCCGGGAGATGGACCGGATTGCCATAGAGGAAAAGGGTATTCCCTCCACCGACCTGATGGAACGGGCGGCGGCTGCTCTGGCCGATGAAGTAATGGCCCTGATGAAAGACACCCCGGGCCGGGTGGTGTGCTTCTGCGGGCCGGGCAATAACGGCGGCGACGGGGTGGCCTGTGCCCGGCTGCTGCTGGAAGCCGGCTTTGAGGTGCGCTGTATTCTGGTGGGGGACCACGAGAAAATGACCATGGACACCCGGGCCATGGAGGTCAAGCTGGCGGCTGCGGGCGGGAAGCTGGAGCCCTTCCAGCCTGACGATGCCGGTTTCGCCGCCTGGTGTCTGGAATGCGGAGTCATGGTGGATGCCATCTTTGGTACCGGGCTCCGCCGACCGGTGGAGGGGGACGCCCTGACCGCCATTCATATGATGAACACCTGCGAGATCCCGGTGGTGTCCGCCGACATCCCCAGCGGGGTGGAGACCGACACCGGCCGGGTACTGGGTGCGGCGGTGGAGGCAGCGGCCACCGTTACCTTCACCTTGCCCAAGGTGGGGCATTATGTGGGCAAGGGCGGCCTGCATACCGGAAAGCTGGTGGTAGCTGATATCGGTATCCCGGCGGACCTGGTGAACGGGGCGGACTGCCCGGTGTGCAGCGTGGAGGAGGAGAATATCCACTTCCCCCGCCGTCCCCGGGACGCACATAAGGGAGATTTCGGAAAATGCTATATCCTGGGGGGCAGTGTGGGCTATACCGGAGCTCCGGTGCTGGCGGCCCAGGCGGCGGTGCGTTCCGGTGCCGGACTGGTGACGGTGGGTGTGCCTTCTCCTGTCTGGCCCATCGCGGCGGCCAAGCTGGACGAGGCTATGCCCTGTCCGCTGCCCGCCGGAAAAGAGGGACAGCTTTCTCTGGATGCCGGAGAAGCGGTCCACGGCCGGTTGGATGGCTGCGGCGTCTGCCTGATCGGGCCTGGCCTGGGTCGGGGAAACAGTGTCTCCGCTGTAGTGCGCCATCTGCTCCGTGAGATCCATATTCCGGTGGTGCTGGACGCTGACGGCATAAACGCCCTGGAGGGACATATAGATGTACTGGACGCCCGGAAGGGGCTGCACACCATCCTCACCCCTCACGACGGAGAGTTTGCCCGGCTGGGAGGAGACCTGTCCGACGGGGACCGGCTGGGGGCTGCCCGGAGCTTTGCCATGGAGCACGGCTGCTGTCTGGTGCTCAAGGGGCACAATACCATTACCGCCTTCCCTGACGGCACAGCCTACATCAACACCACCGGCAACCCCGGCATGGCCAAGGGAGGCAGCGGTGATGTGCTGTCCGGCATTATCCTGGCTCTGCTGGGTCAGGGAATGTCTGCCCGGCAGGCGGTGCCAACGGCAGTGTGGCTCCATGGTGCCGCCGGTGATCTGTGTGCCGCTGAGATCGGAGAGTACGGTATGACTCCCTCTGACCTGGTGTCCGCCCTGCCCCGGGTGATACGGGCGCATATGGAGTAAAGGGAGGGTGGTCTGTGGGCCGCTGTTTGGGTGTGTGTGTACTGACGATGACCCTTTGTCTGACCCTGACCTGCTGCGGCGGGGAGGGAGGAAGTCGGGCGGAGCAGCTGGCCCTGGACATCCGGGGAGAATATCTGGCTATGGCGGGGTGCACCGCTTCTATGGAGGTAATTGCCGACTACGGCCAGCGGGTGTATGAATACGGGATCGACCTGAACTGGCAGCGGGAGGGGGAGAGCGTGCTCACCCTCACCGCGCCGGAAAACGTGGCGGGGATCACCGCCCGCATGGCGGAGGGTGAGACAGCACTGGAGTACGACGGGGTCCGGGTGGAGACCGGTCCACTGGACGATACCGGCCTGAGCCCGGTGTCGGCGGTGCCCCTGCTGCTGGATTATATCCAGAGCGGTTATATGGCCGAGTGCGGGATGGAACAGGAAGAGGAGACAGAGGTACTGCGGGTGGTGTGCCGGGATCCGGAGGCCCAGCCAGGTACCGGTCGGGAATGCTCCCTGTGGTTCCAGCCGGACACTCATGCCCTCCTCCGGGGTGAGCTGTCCCAGGACGGCTATACCGTGATCCAATGTGTGTTTTCTTCCTTCCAAATTACCCCCGGTGTGGAAAACTAGGACTCCATTCCATCCAGCTTCCGGCGGAGAATATTCCGGCACAGGATCAGGGCGGCAGCGCAGGAGATCAGCTCCGCCACAGGGAAGGCCAGCCACACCAGGACCGGGCGGATGGCGCCCAGGACCAGGGCGGCGGGGAGGAGAAGCACCACCTGCCGCAGCAGGGAGATGGCCAGACTGGAGTTGGCCGCGCCAAGCGCCTGGAGGGCGGAGCAGAGAATGATGGAGACACCGGCGTATAGGAAGGACAGGGCGATCATCCGCAGGGCGGGAATGCCCTCCGCCAGTACGGCAGCGTCGGCGTCAAAAATACCAAGCAGAGGACCGGAAAGGGTCATCATCACCACCGTACCCACAGCCATGATACCCAGTGTCAGGGCCAGGGCAAAGCGGATGGTGCCGGTGATCCTTTCCTTTTTTCTGGCTCCGTAGTTGAAGCTGATGATGGGCACGATGGCATTGTTCATGCCATAGAGGGGCATGAACAGGAAGGACTGGAGCTTGAAATAGGCGCCCAGGATGAATACCCCGGCGGAGGTAAACAAGGGAAGGATCAGATTCATACCCATGCTCATTACTGTTGTAAGAGCCTGCATCAGCGCCGCCGGAATACCCACCCGGAGCATGTCCGCCAGGATGGAGGCATTGGGCCGAAAGCCCCGGAAGGACAGGGTGACGGAGGGCGTGCGGCGGACCATGATCAGACCAACCACCATACCCACCAACTGGCCCAATACGGTGGCGATGGCGGCTCCTGCCACCTCCAGCCGGGGGAAGGGGCCAATACCGAAGATAAGCAGGGGATCCAGCACCAGGTTGATGACCGCACCGATGCCCTGGATGATCATGGGTCCAATGGTGTTTCCGGTGGCCTGAAGGGTGCGCTCTCCCGCAAACTGCATGCACATGCCCAGGGAGACACCGGTGACGATGGCCAGGTATTGGCTGCCGTAAGTCACAACCTGGGGCACGTCGGAGAAGAGGCTCAGGAATGGCCGGGCAAAGCTGACCCCCAGGATCAGAAATACCAGCCAGCAGACCAGGTAAAGGAAGTAGCCGTTGGAGGTTACCTGTTCCGCTTCCTCTCTGCGGCCCTCTCCCAGACGCCGGGAGAGCAGGGCGTTGAAGCCCACGCCTACCCCTACGCATATGGCGATCATCAGGGTCTGTACCGGATAGACCAGGGACAGGGCCACAAAGCTGTCTCCGCTGAGTTTGGCGACGAACATGCTGTCCACCAGGTTATATAGTCCCTGAATCAGCATGGACAGCATCATGGGCCAGGACATGTTGAGCAGCAGCCGGCGCACCGGCATTACCGCCATTTTGTTTTCGTTCAATGGGATCCCTCCTGAATAACATAAAACGGGTATCGGAGTACGCATAAGCGCGCCCCGATACCCGTTTTTTCCTGCGGCGTGGCAGCCCGCAGGGGGTCAAAATAGTTGTGTATAGCGCAGGTCGTGACAGATCATATCATGGGGGAAGGGCACCAGCTGGACGGTGCCGTCCCAAGAAAAACCGTGGCGCTCGTAAAACCGCCGGGCACCCTGGTTTTCCTGCAGCACAAACAGCGTGCAGCCGGGATAGCCCGCAGCCTTCAGCCGCCGGAGTGCCTCCTCCAGCAGCAGAGAACCAAATCCGGAACCCGTTCGGGTGGGCTCGGTGTAAAAGGAGATCACTTCACCCCATCCAGGGTAATTGCCGGAATCTATGACCAGATCCGCGCTCTGTCGGGGGCTGGCCCCTGAGCGGATAGGCCCATAGGTGCAGCAGGCCACCGGTTGGTCATTTTCGTAAAGCAGTAAACCGTTACAGCGTTTGGTTTCGCAGTCTTCGCGGAAAAATGGGACCCAATGATCCTCGGTGATTACGTCCCTCAGATAGTCATCGGGCACAAAACCAGGGTAGGTTGTCCGCCAGCCCCGGCAGTGGATAGCGCTCATGGCGGCGAAGTGCTCCTCCGTGCAGGCATCCACGAAGCGGAGCTCAGACATGAACAGGCTCCTTTTCCTGGGTAGTCTGGGTCTGGGTCTGGGCCTCCTGCTTGGCGAGACCCCGGGCGTTGGCCAGCATCAGCTTGATGCGGTTCTCCTGGTTGATCTTGGTGGCGCCGGGGTCGTAGTCGATGGCCACGATATTGGAGTAGGGGTAATCGTCCTTCAGCTTGCGGATCATGCCCTTGCCCACAATGTGGTTGGGCAGACAGCCAAAGGGCTGGGTACAGACGATGTTGGGGGTGCCGGAGTGGATAAGCTCCAGCATCTCGGCGGTGAGCAGCCAGCCCTCGCCCATCTTATTGCCCTCGCCCAGGTAACCCTTAATGAGCTGCCGCAGATCCTCAAAGGTGCCGGGAGCCCGGAAGCCGCCCTTCTTCATGGCGGCGATCATGGCCTTCTGACACTTCTCCACGTAACCCTTCAGCACCTGGCAGGCCTTTTTCTTCACCCACTTACCGCCGTAGATGTTTACATCCACCTCGCGGTTATAGATCTTGAAGATGATGAAGTCGGTGAGGCCGGGTACCACCGGTTCGGCTCCCTCAGACAGGAGGAACTGCTCCAGATTGTTGTTGCCCAAGGGGGAGTACTTGATGTAGATCTCGCCTACCACACCCACTCTGACCTTGGGCTCTCCGGCTACAGGAATGGCCTTGAAGGCGGCAATGATGTGGTCAAAGTTGGCTACCATGCTCTTGAAGGACAGGCCCTTACCGGCGCTCATTTCAGAGAGTAGGTGATCCTCGATCTTCTGAATGGTCTCGTCAGTCTGGCCCTTGTTCACCTCGTAAGGCCGCACCTGGTTGGCGGTCTGGACGATGATATCGCCGTACATCATGGCAAATACGGCCTTGCGCAGGGTGCCCAGACCCAGCTTGAAGCCGGGATTGTGCTCCAGACCGGACAGGTTCAGGGAGATGACGGGCACGTATTCCAGCCCGGCCTTCACCAGAGCTTTGCGCAGCAGGTGGATGTAGTTGGAGGCCCGGCAGCCGCCACCGGTCTGGGTGATAAGCAGAGCCACCTTATGGGGGTCGTACTTGCCGCTCTTCACCGCGTTGATGAGCTGACCGATGACCAGCAGGGCGGGGTAGCAGGTGTCGTTGTGGACGTACTTCAGGCCCTCATCCACGATGTTGCGGTGGTTGGTGGTGAGCATTTCCACCTTGTAGCCCTCGGTCTCGATGATCCGGGCCATCAGCCCGAAGTGGACAGGGAGCATGGTGGGGAAGAGGATGGTGTATTCCTTCTTCATCTCCTGGGTAAACAGGAGCCGCCCGGTTTTATCGTAAACTAATTCTGCCATAGAACGTGGTTCCTTTCGGTATGGTTGGCACTTGAGCGGCCGTTATGGAAGTTTTCTTTGGTCACTTTCTTTTTCAAAAGAAAGTGACCGGGCTTCCATCGCGGCCATAAGAGAGCGTATCCGGATGGTAACGGCGCCCAGGTTGCTGATGTCGTCGATCTTCAGCTGGGTGTACAGCTTACCGCCCTTTTCCAGAATGTCCCGCAGTTCGTCGGTGGTGATGGCGTCGGTGCCGCAACCGAAGCTGACCAGCTGCACCACCTGCATGTCAGGCTGGGTGCAGACGTAGCGGGCGGCGTTGTACATACGGGACTGGAAGGTCCACTGGTTGAGCACCTTTCGGGGGGCATAGCCTTCCAGATAGCTGAGGGCGTCCTCGGTGACCAGCACGAAGCCGAAGGAGGTGATCAGGTCGTTGATGCCGTGATTGATCTCCGGGTCGATGTGGTAGGGCCGGCCGCAGGCCACGATGATGGGCATGTGGTGCTCCCGGGCGTACTCGATGTACTTCTTCCCGGTCTCCCGTACATCGTGGACGTAGGCGTCGTATGCCTCATAGGCTGCCTTCACCGCCCGCTCAGTCTCCCGCTTGGGAATGGAGAATTCCGCCTGCATCAGATGGGCGATGCGCTTGCCAAAGTCCTTGTGCCGCCACAGGCCCACGTAGGGATCCAGATACTTGACCTGCTTGAGGGCAGGCACGTTGGCGGCCAGCAGCTCGGGGTAGTAGGCCACCACCGGGCAGTTGTAGTGGTTGTCGCCGATGCCCTCGTCGTTGTTATAGGACATGCAGGGATACCAGATGGCATCCACGCCCTCGTCTACCAGCGCCTCCACATGGCCGTGGAGCAGCTTGGCGGGGTAACATACCGTGTCGGAGGGAATGGTGTGCTGGCCTTTCAGGTAGAGCTTCCGGGAGGACTCGGGAGAGAGGACAACCTCAAAGTTAAGGCGGGTAAAGAACTCGAACCAGAAGGGCAGGTTCTCGTACATATTCAGCCCGAAGGGAATGCCCATTTTGCCGCGGACACCGCTGCCGGAGCCCTTGCCCTCCAGGGCACGGAGCTTTTTGTACTTGTAGACCATCAGGTCGGGGTTCTCCACCTTGGCCTTGCCCAGGGGGCGGGAGCACCGGTTGCCGGAGACGAACCGCCGCCCGCCGTCAAAGGTGTTGACAGTGAGGGAGCAGTGGTTGGTGCACAGGTTGCAGGTGGTGGGTTTGGCGGTGTGGGAGAAGGTCTTCAGATCCTCCGCTGTCAGGATGGTGCTCTTTTCCCGGTGCAGGTCCCGGGCAAACAGGGCCGCGCCGAAGGCACCCATGATGCCTGCGATGGTGGGCCGGGTCACGTTGCGGCCCAGCTCCAGCTCAAAGGCCCGGAGCACCGCGTCGTTGTGGAAGGTGCCGCCCTGGACCACGATGTGCTGGCCCAGGTCGTCGGCGTTGGCGGCGCGGATGACCTTGTACACCGCGTTTTTCACAATGGAGATGGACAGACCGGCGGAGATATCCTCCACGCTGGCGCCGTCCTTCTGGGCCTGCTTCACGCTGGAGTTCATGAACACGGTGCAGCGGGAGCCCAGATTTACCGGATGCCGGGCAAACAGGCCCAGCTTGGCGAAGTCGGCAATGGAGTAGCCCAGAGCCTTGGCGAAGGTCTCGATAAAGGAGCCGCAACCGGAGGAGCAGGCCTCGTTGAGCATGATGGAGTCCACCGCGCCGTTGCGGATCTTGAAGCACTTCATGTCCTGGCCGCCGATGTCGATGATGAAGTCCACGTCGGGGTTGAAATGGGCGGCGGCCTTGTAGTGGGCCACCGTCTCCACCAGACCGGCGTCGCAGTTGAAGGCGTTCTTGATAAGTTCCTCGCCGTAACCGGTAACCGCCGCGCCCCGGATGGTGATGCGGTCGCCGCACAGCTGATAAATCTCCTTCAGCTGGTCCAGCACGATGGCTACCGGATTACCCAGGTTGGAGTGGTAGTAGGTGTACAGCAGTCCGCCGTCGGCGGTGATAAGGGCCATCTTGGTGGTGGTGGAGCCGGCGTCAATGCCCAGCCAGGCGTCCCCGGTGTAGGTGTGGATATCCGCCTCCGGGGGGTGCATGGCGTTGTGCCGGGCGGTAAAGGCCTCATAGTCGGCCTTGCTCTCAAAGAGGGGAGGCATGGTGTCTACCAGGCCCACATTGTCCACACTGCGCTCCAGCCGGTCCAGTACGTCGTCAAAGAGCTGCTCACCGTAGTCAGAGGCGCACAGAGCGGCGCCGATGCCGGCAAAGCAGTCGCCGTCCTCGGGGAAAATAGCGTGCTCGCTGTCCAGCTTCAGGGTCTCGATAAACCGCTGACGCAGGCCCATGAGGAAGTGGAGGGGGCCGCCCAGGAAGACGATCTTGCCCTTGAGCTCCCGGCCCTGGGTCAGACCGGCCACCGTCTGATCCACCACCGCCTGGAAGATGGAGGCGGCCACGTCCTCTTTCCGGCCGCCCTGGTTCAGGATGGGCTGGATATCGCTCTTGGCGAACACGCCGCAGCGGGAGGCGATGGGATAGATCTTCTCATGCTTCAGGCTCAGCGCATCCAGCTCGGTGACGGTGACGTTCATCAGGGTGGCCATCTGGTCGATGAAGGCGCCGGTACCGCCGGCGCAGGAGCCGTTCATCCGCTCCTCCAGAGCGCCGCCGAAGAAGATGATCTTGGCGTCTTCGCCGCCCAGCTCGATCACCGCGTCGGTGTCCGGTATGTACTGGTTGACGGCGGCGGCGGTGGCGTACACCTCCTGCACGAAGTCGATGTCCGCCGCTTTGGCCACGCCCAGGCCGGCGGAGCCGGTGATGACCATGCGCACCTGCTGGCCCGCCAGCTTGTCGGAGATGGAACGCAGGGTCTCCGCCGCCCGCTCCCGGGCCTTGGAGTAGTGCCGCTCATAGGAGCGGAACAGCAGCTTATTCTGTTCATCCAGCACCACGACCTTAACGGTGGTGGAGCCGATATCAATACCGATCCGAAGGCTCATAAGTTCACCTGTTTACCTTTTAATAAGAATTTCGCACCCATCATAATATAACAAAATTCTCAATTTTACAAGTGCTAAGGCGTGATATGCAGGAAATTCCACCGGAAAAGGGGAGATACAGCATTTGCCGCATCTCCCCAGGGGTGATTTTTGTACGAATTGACGGTCAGCGGCGATAGGTGCGAGTGATCTTGGCCAGCTTCCCGGAAACGGAGGGGTTAAGGGCTTCCGCCCGTACCCGCCAGGACCAGTTGTGGGGTCCCATGGAGCCGGGCGTGTTGATACGGGCGTCCCCACCCAGGCCCAGCAGATCCTGCAGAGGGGCGATAGCCAGCCGGCTGGGGGACATCCAGGCGCCGCACACCGCGCCCCAGCCGAAGCCCTCGTCCTCCCGCAGCCGCAGGTAGTCGAAGGCATAGTCACGCTCGGCGGGGCTGGCCTCGCTGAACAGCCACTGGACAAAGGTGGGAGTGTCGTGGGTGCCGGTGTAGATGATGCTGTCCTTGGGACAGTTGTGGGGCAGGTAGGAGCTCTCGCCCACCGGATCGAAGGCAAATACCAGCACCTTCATACCGGGCAGACCGCTCTGTTCGATGAACTCCAGAGCGTCGGCCTCCAGGGCACCCAGGTCCTCGGCAATGAGGGCCAGACCGGACACGCTCTTCAGGGCGTCCAGCAGATCAAAGCCGGGGCCCTTCTCCCAATGGCCCGGCCGGGCGTCGGGGGCGTCGGCGGGGATAGACCAGTAGGTGTGGAAGGCCCGGAAGTGGTCGATGCGCACCACGTCGTACAGCCGGGCCATCTGAGCGCCCCGCCGCTTCCACCAGGCAAAGCCGGTCTTCTTGTGATAGTCCCAGTCGTAGAGGGGATTGCCCCAGTGCTGGCCCAGCTCGGTGAAGGCATCGGGGGGTACGCCAGCCACCGCAGAGGGCGTCATGTCCTCCTCCAGCTGGAACAGCTCCGGCTCGCTCCATACCTCGGCGCTGTCAGGGGAGACGTAGATGGGCATGTCTCCGATGATGGAGATGCCCTTGGAGTTGGCGTAGGCCTTGATGGCGGTCCACTGCCGGAAGAAGAGCAGCTGAAGGAAGGCCTGGTACCGGCACTCTTCTGCCAGTTCGGTCCGGTAGCGCTCCATGGCTTCCGGCTTGCGCAGACGGGCCTCGTCGGGCCAGTCGGCCAGGACCTTGCCGCCGAAATGGGCCCGGAGGGCCAGAAACAGGGCGTAGTCAGGCAGCCAGTCCGCCTCGTCGGCCAGGAATTTGTCCAGCAGGGGGGCGTACCGCTCCCGGCCGCGGTCCCAGGCTTTGCGGAACAGAGGCTCACGGTTCTGATGGAGCCAGGCATAGTCTACCCGGTCCGGATTGTTCCAGCGGGCGGAATCCAGTTCCTCCCGAGTGAGCAGCCCCTCCTCCTGGAGCAGGTCCAGGTCCAGCAGCAGGGGGTTGCCGGCGAAGGAGGAGGCGGACATGTATGGAGAATCTCCGCCGCCCGGGGGTACCAGGGGCAGGATCTGCCAGAATTTCTGCTTCCCGTCTGCCAGGAAATTGATAAATTGCAGGGCAGACTTGCCCAGGGTCCCGATGCCGTAGGGACCGGGCAGAGAAAAGACGGGAAGGAGGATACCACTGGCTCTTGCTTGCATAAACAGGCCTCCCAGATAAAGGATAAAGAACTGTTACATTATACTCTTTTTACTGACGGACCGCAAGAGTAAGAGGGGAAGGGCGTCAGCCCTCCCCCTCAATGATCGCGGTACGGATGCGGTCAAAGACCCCGTCCTGATCCTCACACATTACCATCAGAATGGTCCCGTCAGAGAGGGTCTCCAGCCGGGCGGCCTGGGCGATCTCGTACTGATCGGGAAGATACTGCTGGAAATTTTGCCTCTGCTGGTCGATAAAGGCGGACAAGCCGTCCTCTACCTGCGCTTCCCGCCCATCTGCGGGATAGACAGCGGCAATGCCGTAGGCTTTCACATTCATCAGGGAGACAGACAGGGCGCAGGCGGCACAGTCCTCTGGGGCCAGCCTCAGAACGTCAAACAGGGCCTGGCCCGTCTCCTCCTCAGCGGAGGTGACGATGGGCAGGGCGTCATTAAGGTCCTGGTCTCTGGCGTTCTCGATGGCGGTGCGGTAGAGCTGGGTGCGTTCCTCGGGGGACAGGTCTTTGCCGGCAGTACTGACGCAGCCGGCCAGCAGGGCCAAAGCTAAAGCCAGGGGAGCGATACGGGACAATGCGTTCATACAGTTTCCTCCTTTGTGGCGGTAAGGGCATGCTGAAAGTGGAGGGCCAGCTTTCCGTCCTCACAGCAGATCAGGGCGGTGTCCCCCTCTTTCAGATTGCCGCTGAGCAGCCCTTCAGCGGCGGGGTCCTCCACACCGGCCCGGATGGTGCGGCGGAGGGGCCGGGCTCCGTAGCTGGGGTCAAAGCCCTGCTTGGCCAGCACATCCAGGGCCTCATCCGTCCAGGACAGGGTGACCCCCAAAGCTGCCAGCCGTCCGCCTACCTGTTCCAGCATCCGCCGGGCGATGGCTCGGATCTCCCCCCGGCCCAGCTGGGTAAAGACGATAGTCTCGTCCAGCCGGTTGAGAAATTCCGGACGGAACACCTTTTTCAGATCCTCAGTCACCAGGGCTTTCAGCTCTTCCGGCGAGCGGGTCTGCCCATCGGAGGGACCGGCAGCGGCAAAGCCCAACCGTCCGCCCCGGGCGGTAATGCGCTGGGCGCCCACGTTGGAGGTGAGCACCACGATGGCGTTTTTGAAGTCGGCCTTCCGGCCCTGGGCGTCGGTGACCACGCCGTCCTCCATCATCTGCAGCAGAATGCCCCAGATATCCGGATGGGCCTTTTCGATCTCATCAAAAAGCACCACACAGTAGGGTCTGCGGCGCACCTTTTCGGTGAGCTGGCCCCCTTCTTCGTAGCCCACATATCCCGGCGGGGAGCCGATGAGCCGGGAGACAGCGTGCTTTTCCATATATTCCGACATGTCGAAGCGGAGCATGGCCTCCTCGCTGCCGAACATGGCCTGAGCCAGCGCCTTGCACAGCTCCGTCTTGCCCACGCCGGTGGGGCCCAAAAAGAGAAAGCAGCCGGTGGGGCGGCCTGGCTCCTTCAGGCCCACACGGCCTCGGCGCACCGCCCGAGCCACCGCCTTGACCGCGTCCTCCTGGCCTACAACTCTCCGGTGGAGGTCCTCCTCCAGCTGGAGCAGGCGCTCGCTCTCCGCCTGGGTTAGGGTGGTGACTGGAACGCCGGTCCACCCGGCCACCACCTCGGCGATGTCCTCCGCTGTCACCGAGCCGGTGTTCTGTCCCGAGCGCCACCGGGCCTTCTGCTGCTCCAGTTCCCGGCAGAAATCCTCCTCTGCGTCCCGGAGCATGGCGGCCTTCTCAAAGTCCTGGTCCCGGATGGCCTCCTCCTTCTCCCGTCGGGTGCGGGCGGTGCGCTCCTCCAAGGCCTGGAGGTCGGGGGGCGCGGCCAGCCGCTGGATGCGTACCCGGGAGGCGGCCTCGTCCATCAGATCGATGGCCTTATCGGGCAGGCGACGGTCCCCAATGTAGCGCACGGACAGGGAGATGGCGGCATCGATGGCCTCGTCGGTGATGGTCAGCTTGTGATGGGCCTCGTACCGGTCCCGCAGACCAAGCAGAATGGACCGGGCGGTGGAGCTGTCCGGCTCGCTCACCACAACCGGCTGGAAACGCCGCTCCAGGGCGGCGTCCTTTTCGATATATTTTCGGTACTCGTCGGTGGTGGTGGCACCGATGACCTGGAGCTCGCCCCGGCCCAGAGCGGGCTTGATGATGTTGGCGGCGTCGATGGCGCCTTCGGCGGAGCCGGCGCCCACAATGGTGTGGAGCTCGTCGATGAAGAGGATGATGTTGCCCACCCGGCGGACCTCCGCCAGGATGCTCTTCACCCGTTCCTCAAATTCGCCCCGGTACTTGGTGCCTGCCACCATGGAGGACAGGTCCAGAGACAGCAGCCGTTTGCCCTGTAAATCGTCGGGTACCTGGCCGGTAGCCATCCGCCAGGCCAGCCCCTCGGCCACGGCGGTTTTGCCCACACCGGGTTCTCCGATGAGAGCGGGGTTGTTTTTCTGCCTCCGGGCCAGGATCTGGATGGTACGCTGGATCTCCCGGTCCCGGCCGATCACCGGGTCCAGCATGCCTCCGGCGGCCAGCCGGGTCAGGTCCCGTCCAAACTGCTCCAGCAGCTTGGTGTCGCCGCCGTACTCCCGCTCTCTGGGTCGGCCGGTCCCGCGGAAAGGCGAGGAAGAGGAGGGATCGCCCCCCATGGCGGCGGTAACGTCGGCTCTCAGCCGCCGGGGCTCCACCCCCACGTTTGCCAGCACCCGTACTGCTACCCCATCCCCCTCCCGGAGAATACCAAGCAGCAGGTGCTCAGTGCCCACGAACTGGTGGCCCAGCCGGGCAGCCTCGGTGAGGGAGAGTTCGATGATCTTCTTACACCTGGGAGTAAGTCCCTGAGAGGGGGCGGTGCCCCCGTCTCCTGTGCCCACCAGGGAGGCGATGGCGGCTTTCAGGGTATCCGGGTCCAGCCCGGCGGACAGCAGTACCTTGGCTGCCACGCCGCTGCCCTCCCGGGCCAGTCCCAGCAGCAGATGCTCACTGCCCACATAGCCGTGCCCCAGCTCCGCCGCGCACTCCTGGGCAAGCCGCAGAGCGGTCTGGGCCCGCTGGGTGAATCTGGTTTCATTCATGGCCGGTCCTCGTCTCTTCCGGCCCCAAAACAGGAGCTTTTTCTGCCGTTTGACGGGCTTCATGCGCTGTTCCACGCCCTTTCGCTTTTGTTCTCCGGCGGTGCACGCCGCTGCGCGGTGCACCCTCCAGTTCCGGGGTCAGGCTCCCGGCGGCCTCCATATGAAACGGGGATGGATGATCCATAGATATATTCCCCTCCTTCGGAGTGTCATCTAGTTTTTCCCGCCGAGAAAAAATATACCCATCAGCGGTGCATTTTAGCATTGCATTTTTAAAAAGTTATGATACAATAACTGTAGTTTTAGAGTTTGGAGGTGTATTCCAATGGCCTATGTCATCAGCGACGCTTGCGTGAGCTGTGGTTCTTGCGAGGGCGCTTGCCCCGTGGGTGCCATCTCTCAGGGCGACGATCACTACGTCATCGACGCCGGCTCCTGCATCGATTGCGGTAGCTGCGCCGACACCTGCCCCACGGGTGCTATTTCCCAGGGCTAATTTGGTGCATAAAAGTGGAAAACAGCGGCACGCCGTCCGGTGTGCCGCTGTTTTTAACCCAATCAGGAGGTAGAGACATGCAGTTGCGTGGAAAAAACCTGATTTTGGTGGGCTTTACGTTGTTTTCCATGTTCTTTGGCGCAGGCAACCTGATCTTTCCGCCGGGCATCGCGGCTCAGGCGGGCACCGCTACCTGGCTGGCTACGATTGGCCTGGCGGTGAGTGCTGTGGGTCTGCCGGTGCTGGGCGTGGTGGCGGTGGCCCGCTCCGGCGGGATGGATACCCTGGGCAGCCGGGTGCACCCGCTGTTTGCTCGGGCCTTCACCATTGCCGCCTATCTGGCTATCGGCCCCTGTCTGGCCATCCCCCGTACCGCCACCACTTCCTTTGAAATGGCGGTGCCCCCCTTTGTGGACGCGGACGCCCCCATCCCCATGTTCCGGCTGATCTACTCCCTGGTGTTTTTTGCTGCCGCACTGGTCATCGCCCTGCGGCCGGAAAAGCTCACCGACCGGCTGGGCAAGATCCTGTGCCCCATCCTGGTGGCTCTCATTATCATCACCTTTGTGGGCTGCCTGGCCAACCCGCTGGAGGGGTACGGTCCGGCTTCGGGGAACTATGTGACCCACCCGGTGATCCAGGGCTTCGTGGAGGGCTACCAGACCATGGACACCATTGCCGCCCTGGCCTTCGGTATTATTATCGCGGTTAATATCCGGGCCAGAGGGGTGGAGGAGGAGAGTGCCGTGGTTCGCGGTACCGTCCGCTCCGGCATCATCGCGGGAGTGATGCTCCTCATTATCTATTGTATGCTGGCCCATATCGGCGCCCTGTCTGCCGGAGCGGTGCCCAATCCCACCGACGGTGCTCAGGCTCTGACCAATGTGGTGGGCCTGCTCTTTGGAACCTGGGGCAATGTGCTGCTGGCGGGCATCTTCATCATCGCCTGCTTTAATGTGTGTGTAGGCCTGATCAGCTCCTGCGGCGAGTATTTTTACTCCATCTGCCCCAAGCTGAGCTATAAGGGCTGGGCGGTGCTCTTCGCGGTGGTGAGCATGGTGATCTCCAACGCGGGCCTGGCCCAGATCATCTCGGTGTCTGCTCCGGTGCTGGGCATCCTGTACCCCATGGCCATCGTGCTTATCGCCCTGTCCTTCTTCCACCGCTGGCTGGCGGGGAAGCGCTGGGTCTACCCCCTGGGCGTGCTATTCGCCGGTGTCTTCAGTGTACTGGACGCTTTGAAGGGCCTGATCCCCGGCCTGAGCGATGTGCTGAAGGCTATGCCCCTGGCCTCGGTAAGCCTGGGCTGGGTGCTGCCTGCCGCAGTGGGTATCGTGCTGGGCTTGATTTTGCCATCCAAACAGAAATAAAAAAGAGCGTCCGCAGCTGCGGACGCTCTTTTTTTATGACTTAGACTTGGGCTTGAAGAGCAGGGCCACCACCAGACCGAAGAATACCGCCGCAGTGATGCCGCCCGCGGCGGCCGTGACTCCGCCGGTAAGGGCGCCCAGCACCCCCTGTTCCGCCACTGCCTTGGCTACGCCCTTGGACAGCAGCCAGCCAAAGCCGGTGAGGGGTACGGTGGCTCCCGCTCCGCCGAACTCGGCGATATATTTATAGATACCCAGACCACCCAGAATGACGCCTGCCACCACATAAGATACCAGAATGCGGGCAGGGGTGAGTTTGGTTTTGTCAATGAGTATCTGACCGATGAGGCACAGCACGCCTCCGCAGAGAAACGCCCGGGCGTATTCCCAAAACATATCCATTCTTATCCCTGCCTTTCCTGTTCGATGGCCACCGCATGGCACACCGAGGGGATGCTCTCGCCCTGCTGGGTGGAGGTAGGGGAGAGCAGGGCACCGGTACCGCAGAACAGGATCCGCTTCCACCGGCCCTCCATCATGCCGTTGAGCAGCAATCCGCACAGCACGGCTCCTGAGCAGCCGCAGCCAGAGCCGCCGCAGTGGACGTCCTGCCCCTCCAGATCGTAGATCAGGGTGCCGCAGTCGGCCAGGTGAGGGAGCTGGAGCCCCTCCATCTGCAAGAGCTCAGCCAGCAGCTCGTGGCCCAGCTGGCCCAGGTCGCCGGTGATTACCAGATCATAGTCGGAGGGTTTCCGACCGGTATCCCGGAAGTGAGCCAGGATGGTGTCGGCGGCGGCGGGAGCCATGGCCGCACCCATATTGTTGGCGTCCTTGATGCCCTTGTCCACGATTTTACCGGTGGTGACGTGGGTGACCCTGGGCCCCTGACCCTCCCGGCCCAGAATGACGCACCCGGAGCCGGTGACCGTCCACTGGGCGGTGGGGGTGCGTTGCCCGCCGTATTCCAGCGGCGTACGGTACTGACGCTCCGCTGAGCAGAAGTGGGAGGAGGTCATGGCCGCCGTGTGTTCCCCAAAACCGCCGTCCAGGAGCAGGGAAGCCAGTGACAGGCTCTCCGCCATGGTGGAGCAGGCGCCATACAGACCTAGGAAGGGTACGTCCTGATCCCGGGCGGCAAAGGCGGAACCGATACACTGGTTGAGTAAGTCGCCCGCCAACAGATAATCCAGAGCGCCGGGGGCCAGGTTGGCCTTTTTCAGGGCGGTGGACAAGGCCATCTTCTGCATGGCACTCTCCGCCTTTTCCCAGCTCTTTTCTCCAAACGTGTCATCGGTCCCCACCACATCGAAGGTGGCGGCCAAAGGGCCTTCACCCTCTTTTTTTCCCACCACGCTGGCCCAGGAGAGCAGACAGGGCCGGGAGGGAAGTACGGCGGTCTGCCCGCCGGGCTGCTTTTTATTCATAGCCTCATCCCTTTTTCCTTGTGTGGTGCTATTTTGAACGAAAAGCCGTGAAAATATGAGGGCGGATTTTACGGGCGGGGCGCTGGTCAAAAAAGGGACTTTGCGATATAATAACAACAATATCATTTCGTTTGTGAAAGGGAGGCATAACATGGCCCAGGAAGCCAAACGTACACTGGCCTATTTCTGTCCCTCCTGCCGTCAGATCGTAGCGGCGGAGCGGACCGTTTTTCAGCTGGCCGCGTCGGCCAATACCCTGCCCTGCCCCTGCGGCAAGTCCAGCCTGCAGGTGGAGCTGATGGGAGACCGGGTAAAGCTGACGGTACCCTGCCTGTTCTGCGGCAAGGACCACTCGGTGATCTGCTCCTCCCAGGCTTTTCTCCACCAGCGTCTGCTGGGCTTCTCCTGCGCTCAGTCCGGCCTGGACTGCTGCTATGTGGGAGAGGAAGGGGCGGTGTTCGCTGCTCTGAAGCGCCTGGAGGAGGCGGTGGACAAGCTGGGTGCGGAGAACCGGGAGAAGGGCAGCTTTTTGGACGAGCTGGTCATGCATGAGGTGCTCTCCGAACTGAAGGAGATCGCCCAGCGGGACGGCATCTCCTGCACCTGCGGCTCCCACCGCTGGAAGCTCCAGGTGAATTACAGCTCCATCGACCTGTTCTGTGCCGACTGCGGGGGCGCTATGCGGATCCCGGCAGCCACAGCCAGCGATATCGACGACATCTGCTGCAAGACCAAGCTGCTGATCCACGGCAGTAAGGGGGAGGGGTAAGCGTGTTCTGGGAAGGAACTTACCCGGTGGACTCCCGGGATGTGGACAAGTGGTACAACTGCCGGCCATCTGGTCTGCTGGGAATTTTGCAGGAGGCGGCGGTGTCAGCCGCCTGCCAGCTTCACGCATCTCGGGAGGAGATGGTGGAAAAGTATAATCTGTTCTGGATGATGGCCCGACTGTGGTACCGGCTGGACCGGCCCCTGAAGTGGGGAGAGCAGGTTACAGTGCGCACCTGGCACCGGGGCGGCAAAGGGGCTTCCACTTATCGGGACTTTGATCTTTTGGTGAACGGTGTGCCTGTGGGGGAGGCGGTCTCCCTCTGGGTAGTGGCCGACGCCGATACCCATCGTCTGGGCCGAATGAGCGGCATTCAGGAGTTCCAGGGTACCGATGGTGGGGAATTGTGCAAAAAAAAGACTCTGGCCCATCTGCGAATGCCGGAGCATATGGAGCTGGCCGACCGGCGGGCCATGCATTACAGCGATACCGACGTCAACGGCCACGTAAACAACGTGCGCTATGCTGATTTTATCTGTGACGCCCTCCACATGGAGAACCTGGGCGGGGACCAGTTTGTTTCCTCACTCCAGGTGGGTTACCTGGCGGAATGTCAGGCGGGAGAGACTCTGGAACTCTACACCGAGGAGCAGGACGGCCTGTGGTATGTCCACGGGACGGATGCTGAGGGAAAGAAGCGGTTTGACGGAGCGCTTGGCCTGTCCCATATTCCTCTTGACGGAAAGGCTGTCATCAAGTAAAATAGATAAAATTTTATAAAAATGGAAAAGGAGATGCACTATGGTCAACACCGAGCAAAGCCAGAAGTTCACCCGGCAGGGCCTGACCTTTGACGACGTTCTGCTCATTCCCGCGGAGAGCGACGTCCTGCCTGCCGACATCGACCTGCACACCCAGCTCACCCGCAAGATCCGACTGAACATCCCTCTGATGAGCGCCGCCATGGATACGGTTACCGAGTACCGCATGGCCATCGCCATCGCCCGTGAGGGCGGAATCGGCATCATCCACAAGAACATGTCCATTGGAGCTCAGGCTGAGCAGGTGGATATGGTCAAGCGCAGTGAGAACGGCGTCATTACCAATCCCTTCTGGCTGGCTCCCGGCCACACCCTGGCTGAGGCGGACGAGTTGATGGCCAAGTACCGCATCTCCGGCGTGCCCATCTGTAAGGACGGCAAGCTTATTGGCATCATCACCAACCGCGACATGAAGTTTGAGACTGACATGAGCCAGCTGGTGGACAACGTGATGACCAAGGATCACCTGGTCACCGCCCATGAGGGGGTCACCCTGGAGGAGGCCAAGGAGATCCTCCGCCGCCACAAGGTGGAGAAGCTGCCCATCGTGGACGAGCAGTTCCATCTGAAGGGCCTTATCACCATCAAGGATATTGAGAAGGCCACCGTGTACCCCAACTCCGCCCGCGACGAGAAGGGCCGCCTGCTGGTAGGCGCCGCCATCGGCGTTACCTCCGACGTGCTGGACCGTGTGGCCGCCCTGGTGGAGGCCGGTGCCGATGTGCTCTGCCTGGATTCCGCCCACGGCCACTCTCATAACATTCTGGACTGCGTCCGCCGGATCAAGGCTCTGTACCCCGATGTACAGCTCATTGCCGGCAACGTGGCTACCGCCGAAGGTACTCGTGCCCTCATCGAGGCTGGTGCCGACTGCGTAAAGATCGGTATCGGCCCCGGCTCCATCTGTACCACCCGCGTGGTGGCCGGTATCGGCGTGCCCCAGATCACCGCTGTGTATGACGCTGCCTGTGTGGCGGCCGAGTACGGTGTGCCCATTATCGCCGACGGCGGCGTGAAGTACTCCGGCGATATTGCCAAGGCCCTGGCTGCCGGCGCCAATGTGGTTATGCTGGGCTCCCTGCTGGCCGGCTGTGAGGAGTCCCCCGGGGATACCGAGGTCTATCAGGGCCGTCAGTTCAAGGTCTACCGGGGCATGGGCTCTCTGGGTGCTATGAGCAAGGGATCCAAGGACCGCTATTTCCAGGAAAACAACAAGAAGCTGGTTCCTGAAGGCGTAGAAGGCCGTGTGCCCTACAAGGGACCCACCGGCGAGACCATCTATCAGCTTATGGGCGGTCTGCGGGCCGGCATGGGCTACACCGGCTGTCATAATGTGGAGGAGCTGCATGCCAAGGCGCAGTTCATGCAGATTACCGCCGCCGGTCTGAAGGAGTCTCACCCCCACGATATCTATATCACCAAGGAAGCTCCTAACTACACCCTCAATCCCCAATAAAAGAAGTAAAAAAGGCCGCTGTCCAACTGCTCCGTGTCATAGGGACACGAAGTGAACCTCCCCTAATGGGGTAATATCGATACGGTAAAAGACTATAGCTGCAAGTCATTATGAGGGCTTGCGGCTATAGTCTCTTTTCTTGTTGACGAAAATAAAATAATTGCAGAACATTTAAGTATCAAACATCCCTTTGTGCATTCTGATGTATAGCGAGATACTCTTGTAATTCTGCCGAATCCTGCTTTGTCAAATCAGGATATTCCATGATTCTCCTCCTGATTCGATGTGTGCATTGAGGTATTGGACCTTTCTTTTGTATACAAGCGCAGTCCGATTCTTTCTGTTGCAAACGCACTAAGCAAAAATGGAACAAAATATGTGGAGAGCCGATAGAGAACAAGTACAGAAGATACATCTGCCGCATCCATGTAACAGGAAAACAACAGCAGAAAAGCTGCTTCTACTGAGCCCATTCCAGCAATATTAGGCAGAGCATTGGAAATAACATGTGCCAAAGCAGATAATGTCTGTATTTGAATAAGAGAAAAATAATCAATGCCAATCGCTCTCATGCACAGGTATGGAATTGAATAGAGCCCCATCAACTTGATTGCGTTGATTCCTACCCCAACCAAGATTATATTTGGGGTGTGAAGCAAATCCTTTGCTCCTATATGTAGCGCATCTACTTGTTGTTTCCATTGAATCGCACGATCTGCCCACTTTGAAAGACTTTCTAATCGACAAATTCCTTTGCAGATGAACCGATAGAAATTTTCCAGAGTACATATCAGAATGAGCAATATAATGATAATAATACATATCAGATACCCGAACACGACATATCTGAGCAAATTTCGATGTTGCCTAAAAAGCTTCTGCCCCTCAAGCAGAAGTAGTACGCTACTACACAGCAAAATGGTTGATTTATGGAGCACATATTCCATACTCATGATTCCCGCAGCTTCTCCAGGCTCCATTCCCTTACGATGTAAATAAGCGCTTTGCATGGGGATTGATCCCACAGAAAGGGTAACAACATTTCCAAACACACCCAATAGTGTGACCTCTACCGCCTGTTTGAAAGAAAAAAAACGAATCGTCCTTCTTACGAATATGAGACAGAGCAAACTATCTAAGAGTTGATAGACAAATCCCATGCAAAGGATCCAAAGCAAGCCTCTTATACTGGCTGTTTGAATGTTTTGAAATATTTCTTTATAGTGGTTTCGGAAAACAAACCAAAGCAAGGTAAACAATGTAAGAAAACTGAGTATTGCGGAACATACTATTTTTTTCTTTGGGGACAGACTTTTTCTCATAGGGCACCTCGAAAAGTTTATAACGACTATCTCATCCGATTTCATCGCCTTTCGGGGAAAATGGCGTTTAGCAACAGTGTCGCCCCCAAAATAGCAATATGTGGTGTGAATTTTCCATACGGGTCAAATAACAGAAGGAGAGATAAAATCAGACGAATAAGTAGTTCTCCGAGAGCAGATAGGACCCCCTGTTTTGCCTGATATGCTTCCCAGAAGTCAACGAAAGCATCTGTCGTCTTCCAAAGCCCCAAGACGGCCCAGATAATTCCTATTGGCACCAGCGCGGTTTTGCCTTGAACCAGAAAAGAAAGTCCCAAGATCAATAGAACCAATTTACGAGCAAATATGTCAGGAGCCTGCCGGAATTTTTCCCCAACTGGTTGGATACCAATCAGGCCAATTAGGATCATCATAATGCCCATCAAATATGGTAAAAGAGAGGTGATTTGCTTTGGAAACAAGATACAAACTATTCCAATAAGCCCAAGTGCAATTTGTGTAACACTTATCATAAAATCTCCCCATAATTTAGAAGCCGTCGAAATCTCTGCCGCAAACAGAGATTCCGACGGCTTGCTCTGTCAGAGACAGCCCATTGGCTCAATTCTTATTTCTTTCGTTCCATAAAAGGTCCGCTTCCGGGGCCCAACAAGCAGCATAGTTACGGCACTTGTCACACAGATGGTCAGCACTCTCCGGAGATTGAAGATCCGTAGAATGGGCTCCGGACTGATGTACCATCATTTTTAACATGTCAGGATTCTCCAACATGGGGCAGGGACGCAGGTGGTTGCAATTGAAGGGCTGGTGGTTGTGATAGGCCATAAACAGAGGAGATTGGAAAGCTTCCAGCAAGGTTTTTTCTCTGATATTGGAGTCAGAGTAGTGGATAAACGCACAGGGTTCCACATCGCCATTGGCGTTAATATGGAGATAGTTACGGCCTCCTGCGATGCAGCCGCCTACATACTCGCCGTCATTCTGAAAATCAATCGTGAAGATGGGCTTGGTGGAACGGTACTCCCGCACTTTCCGGTACATGAGCTTACGCTGCTCCGGATTGGGCAGCAGGTCGGTCACTGCTTCGTTCCCCACCGGCATGTAGTGGAAGAACCAGGCAAACTTGGCCCCACACTCCACCAGATGATCGATAAAAGCCTCGGAACTGATGGAGTCCACATTTTTCGAGGTGTAGCAACAGGATGCACCAAAGGGCAATTTGTATTGTTTCAGAATAGCCATAGCCTTCATGATTGCCTGATAGGTGCCCGCCCCCCGTCGAAAATCGGTAGCGTCTTCAAACCCTTCTACACTGATGGCGGGAATAAAGTTTTTCACCCGCAGCATTTCCTTCGCAAACGCATCATCAATCAGAGTAGCATTGGTAAAAGCCAGGAACTGGCAGTCGCTGTGTTCGGTGCACAGCTGGAGGATGTCCTTTTTCCGAACCAGAGGTTCACCGCCAGAGAAGATGTACATATAAGTTCCAAACTCTTTGCCTTGGCGGACAATGTCGCTGAGTTCCTCGTATGTCAGGTTCAGCTTGTTGCCGTATTCAGCAGCCCAGCAGCCAGTACAGTGAAGATTACAGGCAGAGGTAGGATCCATGAGAATCGCCCAAGGAATATTGCAGTTCAACTCCTTACGATAGTGTTCCTGCTTGGGCCAGCCGATTAGACTGGCATTCAGGAAGAAGTTCTCAAAAACCACCTTCAACACATCATTGTCAATGTCCCGGAAAACGCTCATAATGAGCTGGTACATGCTACATTCCGGATCGTTTAAAACATTTCGAAACGCTTTGCGCTGTGCGGGGAAGCTGTTCGGTCCATCTCCTGCCAGCTTATCCACCCAGTCCATCAGTTTAAGCACATTTTCCTCGGGATTTTTTTCAATATATCCCAGCGCTGTGCGCAGAGCTGTTTTTTTTATCTGCATAGAAACGTCCATCTTCTATTTCTCCTTTTCAAATAGGATCTTTCCATTAAGTGCTGCTTACCGCACGGCTATGCACTGCACGGTTTACAAATGTTCTAACTGAAAGAATTGCTAAAATACGATATCGGTCTATTTAGTGGAAAAGGTATTAAAGGTCAGATGACATGATATTCCTTTAGCAGCTTCTCCACATCCGTACCAGAGATTTTTTTCAGCACTTCCTTCAATGCCATCCGCTCTTTTAAGCCCAAATGCATATCTGTGATCTTCCGGCCGTCCCTCAACTGTACCGTTGCATTGAGCAGGTCTCGAACATCGAAGGTACTGCCCCAGACCTCTGGCACTCCCCGGTCGATGTCCAGCAGGGTATATACCGCCTCCATGCCGGTACGCATGGAGTATTCCGTAGTGAAGATGGTATCTCGGGGGGTCTCGGCGAACTGACCGATGAAGGCAAAATTGACAGCCTCCCTGGGCACCACATCCGGTCGGTCCCCCGCCGCCCGGGGCATAAAGAAGGCGGTGATATAGGGCATCATGCAGGGGACAGTATTGGCGCTGCACTCGGCCAGAGACTCAATTTCCCCCTCAGGTACACCCAAGTGGTAGAGCCACTCCATGCAGATCTCCTTGCCGGTACACTCCCGCATGGGCTTTTTCACATAGTTGCCGGGCTTATCGCTGAACAGACCGTAGATCCAGCCCACCAGCTGGCCCTTGGGCTGGCTGCGGAACTGGGGTTGGCGGTTGAAGGTCCAACTCAAAAGCCAGTTGGAATCCTTCACGGTGACGATGCCGCCGGTGACCACCTTGCCGCTGAAAGGATCCCGCTGACAGATTTTTTGAATATAGGGCGGAATTTTGTCATCCAAGGTGGTGACGGTGGCGCTCATCCAGTTGCTCTTCTCCGGATCGCCGCAGAACTTCTCGGGATGACCGAAGGAAGGATCCTGGGCCGCGATGCGCCGCCACATATCCCAGCCGCCACCCTCTTTCAGCTCCGGCTTGTAAGGAGCGGGAGTGTTCTGAGAACCCAGAGCAGAGTTCTCCACGCAGCCACCCGGTGTGATAAAGACCAGATCCTGCTCAATAAGATCGATCTGTTCCTCTCCGGTTTCAAACTGCAAGGTGAGGCGACGAGCAAGCTTTTGACCGGCGCGAATGTCAAACTCCACATCAATAACCTTGGTATTGTAGTGGAACTGTACGCCTGCCTTCTCCAGATAGGTCACCATGGGCAGGATCATGGATTCGTACTGATTGTAACGGGTAAAGCGGAGAGCCTTGAAGTCGGGTAAACCGCCAATGTGATGGATGAAGCGACGGAGGTAGAGCTTCATCTCCAGGGCACTGTGCCAATTTTCGAAAGCGAACATGGTGCGCCAGTAGAGCCAGAAGTTGGAGTTCAGCACCTCGTCACTAAAGTAGTCTGTGATGGGCTTGTCGTAGAGCTCCTCGTCGGGGGTGAAGAACAGCTTCATGATCTCCATGGCCCCGGCGTCGGACAGGCCGAACTTCCCGTCGGTGTGACCGTCCTCCCCACGGTTCTGGGTGGCCCGCATGAGGGAGTAGTTGGGGTCCCGTTTGTTGAGATAGTAGTACTCGTCCAGCACGCTCAGTTCCGGGTTCTCAATGGAGGGAATGGATCGAAACAGGTCCCACATCACCTCGAAGTGGTTGTCCATCTCACGGCCGCCCCGCATCACATACCCCAAGCCCGGGTACTCCCAGCCGTCGCAGGCCCCGCCGGGGATAGGATCCTTCTCAAAGATATGGATGCGTTTTCCCGGCATCTGCCCATCTCTCACCAAGTAGCAGGCAGCAGTCAAAGCTGCCAGACCGGTTCCAACAATATAGGCAGATTTTCGTTCCACACCCTCCGGTTTGAGTGGCCGAACAAAAGCTTCATAGTTTCCACTGGAATAATACATTCAAATGACCTCCTTCGTCATTTCTTTGCCTTCATTGTATCTTTTCTCCAATGTCCAAACAATAAACAAAGCCTCTCGGATGATGAAAATTACATCATCCGAGAGGCTTTGTAAAAAGTTTTATCATTCCAGCTCTTTTGATAAAATTGGTGTCTCTGCCATATTTTTAATAGCTAAAAGAAGTTGGCCATGTATCATCTGACTCACCCGACTGACAAATATTTTCGGATCTTCTTTCATTCCATACTTGACCCACTCCAACATGATACCCACAAATCCATGTTTGTAAAAATCGGCGATATACTGTTTGTTTTCGAGAGAAATGGAGTAGTCCTTGGATAGTTCACATACAACATCAAACAGCAAATCATAAACAACTCGGCAAAGATAATTCTCAATTTTTTCTCGCTGGATGGAGTGATACACACCTTCCACAAATGCCCTATTCTCCCTTGTTGCGCAGCATAAAGCGAGAAAACCTTCCTGCCAAGTTTTATAATTTTTTCGTCCTTGTATGGCCTTAGCACCTTCTTCTTGGCATATCCAATCAATGAGATCAAAGATATCTTGGAAATGATAATAGAATGTCATGCGGTTGATGCCGCAGGCTTCCGTAATATCAGCAATCGTGATTTTAGACAGAGGCTTTTGTGTCATAATACATTTCAACGCCATAGCCATTGCCCATTTTGTTGTTTGAGACATTGTTATCTCACCCCTTATGTTAAGTATAGCATGATTTACAAGGTGTGAAAAGTAATTATCCTCTTTTGATGAGCATTTACTAACAATTATGTCGTGATATGCGCCATTTCTGGGAGGGCCAAAATTACGGAAGACTTTTTTAGATGAAGCATTAGATTCTGTGCCTCCTTACAAAGTTTACCAGCACTGGCATAGTTCAAAAATTTCCCTTTCAAAAAGGAATGTTAAAACCACTTCTAAAGTAACTTTTCTTCTTGCTTGTCATCCAATTCTGCCTCCAACCGGTACCGGCAAAGCCCAAAGCCTGTTTCAGATCGCTCTAAAATGGTCTCTGGGATCTGCCTGAGATACTTCCGCCCAAAGCTGGTGGTGCCGAAATATGCGTCAAAGTTGGCCACCGGCAGCACCACCCAGTCGGAGTCCTCCGTCTTGTTGGCAAAGTAGTAGGCCACCAGCGTCTCCACCATCTCCACGGGAACGCCCTTGGGCGTGAGGCTGCGAAGTCGCTCCACCAGCGCAGGCGAAAGTTCCGGATCTTCGCTGCCAAGCGGCCCAAGTTCCAGCGCCTGGGCCAGAAAACTGTCAAACCGCAGGCCCCACTGCCCCTTGGTGGTGGGGGCGAACAGGGGGATCTGCATCTGGATCACCTTGTCCCGCCAGGCCTGGTCAAAGCCTTTCTCAATGGCAACACACTTCTTCTGGGCGCTGCTGGATACCCGCTCCGGATTTTCCCGCACAAAGGCCGCCACCCGATGCACATGCCTATGGAACCATCCGCTACCGTTTTCATCCACAAGGCTGGGGAATTCAGAATGAAGGTCCCCAAAATCACTACCGAACTGCCACGCCTCCCGGGGCGTGGCGTTTTTGTTGCTTGGCACACTGCACCAGGCGCACAGGCCCCGCTTGGCA
This sequence comes from Flavonifractor sp. HCP28S3_F3, assembly GCF_052065355.1. Taxonomy (NCBI): domain Bacteria; kingdom Bacillati; phylum Bacillota; class Clostridia; order Eubacteriales; family Oscillospiraceae; genus Flavonifractor; species Flavonifractor sp. HCP28S3_F3. The sequence continues at coordinate 180,162 of NZ_JBQHUF010000001.1, forward strand.
TAGTCTATGCGTTCCCGGGGTGCTTCGGCGGAGCTGCCATTCTCGTTATGAAACAGAAACCCTCTCGCCAGGATGGTCAATACCCGGTTGAGCCCCTCGAAATCTAAAATAGTCTCAAAGGTAAAGCGGCCCAAATAGGTGGTGTCCTGCTTGTTCCTGGCGGTGTAGTTTACCACACCGATGTAGTCCTGAAACTCCTTCCACTCATTCAGCATGGTCCACCTCCAGAACATGTTCCTCAATGTGGTCCTGCAGCAGGTCCCACAGCAGGTTCCGCTTACCCAGGGCCACCACATAGGGCGCCGCCAGGCTGGGCCGGACAATCTTGTCCAGCAGCTTGCGGCAGACCTTGGACACTACGGCCCGCTCGTTGCCGCTGAAGGGGGCAGACAGATAGGCCTCCATCATCTTCTGGAAGGCCGGGGAGTCCGCCGGGCGGCGGAGCTGCTTCCGTTCCCGGGCTGTCGCCAGATCGTCCATATCACAGACCAAATCTCCCAGCAGACGGAACCCGCCGTGGCGGAAGTCGGTCAGAAGATCATAGTAGTCCGCCGCCTCCGGCAGATGCCCTTGCAGAAATGTTTCTCTCTGTGCTTCTGTCATCAGGTGCCACTGCTGGTCCACGATGGCCTTTCGCAGAGCGGCGATGCGCTCCGGGGAAAGCTGCTGAAAGAAGGCGTACAACTCGTCGCTGTCGAAGAGCTCCTCTTGTCCTCTGGCGTAGAGGATGCGATCAATGTCCGTTTTTCGCTGCTGCCCCTTGGCAGGAGCGCGGCAGGCCCGGATGCGGGAGAGGCAGTGCTCGTAGTCCCACAGCAAGGCAGAAACAGAAGAAAGTGTTTTCTCATCCAGCTGCCTCTTCCAGTTTCGCTCCTGGGCGAAGGTGAATAGTTCGCTATCCTTCGCTGGTTTCTCCTGAATCTTGGGCGTATTGCGCTCCAGCTGGCGTGCCAGCCAGGGCAGCCGCTCCACCGGGGAGTCCACGGTGTCCCAGTCAATCCCGGCAAAGAAGGTCTCCAACCGCTCCCGGTGGGTGGGCTCATACCAGGCGCGGCGGCGCTCCTCCGCACGCTCCAACAGATATTTGTACTGCAGGAAGGGAGTGCGCTTTACCTTCCGTCCACCCAGAAATTCATCCAGATTGGGCCGTACACCGGTCTTGGCCGCGTCGATCTCCAGCCCGCTGTAAATGGCCAGGGCCTCCAAGTCCCGGCTGCACCGCTTGCGCTCCTCCGGGTCGGCGTGGTCGTTGTAGGCGATGACGCTGCGGTCCAGGGCGGCGTTGCAGATCTGCCCGATACGGGCGGCAAAGGTGTTCTCTACCGTCTGAAAACGAGCCTGCCAGTCGTTGGCGTCGGACTTGGGTGCGGACAAGGACGGAATTTTCAGCAGGGGCAGGTTGGCGTTGTTGGAGAGCTGCTGATGGACATCGTAATCATAGTTCCGCTTCACACAGCGGTTCAGGATGGGATCGGCAATGGTCTTGATGAGGTCGCCGTCGTAGTCAGCGCCGCCCAGCCGCTCTGCTGCCAAACTGTCAGCGGACACCATGACCACATCGGTGAGGTGGCCCAGGTAGTGTTGGCGCAGTTCGTCTCCCTCTGGATACACCGACAGCTGCAATTCCTCGTTCCGGGCGATGTGGGGATTGCGGAGAAGGGTGCAGCTGTCCTCATGGTCATAGGCCGCACCGGGTGCAAAGAAGCTGTCCTCCGCAAAGAAATCTCCCATCACCTGATTGCAGAAGTCCCGCTCACCGGGCAATTGGAACACACGGGGCGCGATCAGCTGCCGCAGCAGTTCCAGCAGGTCACCTGAGAGGAAACGGTTGTCCCCTGGCACCAGAAGTCGCCCAACGGCGTAACCTCGGAGAATCTTCCGGGCCTGCCCATCCAGCTGTTCCGCATAAATAGGTTCCCGAATAAACTTCGGGTTTTTCTCCAACACCCGGGCCATGATGTTCGCCCGGCTTCCCCTGGGCTGGCTCAGGCCCCGGCGAAAGTATTCCTGCTGATATGCTTCATTGGCACGAAAGTTATAGTAGGCCGTCTCGGTGGCCTTGGTCAGCCACTGACGAGGATCATCCTCCGGACTGTGGTCCCAGCCTTCCGGCAGGTCAGCGGGGCGGAACTCCTCCGGCTGAATGGAGAGGGTGGAGAGGGACTGGTAGTTGAGCTCTACCAGCTCCTCCGGCTCCGTCTTACTCAGGTTGGTGATGTACAGGGCGTGGTTGTAGTCCCGGAAGGCGTCCCAATAGTCCTCCCAGGTCATACCGTTCTCCCGCAGCCATCCGTATGCCTTGAACTGACTGCGGGTGAGAATGATGTCCACACTGCGGACGGGGTGTGCCTTGCCCCAGATGTCCAAGATGCTCTGGGTACCGCTTCTCTTCAAAAAGTCTTTGAAATCCACCTGATGGAGCATCCCCTTGATGTAGGGCATACGGATCTGGAAGGAGGTGTGGGTGTGGATGCCGCAGCAAGCCTTGTCTACTACCTCTGCATACTCTTTGGAGATGAGGCCCACGCCGTCAAAGCAGGTGATGTCCAGATCTTCCAGTGTATCCGCCCGATAGAAGGTTCCCGGCTCTCTGCCTTCCCGCAGGGTGATGACGGAGGCTCGCTCCACTCTCTTGGTTGGATTGTCTATGACGATGACCCGGTGTTTTTTGTCAATGTGGATGCCGTCCACCCGGGTTCCGCTGGAGAACATGAGACCGTTGTAGGCGTAGAGTTTACTGAGCTGGCAGCGATCCAGTTCCATGTTCAGCATGATCCGCTGGCGCATGGGTTCATACAGATCCGCCCGGATGAAGGAGAGCCGGGACTGGCGGCTCATGCTGGCGGAGCGTTCAAAAGCCACATAGCGGTGTGGGCCGCTGCCGAAGTCCAGAGTGATCCCCTCGGGACGGAACATGTCTCTGGCCTTCTCCCGGCGGGCCTGCTGCGTCCTTCCGGTTCCACGCCGGTCAAAGATCCCGGCGAAGTCCATATAGAACAGCACATCGGAAAGCAATGTGACTTTCTCATCGCCACGCTCCCGCCAGCCCTCCCCGTGGAGTTGGTACATCAGCTGATGGAACATGGCGCAGCTGTCCTGCTCGTGCTTGGCACCCGGTACCTTGCAGTGCTCGGTGGCACTGCGGTTCAGAGCAAAGATGTAAACGCCGTCTTTCTCCGCGGCATAGCTCATCACTGCCCGGGCAGAGAGTTCGTAGATCTGATAGGTCGCCATTGGCTCACCTCCGTTTGCTCCATTCTACCATAAACCATTTCAAAATCAAAATGAATACTACTCCCACTTCTATTGAGGTGGGAGCTTTTTGTATTCAAATTTTTGAAACGGAGGTACCAAACATGAACAACAAAATGAACCATCCCCTGATCACAGTGGACGGCAGAACCCTGATGGATCGCCCACTGGAGCCGCCCAATTTTGTGGTGGACACCCTGATCTCTCAGGGTCTGCACATCCTGGCGGGCTCACCAAAGGTGGGTAAGTCCTGGTTGGCTCTGTGGCTGGCGGTGACGGTGGCCAAGGGAGAACCGGTGTGGAACATGAGCACCAAGCAGGGCACCACCCTCTATCTCTGTCTGGAGGATTCCGTCCTCCGCATCCAGAATCGACTCTTTGAAATCACTGAGGATGCACCAGACAGCGTCCACTTCTGCACAGAGTGTGCGCTCATCGGCCAAGGGTTGGAGGAGCAGGTGGACGCATTTGTCGCCGCACACCTGGACACCGTGCTGGTCATTATCGACACCCTGCAGATGGTCCGTCCGATCCACGACGCCACCTACGCCAATGACTACCGGGATCTGTCTGTGCTCAAGCGGCTGGCGGACAAGCACGGCATTGCCATCCTGCTCATCCACCATCTGCGGAAAGAAAAGGCGGAAGATGTGTTCCACCGGATCTCCGGGACCACTGCTATCAGTGGTGCGGTGGATTCCAGTTTCACACTGGTGGAAGAAAAGCGGGGCAGCGGCAGAGCCAGACTGACCTGCGTGGGCCGGGACATCGAATACCGGGAGCTGGAGCTTCGACGCAGCGAGGAAAATGTGTGGGAGTTGGTTTCGGATAGCAGAGAAGAACCCGTGCTGCGTGAGGATCGGATCGTCGTTCTCCTCTCTGCATTTATGAGTACCAGAACAATATTTATCGGCACTCCCACGGAGCTCTCCGAAAAGATCGACCCTGATAAGGCTGAAGGGGTAACGCCTAAAAAGATTTCAAGGCTGATCCTGCAAAGCGTTGAGGCCCTAAGGAAGAACGGAATTGCTGCAGTGGTCCGCCGAAGCAACGGCAAGCGTGTAATCGAGCTGAATCGTGCCGATAGTGTCGATTTGGAGGGTGCCGAAGAAATCGTCCCTATCGACCCTGTCGAGGCGCTGTGCGGCGATTTGCGGGCGGTTTCCGGGTGCGGCAAGTAAACTCCCGCAAGGCAAAAGAAACGCCGTGTTGGGCCGCTTGTGGCCCAAGGAGGAGCGCGGGTGTTCGGTGCGGGAGAATCACCTCCTTGGAGGTGGCCAGCATCGCGTTTGTCTGGTCAACGGCACAGCCGCCGCCCGCCTTCCGCATAATTTCCGGGCAGAAGCCCGGACCCACTTTATCTGTGATTTAGAGGAAACGACATGAAAAAAGATATCAAATTCAGCACCAGGATGGCATCCGAAGACCGTGAGGCCATCAAGGAATTGGCGAAACGCTCCGGGATGTCCATGAGCGATTATGTGACGGCCTGCTGTCTGGGAAAGCAGGTTGTGGTCATCGATGGACTGAAAGAAGTGCTCAAGGAGCTGAAGTCAATCGGCAGAAATCTGAATCAACTCGTCACCCTGGCGCACATGGGACGCGTCACGGCGATCAACCTGGACGGTGTACGCCAGGCATTCTCTGAACTCTGCGTTGCTGTCCGGCTGATTCTGGAACGAAGGCGGTGGTGAAAAATGGCGATCATCAGCTTCACTAACTACAAGCGAGGACAGACCACCGGATGCATGGGAGCCGTAATGCGGTACACCATGCAGAACAAGAAAACCGAGTGTGACGGGCAACAGTTGGTCACAGGCATCAACTGCCAGCCGGAATCTGTCTACGCGGACTTCATGACCACCAAGCGGCTGCATCACAAAACCGACGGTGTGCTGTTCTACCACATGGTGCAGAGTTTCCCAAAAGGCGAAGCGGTTGATCCGGTCACCGCTCATGCGGCGGCACTGAAGCTGGCTGAGTACTATGAGGGCTATGAAGTCCTGGTCTGCACCCACACAGACCGGGAACACATTCATTCCCACTTCCTCATCAACTCCGTCAACTTCGACACGGGAAAGAAACTGCACGTGGCAAAGGAGCAGCTTCAGGAATTGCGACAGCGCAACGATCAGGTCTGTGTGGAGTTTTCTCTCCCTGTGTTCAACCCCACGAACAGGAAAGAGAAGACCAAGACGATGTCCATCGGCGAGTATCACACGGCCACCCGTGGCCAGAGCAAAAAACTGCAGCTCATGAATATCATCAACGACTGTATGCTCCACGCCTCTAACCGTGAGGAGTTTATTGCGCTGATGGAGAGCGAGGGCTACAAGGTACGCTGGGAAACCTCCCGGCGGAATATCACCTACACCACACCCAGCGGCTGGCAGTGCCGTGACCGCCTGTTGTTCGGGGACAAATATTTGAAGGAGAATATGGAATATGAATTCAGGATCAGAGAAGAAATTATCTATGGACGAGCTGTTGGAAAAGAACCGTCCCGCGCAGATGGTACAGACCACGCCGCAGCTTCCGGTGCAGGAGTTGACACTGCCTCCCGAAGTGCATCCTACGAAAGCAGAGTGGGAGGATCTGCAGAGCGACCTCTACACACTGGGGTACCACACCGAGAGACAGACTGGCTATCTCAAGAAAGTCAGCGAACTGCTGGCGCAGCTCCCGACCCGGACGCAGATGGACGAGCTGCTGAAAGCGGTGAAGCATCTGGAGCAAATGAGCGAACAGGCTGGGAAACAGAAAGAGAAGCGTTTTTCTCTGCCCAGCATCAGGCTGCCCAGACTGAGTCTGCCGTACATTCCATGGACCAGTCTGCTGTTGGGACTGGCGGCCCTGGCGCTGACTGGGCTGGTGCTGTGGGTGGTGTGGTCCAGCTTGGACACGCTCTGGAGCGCGGCCAGGGGCCTGCTCCCGTGAAGGACGCCACCACTACGCACTACCACGCAGACAGCAAGGCCCTCCGGAAAGAACGACAAAAGAAAATCGCCCAAGGCCACGCCGAGGACGATCACAAAGAAGAACAGACTTGGCAGCAGACCATGTGACGGTCTGCTTTTTTGTTGCCCGAATTGGTTTTGGGAGAAAGGAACACTATGAAAAGTGAATTCGAAGTGTATATGGAGACAGGTATTCTGGGTGGTTATATTCCGGAGCGAGCAATTGGTCTCCGGAACGAAAACATGATCACACCAATCTACCGGGATACATCCTATCACGAAACGGAACATGGTACGGAGCTCCGCCGGGAGATGATCGTGGGCGGACGAAAATTCTTTGTCCGCTCCATCTTTTCAACTGCCGAGAAAGCAAAAACACCTACGGAGCAGATGCTCCAAATCATCGACAGTGATTTAGAAAAAGGTTCGATTTGAGGATAGACATTGGGCAGGAGATACGGTATGTTTGTTGTTACCGTATCGGCTTGCCCGGAAAGGAGTAGCAATGGCAAGCAACGAAAAATATACCATCCTCTATGGCCGGCTGAGTCAGGAGGATACGCAGAAAACAAATAAGACGGATGACTCTAACAGTATCCAGAATCAAAAACTTCTGCTGGAGAAGTATGCAGCTGAGAAAGGATTCACCAACACCCTCTTTCTGTATGATGACGGTTACTCTGGAACGAACTTCAACCGCCCAGGCTGGCAGCAGGTCATGGAGTTGATGGAAAACGGTCAGGTGGAAACACTGATCGTCAAGGACATGTCCCGACTGGGCCGTGAATACCTTCAGGTGGGTCAGTACACGGAACTCATCTTCCCAAGCTACGGTGTGCGCTTTATCGCCGTCAACGATGGCGTGGACAGCCTGTACGAGTCCACCAATGACTTCACGCCCTTCCGGAATCTGATGAACGAGTTCTATGCCAAAGACTGCAGCAAGAAGGGACGCTCTGTGGTTCGTCTCAAGGCTGAGACTGGTGCCAGAGTGTCCTCCCGCCCCCGCTATGGGTATATAAAGGACCCGGCAGATCCCAAACGGCACATGGTGCCTGATCCTGAGACTGCTCCGGTAGTGCGGTACATCTTTGACCTCTGCGTTTCTGGAAAGGGTCCTGCCCAGATTGCAAAGCAGCTCAAGAAAGACAAAATTCCCACGCCTGGATATTCCTACTACCAGAAGCATGGGGTGGAACTGACCGGAGTGGACATCACTCAGCCATACAACTGGTCCACCAACACCATCGCTGGCATTCTGGAGGATGAGACTTACCTGGGTCACACCATCAACCTGAAATCCACCACCCTGTCCTTCAAGAACAAGAAGCGCATTGAGCGTCCCGAGTCTGAGCAACTCCGCTTTGAGAATACGCACGAAGCACTCGTTACGCAACAGACCTGGGAGATCGTACAGGATATCCGCAAGCATAAGAGGCGTCCGGCAAAGATGGAGGAGCAGAATATCTTCTCCGGGCTGGTCTACTGTCTGGACTGCGGGGGCACCATGGTACTGCACCGAGCACACACCATGGATGCGGTGAAAAACAACTTCATGTGCTCTACCTACAAGAAGAAAGGCAAAGATGTTTGCTCTGGGCATTACATCAGAGAACAAGAACTCAGTGCCATCCTGCTGGATGACATCCGGCGTGTCACGCACTTCGCTCGTCAGAACGAGCTACGGTTTGCGGAGCATATCCGCAAGAAACAGGGCAAGGAGGCGCAGCAAGAGATCACGGTGCTTCAAAAGAAAATCGACACCATGCAAAAGCGCCAGGACGAGCTGACAAAACTCTTCAAACGGCTCTACGAGGACAGCGTCCTTGGCCGCATCCCGGACGAGCAGTATCGCATCCTCTCTCAAGAGTACACTGCCGAGCAGAAAGAGATTCAAGAACAGCTCCCTGCCATGGAAGTAAGGCTTCAGGAACTGAAAGACTCCAGCTCCAATATTACCCGGTTCATTGAGAACGCCAAACGGTACAGCCAGATCCCGGAACTGACCGCTGAGATCTTGCGCATCTTCATCAAGCGGGTGGAGGTCGGTGAGCGTGCGGAGAAATACTCCCGCACAGCACCTCAGGAGGTGCGTATCTATTACCGCGACATTGGTCTGGTGGATGAACTGCCTCAGAGTATGGCGAATTCCGTGGCAGAAGCAATCCAAAACGAGGTTGCATGAGCAGAAAAGGGAGGCTGTGCCGAAACACAGCCTCCCTCCACAGGAACAAATATTGAGTTATATGGGTAGGTTCATAAATTGTCCCTATGGAACGCCGGAGAATGGACAGCGGCCTTTTTTTCAATCCGAAAAGATGGACTCCATCCCCACTTTGCAGCAGCCGGATGGGGCGTATTTCCATTTTTCGATGCGGCCCTGGGTGAGGAAGTATTTGAGAGGCTCCGGACGGAGCATCGGGGGCAGAGCGTCGATGGCCAACAGCTTGATCTTCATTCGCTCCGGCAGGATGGCCTTGATGTACACCGAGACCCGCCCTCCCTCCTGAAGCAGGGGACTGTGCTCTGCCAGGCCGGACAGGTTGGGGGTGAGTTCCACAAAGGCCCCGTACTCCTTGATGCCCCGGACGATGCCGGGCACTGTCATGCCGGTGTGAAACTTAGCGGCGTTCTCCTGCCAGGTGCCCAGCAGCTCCTTATGGGTCAGATAGATCCGTCTGCGGACTGGGTCCAGGTCCTGGACCACTGCCAAGATATCATCCCCCACGGAGAAGCGTGCCTGTGGGTGGGGGATACGGGCCACGGAGATATTTTCAATACCGATAAGGGAGACAACGCCGCATCCGATGTCTACAAAGGCTCCGAAGGGCTCTAAATGGGTGACGGCGGCGGGAATGATCTGACCGGGCCGCCACTGTTCCAGCATGTAGTCCAGAGCCATCTGCTGGGCCCGGCGGCGGGAGAGCAGGGGAACCAAATTCCCATCGCGTGCCTCCAGCCCTTCCACGGTAAAGCATACCGGCTTGCCTACCCGAGAGAGGATAGCGATGTCCCGGGTCTCCCCTTGGGCGATGCCCAGGGCGGCTTCCTCCCGTGGAATCTGGCCGATATATGGGCCAAGCTCTACGGTCAGGTTATGGCAAGCGTCGCAGGAGAGTGCAATGCCCTCCAAAATGGTGCCTTCCTCCATGGCTCGACGCAGGGCATCGGGCGATGCGCAGACCGCCTGATTTTCTGGTGTGTGCAGCAGCCGCCCTTCCGGCGGGAAACAGCTCGTCAATATGACCAATCCTTTCTGTGTTCCGGACGTTTTTTTCTCGATAGGGCAGTATATGCACCGGGCATCCTTGAATTGACAGGGAGAAGCGGGGAAATTATAATATACTTTATAGCGATAAAGCGCCAGAGGAGGAGCGGAAGCCATGGATATCCGGGTAGGCGATGTGCTGGAACTGAAAAAAGAGCATCCCTGCGGGAGCCGCCGCTGGCTGGTGCTGCGGGTGGGGATGGACTTCCGCCTGCGCTGCCAGGGGTGCAGCCATGAGCTGATGCTGCCCCGAAGCAAGGCGGAAAAAAGCATCAAAAAGGTGATCCGAAGCGGGGAGGACGAATCAGTATGAAGGAATTCTGGAGCAAGCGTGCCAAAGCCCTGACCCCTTACGTTCCCGGTGAACAGCCCCGGGAGCGGAAGTTTATCAAGCTCAATACCAATGAAAATCCTTATCCCCCTTCGCAGACAGCACTGGCCGCTATTCGGGAGGCCGCCTGTGAGAGCCTGCGGCTCTACCCCGACCCGGAGTGTACCTCCCTGCGGGAGGCACTGGCCGCCACCTTTGATCTGAAGCCCGATCAGGTCTTTGTAGGCAATGGTTCCGACGAAGTGCTGGCCCTGTGCTTCCAGGCCTTTTTTGATCCGGACCGGACCATCCTGTTTCCTGATATTACATACAGCTTTTATCCCGTCTTTGCTGATCTGTACGGCCTGAACTACCGGGAGGTGCCGCTGGACGAGTGCTTTGGCCTGCCGGTAGAGGAGTTTATGGGGAACAACGGCGGCGTGGTGATCGCCAATCCCAATGCGCCTACCGGCCGGGCGCTCTCCCTGTGCCATATTCGTGCTCTGCTGGAGGGCAATCCGGACGCGGTAGTGGTGGTGGACGAGGCCTATGTGGATTTCGGCGCTCAGTCCGCCGTGCCTCTTATTGACAGTTATCCCAATCTGGTAGTGGTGCAGACCATGTCTAAGTCCCGGGCCCTGGCAGGGCTGCGGGTGGGCTTTGCTCTGGGCAACGCGAACCTGATTGCCGCTCTCAACAGTGTGAAGAATTCCTTCAACTCCTACACCCTGGACCGGCTGGCTCTGGCGGGTGCGGAGGGAGCCCTGCGGGATGGTGCGTACCTGCGGGCCATCACTATGAAGATCTCCAGCACCCGGGACTGGGCGGCCGACCGCCTGAAGCGAATGGGCTTTGAGGTGAGCGATTCCGCTGCCAATTTCCTGTTCATCTCCCATCCGGAGGTGCCTGCCAAAACCCTGCTGGACGGCTTGCGGGAGCGGGGCATCCTGGTGCGCTGGTGGGACAAGCCCCGTATCCGGGACTATCTGCGGATCACTGTGGGCACCGACGAAGAGATGGAGGCCTTGTGCCAGGCACTTTCCCAGCTGGTACCGGAAGTATAAGAGAATAAAAAAGTTGTGCCCGGGCACAACTTTTTTTACCCCCTACCCGTTCTGACCTTTTTTGTGGACGGGGCTTCGTATAATAATGTCTGCTGAGCGAACTGCCTTGGGGGAGGGGGAAGATGGGATGCGGACGGTCTATCTGGATGAACTGTTTCTGCTGAACTTCGTGGTGGACTACCTGCTCCTCCTGGCCGCTGGCCGACTGGCAGGAGAGGTGCTCCGTCGGGGCCGGCTGGCCCTGGGGGCGCTGCTGGGCGCGTCCTATGCCGCAGCGATCTTCCTGCCCGGCTGCGCCTTTCTCCTTCACCCCCTGTGCAAGTTGGGGGCGGCGGTTGGAATGGTGCTGACCGGCTATGGGGACAGCCGCCGTCTGCTGCGGGTGAGTCTGGTGTTCTTTGCCGTATCCGCCGCCTTTGGCGGCGGTATTTTTGCTCTGAATACCCTGGGCAGCCGAGGACTGGCACTGGAAAACGGTGTGCTGTCCTCCGCTATGGACCTGCGGCTTATCCTGCTGTCCGCGGCGGGCTGCTATGTGTTCATCACCCTGATTTTTCATCGCTCTGCCCGCCACAGCAGCCCACAAGAATTGGTTCCGGCAGTGCTGCGGCTGGACGGCCGTCAGGTGGCCCTGATGGCTCTGGTGGATACAGGCAATACTCTCACCGATCCCGCCACCGGGCGGCCGGTGATGGTGGCGGAAGGGGAGAAGGTCGTTCCACTCTTTCCACCCGGCCGGGCGCCCAGACCGGAGGAGTTGCGGGACCCGGTGGCGCTGCTGGAACGCCTGGACGGCGAGGGCTGGCATGGCCGATGCCGGCTGTTGCCCTATCAGGCGGTAGGGGTGGAGTGCGGCATGCTGCTGGCTCTGCGTCTGGATGGGGCGAAGGTAGGTACGGAAGATTGCGGGCGGCTGCTGCTGGCCCTGTCTCCCACCCGTCTGACAGATGGGGGCGGTTACTGTGCGCTGATCGGTACATAACGAGGCGGAAGAAAGGGGAAGGATCGGATGAGCTGGATGGTGCGCTGTTATGTGGGCCTGCAAAAGCTCCTTGCCCGGCTGGGATTGCGGCTGCCGGGCAAGGTCATGTATATCGGGGGGAGTGACACGCTGCCGCCCCCTCTGTCCCGGGAGGAAGAGGCAGAGCTGATCGCCTGCCTGGAACGGGGAGAAGAAGAGGTGCGCTCCAAGCTCATTGAGCGCAACCTGCGCCTGGTGGTCTATATCGCCCGCCGGTTCGAGAACACCGGCGTGGGTATCGAGGACCTGATTTCTATTGGCACCATCGGCCTCATTAAGGCCATCAACACTTTCCAGCCCGCCAAAAATATCAAGCTGGCCACCTATGCCTCCCGATGCATCGAAAATGAGATCCTGATGCATCTGCGCAAGACGGCCAACCTGAAAAGCGAGGTCTCCTTTGACGAACCGCTGAATACCGATTGGGACGGCAACGAGCTGCTTTTGTCTGATATTCTGGGCACCGAAAATGACCTGGTGATGAAGCCTATCGAGGATGACGTAGACCGCAAGCTGTTGCTGGACGCTCTGGAGAAGCTGGACGGCCGGGAGCGGCAGATCATCACCATGCGTTTCGGCCTGGATGGACGTCCGGAGCGGACCCAGAAGGAGGTGGCGGATAGTCTGGGCATCTCTCAATCCTATATTTCCCGGCTGGAGAAGCGGATCATCGCCCGGCTGAAGCGGGAGATCCTGCGTTTGATGTAAGATGTAAAAAGAGGGTTGCGGGCAACGCCCGCAGCCCTCTTTTCTTGTCTTAGAAGCCCAGGGTATCTGCCAGATCGTCCTTCATGTGGTCCATCCGGCGGGCTGCCTTTTTGGCCATCCGGCGCATGTCGGGGTTCTGCATGCCCTTGGCGGCCACCGCCATGCCAATGGCGGCTCCTGCAATGATGCCCATTCCCATTCCTTCCAGAAACGCGTGCTTTGTCATGAAATGATGCTCCCTTCTGCATTGGTGTCCGTCTCTATTATTGCCCGAAATGAAGAAAAATCCGTTGCTAAAATATGCGATTCAAGGTATAATGAAAAAACGGAAGTACGGGATTTTGTACGGAGGGTCGGGGGAAGGTGCCTGGACCCTTTTTTTGTGTGAGAAAGGAGCGATTGCGTGAAACTGCTGATACGCCAGGGACGTCTGGTGGACCCGGTAGGGGGCATCGGCGGCATCATGGATATTTTACTGGAGGACGGCAAGGTGGCCGTCATCGGCAGCGATATCAGGGAGTCAGACGCAGAAGTCATCGATGCCAGAGGCCTGACAGTATGCGCGGGTCTGGTGGATATGCATGTGCATCTGCGGGAGCCCGGCTTTGAGTATAAGGAGACCATTGAGACCGGCGCGGCAGCCGCTGCCCGCGGAGGGTTTACCTCCATCGCCTGTATGCCCAATACCAGGCCGACTACTGATTCTCCGGAGGTTATCGACCTGGTGAAGCAGAAGGCGGCCCAGGCCTGCGGCATCCATGTCTGGCCCATCGGTGCGGTGTCCAAGGGACAGAAAGGGCAGGAGCTCACTGATTTTGAGGCCCTGAAGGCGGCGGGGGCGGTGGCCCTCTCCGATGACGGTGTGCCGGTGCAGAACGCCAATCTCATGCGGGACGGCCTCATCACCGCCCACCGGCAGAACCTAACCATTCTGTCCCACTGTGAGGACGCGGACATGGTGAAAAACTATGCCGTGAACGAGGGACGTATCTCCCGCCAGCTGCGCATTGACGGCCGGCCCGCCATTGCCGAAGAACTGATGGTAGCCCGGGACGCCATGCTGGCGGAGGAGACCGGGGCGGCGGTGCATATCTGCCACATCTCTACTGCCAAGTCGGTGGCTTTGGTCCGGCGGTATAAGCGCAAAGGGGTGCAGATTACCTGCGAGACCTGCCCCCAGTACTTCAGCCTCACCGAGGATGAGATCCTGACCCAGGGCACTATGGCCCGGGTGAATCCGCCCCTGCGCACCAAGGCGGATGTGGAGGCCATCATCGAGGGCCTGAAGGACGGCACGATTGATGCCATTGCCACCGACCACGCCCCCCACTCCGCCGAGGAAAAGGCCCGGCCTCTGACCGAAGCCCCCAGCGGCATGGTGGGTCTGGAGACCGCCCTGGGCGTGACCCTGACCTATCTCTACCACACCAAGGAACTGCCCTTGTCCGATATTTTGCGGAAAATGACCATCAATCCCGCCTGCATCCTTCGTCTGCCCACCAAGGGCCGGCTGTCTATCGGTGCGGATGGCGACATGGTCATCTTCGACCCGGAGGAAGAGTGGACGGTGGACCCCGAACAGTTTGCCTCCAAGGGCCGCAACACCCCCTTCGCGGGAAAGAAGCTGAAGGGAAAAGTAAAGTATACCATTGTGGGCGGTAAGGTAGTCTATCAGGATAAAACCTGATCCCATAAAAACAGAAAAAGAGGAGTTTGAGAATTATGTCCTTTGATGCGCTGCAGGAGAAGATCATTGCTTGTAAGAACCCCACCGTGGCTGGTCTGGATCCCAAGCCGGAGTATGTGCCCGAACATATCCGCAAGGCCTGCTATGAGCAATACGGCGAGACTCTGGAGGGCGCCGCCGAGGCCCTGTACCGCTTCAACTGCGGTCTGATGGATGCCCTGTGCGACATCGTGCCCGCCGTGAAGCCCCAGTCCGCCTACTACGAGCGCCTGGGCTGGCGCGGCATGGAGGCTCTGGAGCGCACCATCCGTTACGCCAAGGAGAAGGGCTTCTTCGTCATTGCCGACATCAAGCGGGGCGATATCGGCTCCACTGCCGAGGCCTATGCCGACGCCTGGCTGGGTACCACCAAGGTGGGGGAGCAGGACCTGAGCGTGTTTGATGCCGACTGCGTTACCCTCAACGGCTACATGGGGGGCGACAGTGTCAACCCCTTCCTGAAGGTGTGCAAGCAGACCAATAAGTGCACCTTCTCTCTGGTCAAGACCTCCAATCCCGGCTCCGGCGAGCTGCAGAACGTCAATGCCGGCGACGGCGACACCGTGTACGGCCTGATGGCCGATCTGATCGAGAAGTGGGGCGCCGGCACCGAAGGTAAGTACGGCCACACCATGGCCGGCGGTGTGGCCGGTGCTACCCACCCCGACGAGCTCAAGCAGATCCGTGCCCGTATGCCCCATACCTTCCTGCTGGTACCCGGCTACGGTGCCCAGGGCGGTACCGCCGAGGACGTGCAGTATGCCTTCCAGGACAAGGGACGGGGTGCCATTGTCAACTCCTCCCGGGGCATCATCTGCGCCTGGCAGAAGACCGGCAAGAACGGCCAGGACTACCAGGAGGCCGCCCGCAATGCCGCCATCGCCATGCGGGACGACATCTGCCGGTTCATCACCATCGAGTAAGGAGGGGAGACCATGCCCATCGAACAGCTCTGTAAGGTCGTAGAGATGACTCCTCTCAACGACAGTACCTACTGGATGACCCTGGAAGTGGGGAAGATGGTGGAGGAGCAGGGGCTCCGTGCCGGACAGTTCCTCCACGTGGCCTGCGGCGAGGGGCTTCTCCTTCGCCGCCCCATCTCTGTGGCCTGTGTCGTGCCTGATGAGCCGGAGAACACCGCCGCCCTTATCTTTGAGGTGAAGGGTGAGGGTACCCGCTGGCTGGCTCAGCGTAAGGTTGGGGATCAGGTCAATGTGCTGGGCCCCCTGGGCAACGGCTTTACCGTGGAAGACGGCGGACGCTACCTGCTGGTGGGTGGCGGCATCGGTGTACCGCCTCTGCTGGGTTATGCCGAAGCCTTCCATGAAAACACCGTGGCCGTGCTGGGTTTCCGCTCAGCCGACCGGGTGATTCTGGCTGACCGGTATCAGGAGGCCTGTAAAGAGGTATACCTTTGCACGGATGACGGAAGCCTTGGGCGCCATGGCTTTGTGGACGCCCAGGTGAAAGGCATCCTTGAACAGGATAAATCCTTTACAGCTATTCTGGCCTGCGGCCCTAAGCCCATGCTGAAAAACGTGGCCAAGGTGGCGGCGGAATACGGTGTGCCCTGCCAGGTCTCCATGGAAGAGCGGATGGCCTGCGGCGTGGGTGCCTGCCTGGGCTGCGCCATCCAAATGGCCGACGGCACCATGAAGCATGTGTGCAAGGACGGCCCGGTATTTGACGCCAAGGAGGTGGACTGGAATGTCTAAGGTGGATCTGTCCGTCGAGCTGGCGGGCGTACGTCTGAAAAATCCCATCGTGGTGGCTTCCGGCACCTTTGGTTTCGGCCGGGAGTACGGTGAGTTTTATGACCTCAGCGAGTTAGGCGGCATCTGTGCCAAGGGCCTGACCCTTCATCGCCGGGAGGGCAATCCGCCACCCCGCATTGCAGAGACCCCCATGGGCATCCTCAATTCCGTGGGCCTCCAGAACCCCGGTGTGGACGCCTTCATCGAGCATGAACTGCCCGAGCTGCGCAAGCACGACCTGGCGGTGATCGCCAACATCTCCGGCAACACGCCGGAGGAGTACGGCATCATGTGCGAAAAGCTGTCGGCGGCCGGGGTGGATATGATCGAGGTCAATATCTCCTGTCCCAACGTGAAGGCCGGCGGTCTGGCCTACGGCACCAAGCCGGAGCTGGCCGCCGAGGTCACCAAGATGGCCAAGGAGCACGCCACCGTCCCCGTGATGGTGAAGCTCTCTCCCAACGTCACCGACATCACCGAAATTGCCCGCGCAGTAGCAGATGCCGGGGCGGACGCCCTGTCTCTCATCAACACCCTGCGGGGCATGCGGATCGATGTGAATACCCGCCGTCCCATCCTGAAGATGAACACCGGCGGCATGTCCGGCCCCGCCGTGCTGCCTGTGGCAGTGCGGATGGTGTGGGAGGTGGCCAATGCGGTTGACCTGCCTATCCTGGGCATGGGCGGTGTGGCCAAGGGGGAGGATGCGGCCCAGCTGATGCTGGCGGGCGCCTCTGCCGTGGCGGTGGGTACCGCCTGCTTTGCCGATCCCTATGCGCCCATCAAGGTCCGGGAAGGTTTGGCGGAGATCGCCGCCAAGCAGGGCCTTGACAAAGTATCTGACCTGACGGGCGGTGTGCGCCCCTGGTAAAGAAGGAGGAAGGGCAATGGAGAGCACATATTATGTATCCTGTTCCATGGAGCAGTGCAGAGACCTGATTCACAGCGCCATCGTGGATGGCAGCATTACCGGCGAACTGCTGGATCACTATGTGCTCCAGGGCCCCAACGGCCTGAAGTGTGCGGTGATGGTGTATGAAAAGCACTACTGGCGGGCGGGTAACCGCCTGACCCTCACTGTTACCGTCGACAACCTCAGCGGCCGCACCCGGGTACATACCATCGGCGGCGGAGGCGGTGAAGGCCTGTTCCGTTTCGACTGGGGTGCGGCGGAATCCTTTGAGGGCGTGGTACAGGACGCCCTCTCTTCCTACATGCTCTGAGCTCACAGGGCATGTGAATCCCAAAGAGAGCAGGTATTAACATGACAAGAATTTACCTCATCCGTCACGCGGAAGCGGAGGGAAACCTGTATCGCCGTGTCCATGGCTGGTATGACAGCCTGATCACCGACAACGGCTACCGGCAGATCTCCGCTCTGCGGGGGCGGTTTGACAATATTCCCATCGACGCGGTGTATTCCAGCGATCTGTTCCGTACTATGACCACCGCCAAGGCCATCTATGTCTCCCACGGCCTGGAGCTGCATACCCGCTCCGATCTGCGCGAGATCGGCGTAGGGGAGTGGGAGGATGTGCCCTGGGGCGAGCTGTCCCACCGGGACGGGGAGCGGCTGTATGAATTCAACCACAGCTCTCCCAAGTTCCAGGTAGAAGGCAGCGAGACCTTTGCCCAGGTGCAGAAACGGATGCTGGACGCGGTGCGGGATATTGCGGAGAAGCACCCGGACCAGACGGTGGCGCTGTTCTCCCACGGTACCGCCATCCGTTGCCTCCAGGCCGCCATCCGCGGTCTGGGACCGGGCGAGATGGACGGTCTGGGCCACAGCGACAACACCGGTGTCACCTGCCTGACGGTGGACGAGCACGGCATCTGCCGTCTGGTGTTTGAGAACGATAATTCTCACCTGCCAGAGGAAATCTCTACCCTGGCCCGCCAGAAGTGGTGGAAGTCCCGGGAGAGCAGTTTGGCCGACGCCAACCTGTGGTTCCGCCCTCTGGACATGGAGGCGGAAGGTGAATGCTACCGGACTGCCCGGGCGGATGCCTGGCGGGATATCCGCGGAGACGAGATCCCCTGCGACAGTGAAGGCTTCCAGCAGGACGCTCTGCGGTGCTGGAGTCAGGATCCCCAAAAGGCGGTAATGGCCGCCATGCTGGGGGAGGAATTTGCCGGCGTCCTCCAGATGGATCTGGAGCGCTGGGCTGACCAGAGAATTGGCTACATACCCTTTGTGTACATGGCGCCCGACTACCGGAAGAAGGGGCTGGGCGTCCAGCTCATCGGTCAGGCAGTGGCCACCTACCGTCCTCTGGGACGGGATCGTCTCCGGCTGCGCTGCGCACCGGACAATGGGGTTGCCCAGCGGTTTTATAAAAAATATGGGTTCGTGAAGGTCGAGGAGGTCCAGGGAGCCGGCGGCGTGCCGCTGGATCTGATGGAAAAGTACATCGGCTTTGACGCGGACGGATCGAGGTAATATGAACGCATTTCTTCCCGTTTCCAAGGCAGATATGGAGGAGCGTGGCTGGTATTGGTATGATTTTCTTATCATTACCGGCGACGCCTACGTGGATCACCCCTCCTTCGGCCCGGCCATCATTTCCCGGCTTCTGGAGTCGGAAGGGTACCGGGTGGCTATCCTGGCCCAGCCGGATTGGCGCAGGGCGGAATCTTTCGCAGCCCTTGGTCGCCCCCGCCTGGGTGTGATGCTCTCCGCCGGCAATATTGACTCCATGGTGGCCCACTATACCGTGGCCAAGAAGCGTCGGCATGACGACGCCTATTCCCCGGGGAATAAGGCCGGCCTGCGGCCCGACCGGGCGTCGATTGTCTATTCCAATAAAGTACGGGAGGCCTTTGGCAATATCCCTTTGGTCATCGGTGGCCTGGAAGCCTCTCTGCGGCGGTTTGCCCACTACGACTATTGGGAGGACAAGGTGCGCCGCTCGGTGCTGTTTGACAGCCAGGCCGACCTGCTGGTGTATGGCATGGGAGAGACCGCCACGAAGGAGA
Organism: Flavonifractor sp. HCP28S3_F3; assembly: GCF_052065355.1. Taxonomy (NCBI): domain Bacteria; kingdom Bacillati; phylum Bacillota; class Clostridia; order Eubacteriales; family Oscillospiraceae; genus Flavonifractor; species Flavonifractor sp. HCP28S3_F3. Next base: position 199,198 of record NZ_JBQHUF010000001.1, read on the forward strand.
TCGCTGCCCGCCTGGCCTCTGGCACGCCGATTGGAGAGATCAAGGATGTAAAGGGAACTGCCTTTATCGGGAAAACACCCGCAGACTGTGCCTATCCCATGGTGGAGTGTCCCTCTTTTGAGCAGGTGCGTTCTGACAAGCGGCAGTATGCGGTGGCCAATCAGATCCAGTATGAAGAGCATGATCCGGTGCGGGGGAAGGCCATCCTCCAGCGCCATGAGGACAAGCTGCTCATCGTCAATCCTCCCGCCATGCCGCTGACCACGGCGGAGCTGGACTTTGTGGCTGAGCTGCCCTACGTCCGGGAGCCCCACCCCATGTACGACTCCATGGGCGGTGTGCCCGCCATCGAGGAGGTGCGCTTCTCGGTGGCCCACAACCGGGGCTGCTTCGGTGCCTGTAACTTCTGCTCCCTGGCCTTCCACCAGGGGCGGATCATCACCTCTCGCAGCCATGAGAGTGTGCTCCGTGAGGTGGAGGCCCTGACCCATCATCCCGGCTTCAAGGGCTATATCCACGACGTGGGCGGCCCCACCGCCAACTTCCGCCGTCCGGCCTGCAAAAAGCAGATGAAGGCGGGCCTGTGCCGTGGAAAGGCCTGCCTGGCCCCAGAGCCCTGTCCCAACCTGGACGCCGACCACACCGATTATCTGACCCTGTTGCGGAAGATCCGCGCGGTGCCGGGCGTAAAGAAGGTATTCATCCGCTCCGGTATCCGGTTCGACTATATGATGCAGGACAAGAGCGGCGAATTTTTTGCCGAACTGGTAAAGTATCATGTCTCCGGTCAGCTGAAGGTGGCCCCGGAGCACTGTGTGGACGGTGTGCTGGACTACATGGGCAAGCCTCATATTGCGGTATACGAAAAGTTCCGGCAGAAGTATGAACGGCTCAACCAGAAGTACGGAAAAGAGCAGTATCTGGTGCCCTATCTCATGTCCTCCCACCCCGGCTGTACTATGGCCGACGCGGTGCGCTTGGCAGAGTGGCTGAACAAGTCGGGCCGCCAGCCGGAGCAGGTGCAGGACTTTTATCCCACTCCCGGCACCCTGTCCACCTGTATGTACTATACCGGTATCGATCCTCGCACCATGCAGCCGGTGTATGTGCCTAAGGACCCCCACGAGAAGGCCATGCAGCGGGCGCTGATGCAGTGGAAACGGCCTGAAAAGCGCCCTCTGGTGCGGGAGGCCCTCCATGTGGCCCACCGGGAGGATTTGATCGGCTACGGCAAGGAATGTCTCCTGCGTCCTGCCAGCCGGAAGCCGGAGGGAGAGCCCCGCCGGAAGGGGAAGGAGCCGGAGCGGCCCAGCCGTCCGGAAAAGAAAGCCCGCCCGGTAAAAAAGGCGGGTTGGGCAGCTGCCAAACCCAAAAAGAACGCCCGCCCCAAGAAAAAACGAGGCTGAATTGAAATATTATAGTCCCGATCCGAAAATAATTTTTGTATGAAAATACAAAAAATAGGATATTCTCTCAAAAATGGGTTGACAGAGAAACTGGGGTGGGCTATGATAATGGGCAATCGAATACCGCACAATAGAGGCGCGGACTGCAAGAGTACCGCCGGGTGAGGCCTGCCGGCCCAGGACCCCGTCGGAAAAGGGTATTCCGCCGAAATTTCGCCTGATGCGGCAGCGAAGGCGTTGTTGGGGTGCAGCCTAACAGACTGCACACTCTCACTTGTATAAGTGATGGCGCTATTGGTGTTTGCGAGTATAGGCCAAGGGACCGTAATGCAAATTCCAGCGTTACGGTCTTTTTTTTCGCGTTCCAACGGAATTGTGCTGGTATTGAGAACAATATGGGAGGTTTTCAACTATGAGCCAATTTCTGAACGCACTGAACAATTTCATCTGGGGTCCACCCCTCATCATTTTGATGATCGTCACGGGTACGTATTTTACCATAAGGTCGGGGTTCTTTCAGGTACGTCATCTGGGCTATATCTTTCACCGTACGCTTGGCCGTCTGTTTCACCATGATGAAGAGCCCGGTGAGGAGAAGGGCCTGCTGACGCCCTATGAGGCCATTGCCACCGCCGTAGGCGGCTCGGTAGGCTTCGGTAACATCGCCGGCGTGGCCACCGCTGTTACCACCGGCGGCCCCGGCGCGGTGTTCTGGATGTGGCTGACCGCTTTCCTGGGCATGCTCATCAAGCAGGTGGAGGTGTCGCTGGCGGTGTACTACCGCCGTACCGATGAAAACGGCGTCCCCTACGGCGGCCCGACCTACTACATGGAGCGGGGTCTGGGTGAGGAGCGCCACTGGGGTAAGCTGTGGATGCCGCTGGCCTTTATCTTCGGTATCGGCATCTTCTCCACCTTCTTCATCAGCGCCTCTACTTACACCACCTCTGAGGTGGTGGCCCAGTCTCTGGGCATCCCCCAGGCCATTGCAGCCCTCATCATCGTGTGCATCCTCTATGTGATGATCTGGGGCGGCGTGAAGAAGCTGGGTCAGATCCTCACCAAGCTGGTGCCCGTCATGAGCCTGTCCTATCTGATCCTGGGCCTGGTCATCATTGTGATGCACTATGAAAACATCCTGCCCACTCTGGGTGCTATTTTCAGCCAGGCTTTCACCGGCAGCGCCGCTGTGGGTGGTTTCGCAGGTGCCACGGTGGCTCAGGTTATTTCTACCGGCATGGCCCGCAGCGTCTACTCCAACGAGGCCGGCTGGGGCTCCAGCCCCATGGTGCACGCCTCCAGTAAGACCCGCCACCCCATTGAGCAGGGCCTCTGGGGCTCCTTCGAGGTGTTTGTGGACACCTTCATCGTATGTACCATCACCGCACTGACGGTGCTGGTGTCCGGCGAGTGGACCAGCGGCGCCACCAACGCTACCCTGGCCCTTAACGTCTTTACCAATAACTTCGGTGCCTTCGGTACCGTTGTGCTGACCCTCATCATGATCGTCTTTTCTGTCACCACCTCCGGCGGCTGGTATGCCTACTACGAGGCGGTGCTCCGTCACCTGGCCAAGAACCATCCCAACGTGAAGAAGTACCTGCTCATCGTGTTCAAGTACTTTTACGCTGTGCCGCCCTTTGTGCTCACCCTGTACCTGATCTATGTGGGCGACCTGAGCATCTGGACCCTGGTGGACATCACCAGCGGCATCCCCACCTTTATCAATGTGGCGGTCATCCTGATCCTGTCCGGCCAGTACTTCAAGCTGCTGAAGGACTACAAGGCCCGGTACATGCACATCGGCGAGGTGCTTCCCGACGCGGTCATCTTCTACGAGGACAAGCCCGAAGTAAAGGCTGCGCTGGCAGCGGAAAAAGCACAGAAGCAGTAAGATACAGGACAGTTCGGCCGGGGCATTGCCGCCCCGGCCGCCGTCCGTGCAGGAAGGGAGTATCATCATGCGAACCATTTATTACGGCGGGCAGGTGTATACCGGTAGTCTGCCCCTTGCGGAGGCCTTTGCTGTGGAGGATGGCCGATTTGTCTTTGTCGGCACCAACCAGGAGGCCATGGCCCTGGCGGAAGAGGGCGGGGAGACGGTTGATCTGCAGGGGCAGTTCGTCTGCGCCGGCTTCAACGATTCCCACATGCACCTGCTCAACTACGGCTATGCCCTGCAGGTGGCCGACCTGTCCTCCAATACTGGATCTTTGGCCCAGGTGCTGGACACCATGCGGGCCTTTTTGAAGGAGAAGGGCTTTGCTCCCGGCCAGTGGGTGCGGGGCAGAGGCTGGAACCACGATTATTTCACCGACGAGCCCCGGTTCCCCAACCGGCATGATCTGGACAAGGTGAGTACCGAGCACCCCGTGTGCATCGTGCGCACCTGCGGCCATACCTGCGTGGTAAATACCAAGGCGCTGGAGCTGATCGGCGTCACGGCGGACACCCCCCAGCCGGAGGGCGGCTGCTTTGAACTGGGAGAGGATGGCCAGCCCAACGGTGTGTTCCGGGAGAACGGCATGGACCTGGTCTACGAAAAGCTGCCTCGTCCCGGCGTAGAAGAGCTGAAGGCCATGCTGCTGGACGCCCAGGCTCATCTCAATTCCTACGGCGTCACCTCCTGCCAGACCGACGACTTTACCGCCTTTGCCAACGTGGACTGGCATGACATCATGGAGGCCTACCGCCAGTTGGAGGCGGAGGGCAAGATGACCGTGCGCATGGCCCAGCAGGCCCAACTCACCACGGTGGAGGATCTGGAAGGCTTCCTGGCCGAGGGCTACAACACTGGCTGGGGCGACGAGTGGGTAAAGGTCGGTCCGCTGAAGATCCTGGGCGACGGTTCCCTGGGCGCCCGCAGCGCCTATCTCAGCCGGGATTATGCCGACAAGCCCGGCTATCGTGGTATCCCCATCTATACCCAGCAGCAGTTTGATGATCTTATCGGCTGCGCCAACCGCCACGGTATGCAGGTGGCAGTCCACGCCATCGGCGACGGAATCCTGGACCGGGTCCTCAGCGCCTACAAGAAGGCTCTGGCGGAGCATCCCCGGGACGACCACCGCCACGGCGTGGTCCACTGCCAGATCACTCGCCCCGATCAGCTGGCGGACTTTGCCTCCCTCCACCTGCACGCCTATGTCCAGCCCATTTTCCTGGACTATGATATTCACATGGTGGAGCAGCGGGTGGGTCCTGAGCTGGCCGCTACTAGCTACGCCTTCCGCACGCTGATGGATTCCGGTGTGTGGACTTCCTCGGGCACCGACTGCCCTGTGGAGCTGCCCCGTGCCCTGGCCTGCATCCAGTGCGCCGTCACCCGCCGTACTCTGAAGGACCGGGTGGGGCCCTATCTGCCTGAAGAGGCCCTGACGGTGCAGCAGGCCATCGACAGCTACACCATCCACAGCGCCCACGCCACCTTTGAGGAGGACAGCAAGGGCCGCATCGCGCCGGGCTACCTGGCAGACTTTGTGGTGCTGGGAGGCAATCCCTTTGAGGTTGATCCCTACTCCATCGGAGACATCCCCGTCCTCGCCACCTATGCGGGCGGGCACTGCGTCTATCAAGTCAACAGATAACAAAAATGGCCGCCAATTGGCGGCCATTTTTTTGTTGCGGAAAGAGGCTCAGCAGCCCATTTCCCGGATCAGGTTGACCATCTCGATGGCGCCCTCGGCGCACTCAGAGCCCTTGTTGCCTGCCTTGGAGCCGGCACGCTCAATGGCCTGCTCGATATTCTCGGTGGTGAGGACGCCGAACATCACCGGGATGCCGGTCTCCAGGGAGACGGCGGCAATGCCCTTGGACACCTCGTTACACACATAGTCATAGTGGCTGGTGGAGCCCCGGATGACAGCGCCCAGGCAGATCACCGCGTCGTACCTGCCGCTCTTGGCCATTTTGGAGGCGATGAGGGGGATCTCAAAGGCACCGGGGACCCAGGCCACCTGGATGTCCTCTTCCTTTACATTGTGACGCAGCAGTCCGTCCATGGCGCCGCTGAGCAGCTTGGAGGTAATGAATTCGTTGAACCGGGCCACCACGATGCCCACCTTGATGTTGCTGGATACCAGTTTTCCTTCAAATGTCTTCATAATAAGATCTCCTCTCATTTATTTAATAAGTAAGGATGTGTCCCATCCGTTCCTGCTTGGTCTTTAGGTAGAACAGGTCGTAGTCATTGGCGTCCATCTGGATGGGCACCCGCTGGGTGATCTCCAGGCCGAACTCGGAGAGCTGATAGACCTTGTCCGGGTTGTTGGTCAGCAGCCGCATGGTGCGCACGCCCAGATCCCGCAGGATCTGCGCTCCGGTCCAGTACTCCCGCAGGTCGGGGGCGAAGCCCAGCTCCACATTGGCGTCCACGGTGTCGAAGCCCTTCTCCTGGAGGGCATATGCCTTCAGCTTGTTGATAAGGCCGATGCCACGGCCCTCCTGCCGCATGTAGAGGACCACACCCCGACCCTCTTTCTCGATCTGCATCATGGCCGCGGCCAGCTGCTGACCGCAGTCGCAGCGGCAGGAGCCGAACACGTCTCCAGTGAGGCACTCGGAGTGGACCCGGCAGAGCACATCCTGTCCATCCCCAATGTCGCCTTTCACCAGAGCCACATGGTGCTCCCCGGTCAGGTCGTTGGTGTAGCCGTAGATCCGGAACTGGCCGTAGCGGGTGGGCATTTCTGCCACAGCCTCCCGCACCACGTGCTTGTCGTGGAGGCGGCAGTAGTCCTGCAGAGCCTTGATGGTGATGATCTTCAGACCCCACTCTTTGGCCTTTTCCAGCAGCTCGGAGGTGCGCATCATGGTGCCGTCGTCCCGCATGATCTCACAGCACAGGCCGCACTGTGCCAGACCGGCCAGCCGACAGAGATCCACCGTGGCCTCGGTGTGGCCGTTGCGGGTAAGCACGCCGCCCCGGCGGGCCACCAGCGGGAACACATGGCCCGGACGGCGCAGGTCCTCCGGCCGGGTGGACGGATCCACACACATCCGGCAGGTGAAGCCACGCTCCTCGGCGGAGATGCCGGTGGTGGTCTTGACGTGGTCGATGGAGATAGTGAAAGCAGTCTGATGGTTGTCGGTGTTGACCTTCACCATCTGTTCCAGCTGGAGCCGGTCGGCCAGCTCCTGACTCATGGGGGTGCAGATAAGGCCCTTGGCATGCATGGCCATAAAATTGACGTTCTCTGTGGTGGCAAACTGGGCGGCGCAGATCATGTCGCCCTCATTTTCCCGGTCCGGGTCGTCGATGGAGATGATGATGCGGCCTGCCCGCAGTTCCTCCAGCGCCTCTTCGACTGTACAGAACAATTCTTCCATAATTAACGTCCTCCTCGCTTAAAATCCGTTCCTGGCCAGAAAATCCAGGGTGATCCCGCCGGACGCCCGGGCTTCCGGGGCGGGCTTGAGCAGTTTCTCTACATATTTGCCAATGATGTCGGTCTCCAGGTTCACCAGATCCCCTTCCTTGCGGTCCCGCAGCACGGTTTGCGCCACCGTGTGAGGGATGGCGGAGATGGCGAACCGGTCGTCCTCCACCCGGGCCACCGTCAGGCTGATACCGTCCACGGCGATGGAGCCCTTTTCCACGATGTACCGCAGCACCTGAGGTGCGGCCTGGATGGTGTACCAGATGGCGTTGTCATCTTTTTGTACCTCCGCGACCCGGCCGGTGCCGTCAATGTGTCCGGCCACGATGTGTCCGCCGAACCGGCCGTCAGCAGCCATGGCCCGCTCCAGATTGACGGCGCTCCCGCGCTTGAGCTGCGCCAGGGAGGAGCGATCCAACGTCTCATGCATCACATCGGCGGTAAACCGGTCGGTGGAGAGGGTAGTGACCGTCAGGCAAACACCGTTCACCGCAATGCTGTCTCCGATCTTGGTGCCCTCCAGCACCGTTTTGGCCCGGATAGTGAGTATGGCAGACTGACGCCCTCGTTGGATGCCCTCCACCTGGCCCATCTCTTCAACGATTCCCGTGAACATCCGGGACCACCTCGCTTTCTATGAGAAAATCCTCACCAATTTGTGTGACAGTGCTGTGCGTCAGCCGGATCGCCTGAGACATCAGCGAAATTCCGGTCCCCTCCACCGGGGTCTTGGCTTCCTTTCCTCCTGCCAGTTTGGGCGCAATATAGGTCAGCACTTTCTGGACGATACCCTGCTCCAAAGCCGCCCAGTTCAGGGTGCCGCCGCCTTCCAACAGGATACTGTCGATCTCCCGCCGGCCCAGTTCATCCATCAGCCAGTTCAGGTCCACGTGACCGTCACGCTCCGGACCGGTCAGCACCTGGCAGCCTGCCGCCTCATAGGCCGCTCGCTTCTTCGGGTCTGTACAGCAGGTGGCCAGCAGGGTAGGGGAGTCCTTGGCGGTGGTCACCACCTGGGCAGTAAGAGGAGTGCGGAGCTGGGTGTCACAGATGATGCGCGTTGGGTTTCGCCCGCCGGGGATACGGCAGGTGAGAAGTGGATCGTCAGCCAGCACGGTGCCTATCCCCACCATAATGCCGGTATATCGGTGGCGCAGCTGCTGGACATGGGCCCGGGCCTCCGCGCCTGTGACCCATTTGGAGTCCCCGGTATAGGCGGCGATCTTGCCGTCCAGGGTCATGGCATATTTCATCACCACATAGGGGCGTTTGGTACGGATGTAGTGGAAAAAAACCTCATTCAGCTTCACACATTCGTCTTCCAGTACGTGCTCTGTGATCTCCACGCCGGCCTGCCGCAGCAGGGCCAGCCCTTTGCCCGCCACCAGAGGGTTGGGGTCACCCGAGCCTACCACCACCCGACGGATGCCTGCGTCCAGAATTGCCTGGGTGCAGGGGGGCTGTCTCCCGTAGTGGCAGCAGGGCTCCAGGGTAACGTATATCGTAGACCCCTGGGGGGATTCGGTACAGGCGGCCAGGGCATTGCGCTCGGCGTGCGGCTGACCGCATTTCTCGTGCCAGCCCTGTCCAATGATCCGGCCTTCTTTTACGATCACCGCCCCAACCATGGGATTGGGGGAGGCCCAGCCTACCCCTCGTTTGGCCAGCTCCAGGGCCAGAGCCATATAGTCCCGGTCCTCCATGGCATCATCTCCAAAAAACAAAAATTGCCCTGAACCATTTGTTCAGGGCAATCAAAAAGGCCGCACAAAACAGCTTCTGTGCAAACAAAAAACTCTGGGATGTTTTCACATACCAGAGCAATCGCAAAGTCCGCAGAATAAATATCCTGCATGGCAACGATCTTCTTTCATCCAGACTGTACTGTCGGCTTCGGAATCACACCGAATCATGCCTTACGGCTCGTGGGCTATACCACCGGTAGGGACTTTCACCCTGCCCTGAAGATCTGATTCAATTGACGGGATAAGTATACGCCGTCGGTACCCCGTTGTCAAGAGGATACCGACGGCATAAGGAAAAGTTTTCCGTCAGCGCACGGCGTTCTTTACACCGTTCGTCACATCCTTGGCTGCGTCGCCGATACCGTCGGCGATATCCTTTCCGGCCTCGCCAATATCGTCCATGATGCCCTCGGGCGTGGAGGTGACCTCCGGCATGGGACTGGAGGAGATCATAGGCGTGGGGCTGACGGTCTCGGGCACATTGGGCTTACAGGCCGCCAGCGGGAGCATCAGAGCAAAGGCCAATACAAGAAAAGTCAAATTCCGTTTCATTTCGGTCCTCCTGTTGTTTCAATGGGCTGCAAAAGTTAGTGTGGGCGGACAAAAGAAAACTATGCAAAAATTTTTTGCCTATTTTGCCGTTTGTCAAGAGTAAATGCACAAAAAAGCAAAAATATTTTTTATGAGGCCAGAATGAGGGCGATTTCTTCCCGGAAAAGCTGCTCGGAGCACAGATAACCGAACATTTTGCGGGGGTAGTTGTTCAGCCAGTCCTCGATCCGCTTGGTCTCCTCGTAGGAGACCGTGCTCAGGTCGGTGCCCTTCGGCAGGTGCCGACGTATGAGACCGTTCTGGTTCTCATTGGATCCGCGCTCGCTCGGCCGGTACGGGTGGCAGTAGTAGACCTCGGTGCGAGGGCCTCGGCCGGTGATGCTGCGCTCGATCCCGGCGGCGTCGGCAAACTCGCAGCCATTGTCGCAGGTGATGGATCTGAATACCTTCGGGAACAGGTCGCCGTACTTGGCCTCGAGCCCGTCAATCGCAGCGACGACGCTGGCGGCCGTCTTGTCCGGCGACGGTATAATGAGCTCCCAGCGCGTTTTCCGCTCGGTCATCACGATGTAGGTGTTGCTGACGCCTTGGCAGCTTTCGACGCTGTCCATCTCCCAGTGACCGAAGGTGCTGCGGTCGTTGATATGCTCGGGGCGATCCTCGATGCTCCGGCCGGCAGGCTTGCGGGGCATGGATCCGGCCGGGCGCTCTGGCTGGTGGCGCTTGCCGTGTTGCGGCAGCATGGAGACGGTCAGCTCGTCGCCGAAGATCTCGCCGCGGATGTAGTTGTAAGCGGTGCTTGCGCAGATGTGGGTCTTGAAGGGCCAGCCCTTGACCTCAGCCTCGCCGATCGCAGCCTCCGGGCTGTACTTCTCGTCGCGGATCTTGGCGATCAGGTAGTCGGCCAGCTCGTAGTCGTTGCCGATCTTCAGCTCCGGCCCCTTGGCGCGGAGGTTGGCCTCATAGCGGGCCTGTGCGCCTTCGGGGTTGTATCTGGTCTCGGTGGTGTAGTCGCTGTTGAGGTGCTCATAGGTGCACCGCTTCAGCTCCCGGTAGATGGTCGTATGATGGACGCCGAGCTCTTTGGCGATGTCTGTCGGCTTCATTCCTGCGCGGATGAAGGCGTCGAGCTGGATGCGCTTGGTCGGCGTCAGATGGCTCCAGTGCTGTCCCATTGTGTTCCCCTCCGTGATAAAAGAAAAGGGGCGGCCCGCCGGCCGCCCCTTCTGTGTGTCAGTGTTCCTCGTACTTTTTCAGGAGCTCGAGCGTCTCCTCGTCTGTGATGATGTCGGCCAGCCTGCACTCCAGCGCGTTGCAGATCTTCAGCAGCGTCGGCAGCTTCGCGCCGTTGATGTCCCGGGCGCCGCGCTCGTACTGCTGGAGCACCTGCACCTTTATCCCGGCCAGATCGGCGAGCTGAGACTGAGACAGGCCGGCAGCCTTGCGGAGCTTTTGCAGCCCCTCGCTTTTGTAGGTCACTTTGATCGAGATGTCCATGTTGTTCCTCCCGCTTGACTTTGCCGTGGTTTCGTGGTTATAATGAAAAGGAACGGCGGGCGGGATTTTTCCCGCCGTCCTTCGACCTTACTGCTTGGGCTTTTGGTTCGGCTTTATTGTGATCGTAATGGTGGCAACCTGTTCACACTTTAGAGCCTGTTCCAGCAGCTCGAGCAGTTTTTTCATCTGCTCAGCATCCACGGCTTTGCCTCCTTTCCGCGGTTTTGCTCTCCTTTCTTTCTGTACTCGGCTATCCCTTGCCTGTGATTATATTATAGAGCATTTGCTCTATAATGTCAAGCATAATTCGGCAGATTTTCAACATTTTCCCGCGTTTTTCCACAAAAAAAGCCGCACGGCGTCGCTGCCGTGCGGTTTTCTCATTCTTTCCCGAGCAGGTGGTTGATGGTGGTGCCGAGAGCGGTCGCCAGATAGTACAGCTCGTAGTCAGCGACGACTCTGCTGCCGTTTTCGATCCGGCTGATGACCTTCTGCGTGACGTCCAGCCCGATGATCTGGAGCTTGTAGGCGAGCTGTTCCTGTGACAGGTTTGCCCGCAGCCGCTCCTCCCTGACTCTCTCCCCGGAGATGTTGCACCTGCCGTCTGGTTTGTATATTTTCGCAGCCCTCGCCTCCCTTTATGCTAAAGATGACTATGCAATATTGACTTTACCAGTTTTGGCGTGGTAATATTATGCCAAAGATGACTAAACGCTAAAAAGCGCACATAGGAGGGAAAAGCATGGGTACAAGGTTTAGACGCAGCTTTAAGGTGGCCCCGGGTGTCCGGGTAAACCTGAACAAAAAGAGCGCGAGCATCAGCTTCGGCCCGAAGGGTCTGAAGCACACGGTCAGCACGACGGGGAAAAGCCACACGACCGTCGGGATCCCCGGGACGGGTCTGTCATATACGACGAGCTCCGGCGGGAAGTCCGGCGCGCAGCAGGGCGCGGTCAGCGTCCCCGCAGCGCAGCGGCCGACGTCGCCGAAAAGCAAGACGGTGGCGCTGCTGCTGTGCATCTTTCTCGGCTTCTTCGGTGTCCATCGGTTCTATGTCGGGAAAACCGGCACAGGCGTCATCTGGCTGCTGACGGCCGGGGCCTGCGGGATCGGCTGGTTGGTCGATATTTTCACCATCCTGCTCGGCGGTTTCTATGACTCCGAGGGCCGTGTACTGCGGTTCCGGCCCACAGAGGCCGATCTCGCCGCTGCCGGTGAAGCGCCGGATCCTGACGCCGAGGAGTAAAGCCCTACATAACAGAAAAAGCCCGCCCGGGATCTCCGGGCGGGTTTCTGCTTTTCTATGCGGTTTTAGAGTTTCGTGACGTAGTCCAGAGAGATCCAGCCCGCGCCGCTCTTGAGCTTGCCCCACTTGGTCGCGCCGGGGCCTGCGGCTTCGGCGACGATGGTGTAGATGCCCTTGCCCTTGATCTGGCCGGCGACGCCGTAGTTGGTGCCGGGGCCCTTACGGATGTTCAGCACGTCGGCCGTCGTCCGCACGCGGTAGCTCGTGGCCGTGCCGGTGCTGCCGGTCGAGATGTCCGCAGCGTTTACCCAGCCGTAAACGGTGGAGCCGCCGCCGCTGATTGCCTTCAGGTGGTACGGGTGCGCCTTGCCGGCCGCGACGGCCGTGATGGTGGCCTTGCCGGGCTTGCAGGTCTTGGCGTCCTTGGCTGCTGCGCTGGTGTAGTGCTGCGTGCCCTTGAAGTCGACCACGTCGCCGACCTTCAGGCCGGATGTAGTGCCGCCCGAGGTCTGACTGCCTGTGCTGCCGCCTGCATCCTTGACGCCGAGGCGCTTGTTGACCTCGGCCGCGATCTGGCCGTGGCGGTTGTAGAGGTAGTCGCCCGGGCAGCTCTTATTCGCGTAGTCCCTGTGCACGGTCATGTTGCAGCCGTTCAGGTGGTTCACGCGATCGTTTTTGCTGGTCGACCAGACGAGGCGCTTGATGCCGTTGCGCTTGCAGATGTCGGTCACGAGATCCAGCAGCGCGGCGTATGCCTTCGCGGAGACGGGCCAGTCAGGCGCGCCGCCGTTGTTGGCGACTTCGATGGTGACGGCCCGCTGGTCGTTGGCGTTGGACGAGGTGCACCACGAGCGGTTTGCCTCGTCGACGTACAGGGCGATCCGGCCGTCGGTGCCGATGCCGTAGTTGCTGGACGCCTGCCTCGAGGAGCTTGCGAACAGGTTGCCGCAGGTCTCGACGGAGCAGTTGCCCGCCATGCAGTGGATCGTGATGGTGTCGATCTTCTTGGTGCGCTTGCCCGAGTGGTTCGGGCTGAGCTTGGTGTAGACCACCAGAGGGCTGTTACTCATTGTCGTCTCCTTTCCCGCCGGTCAGCTCGTCGAGAGTCTCGTCTGTGATGGTCTCGCCGGGCTTCAGCTTGATGTCGTCGGTGTTCTGGTTTTTCATGGGTTTACCTCCTTTACAAGCAAGAAAAGGGCGGGCCGGAGCCCGCCCTCTCCGTTATTCGATGGTCAGGCCCTCAGTGTTGAGCTGCTTGACGATTGCCTCGATCGCGTTGACGACGCTTTCCTCGTCGACCTTGAAGCCCTTCTGCTTCAGGAAGTCGAGGACGTACTGCTTCTTCTCCTCGCCGCGGCCCTGTCCGACGTAGAGCTGCTCAGCGGCAGCGACGCCGATCTTTACCCACGCGGTCAGCTCCTTGCGCTGTGCCTCGGTGGTCTGCTTCTTCAGCCACGGGATCAGGAAAACGCTGACGCCGGCGCCGATCAGGGCGAGGGTTGCGTTGACGATGGGTGTGATGTCGATGGTGTTCATCCCTTTGCCTCCTCATTGTTGAGAGTGTCCCCGGACGGATCCGGGAGCGGGTTGCCGTCGGCGTCGAGCCCGTGGCGGTTTCGGCTGATTTTCTCGCCGAGGCTCTTGCCGGCGTATGTGATTAGATAGCCGACGCAGGCGGTGAAGATGGTGCCGGTCAGCTCACCGACCGGGTCGCGCCCGAAGGCAGAGAGCAGCAGAGAGCTGGCTGCGCTGAGCGTCGCCACGCTGGCCGCCCAGTATGCGAGCTTTTTGCTCGCCTCGATTTTCTTTTTACGCTTGCGCCGGCGCTTCTTTGCGGCCATGCTGCTCACCTCCTTAGTCGATGATCGCGTGGATCCCCTGACTGGTGAGGAAGTCCTTCTGCGCGTGTTTGATTTTGGCAGCGTAGTCGAGGGCCGCGTGCATATCCCCGTTACAATGCGCGTCAGGGATGCGCTGCACGGCCCGGGCCGTCGCCTCGCCGAGGGCGATGGCTGCCGACGTGCCCTGAATGGTGATGATCTGGAGATCTTCACGGGCACGCTCTCGGGCCGCTGCCTCTTTCTGTCGTTTGGCCTCCTCGGCCTCCTTTTGCTTCTCGCGCTTCTGGATCCTGTGCTCGAGCATCCAGAAGCAGAAGCCGGTCACGGCCGTCGGGATCCCCATAAGGACGACGAGCGCGCCGATGTTGATTTCGATCATTGTGTCACCTCATAAAAGCCGGAGGGCCGCAGGACGCGGCCCTCCTTGTTGTTGGGCTTACTCCTCGACGTCGTCGAAGTAGCCCATGTCGACGAGATACTTGTGCACGCGGGCCTTCAGCTTCGCGGGGACGTTGTCCTCGGTGATGCGGCCCATGATGATCTCGCCTGCATACAGACGTACCAGCATTTCACGCTCCTCCTTTCCTGCAATTTTTAATAATAGCCACGCGAGGGCCCGGGCGATCATTCGCTCGCCCCTTCCTTCGCGGTGCCAGCGTTTGCGGCTGCCTCGATGGCAGCGATGGCGTCCTCGACCTGCTTGCGCAGCTTCTTCGGGACGTCGTTGATGGTCATGGTGGAGCCTTCGCGGGTCAGCTCCCTGACGTACAGCTCGACGATCTTGCTCATGCTGTTACCTCCCCTCCGTCGCCGTAGACCACGTCGGCCAGCTCCATGATGCAGCCCTTCAGCAGCTCGATGGTGTCAGCCTGCTCGGCGATGGTTTTGTCCTTCTTGGCCTCTGCGGCCTGTTCGTCGTTCAGCTTTTTGATGCTGTCGGCTCTGTGCTTAATCATGCAAAGTTACCTCCGATCGACTGGATGTAGCAGGTCTCCGTAGCAGAGCCGCGGAGCAGCTTGGCCTTGACCTTGACGCCCCATGCTGCGGCCGTCTTGGTCTGGTTGGTGAAATAGTGCTTCTGGCCGGTGCGGGCCTTCTGCGTGATGTCCTCCCACGTCGGGCTCGCGTCGTTGCCGTTGTTGCAGATCCAGACCTGAAGCGTGCAGCCGGCCGGGAAATTGCCCTGAATGTTGACGAGGGCCTTGGTCGGCATGGCGTCGGCCTCCATAGCGAGGGTCTGCTCGAACTCGACGGACGTAACGGCCTTGGTGAAGAAAAAACGCACAGCCGACTCACTTGAGTCTCTGTGCGTTTAATGATAACGGACGGCTTTTTTGCCTATTTTGAAAAAAACACTTGCGCCTAAAAGAAAAATCTGCTATTATATCAATAACAGTAATGATTACTGTTTATAAACGATTGAAAGAGAGGTGGAATATGAACGGAAAGCGCTACTCCAGACAGCGGGAGCTGATTTTTGAAGCTCTGAAGCATACCACGGAGCATCCCACGGCGGAGATGGTATATCAGTGGCTCAAGCCGGAGAATCCTAATCTGAGCCTGGGAACAGTATACCGCAATCTGAATCTGCTGGCAGACGAGGGGACGATTACCCGGATGGCCTTTCCGGTGGAGCGGTATGACTACAACACCGCTGCCCACCCCCATTTCTGCTGTGAGGTCTGCGGTGCGGTCTATGATCTGGACCTGCCCTATGACGCCGGATTGGATGAAAAGGCCCTTCTGGCCAGCGGACACGATGTGACCGGACATGAGGTTTTATTCCGCGGCACATGCGTCAAATGTAAGAATCTCCAGTAAATATTGTTATAAATACCCGGGAACGGGACAAAGATAAGAATGAATCAGAAAGGTTGGTAATCTTTATGGAATTTAAGTTGTATCGCTGCGCTCACTGTGGTAACATTGCGTTCAAGGCGGTGGATAAGGGCGTGCCCCTGTTCTGCTGCGGTCAGAAGATGGAGGAGCTGGTGCCCAACACCACCGACGGCGCTCTGGAGAAGCACGTGCCCGTGGTGGAGAAGAACGCCCACGGCAGCGGCAATTCCGTTACCGTGAAGGTGGGCAGCGTGGAGCATCCCATGCTGCCGGAGCACTACATTCCTCTGATCGCCGCTGTGACCGAGGATACCGTGGTTCTGAAGTTCCCCAAGCCCGGCGAGAAGCCGGAGCTGAAGACCTTTGTCTATGGCGACGAGAAGGTTACGGCCTATGAGCTGTGCAACCTCCATGGCTTCTGGAAGGGCGAAGGCTAATCGAATCAAATAAAAAATAGGAAGGAAGGCGTTTTATATGGAACTCAAGGGCAGCAAGACTGAAGCTAATCTGTGGAAGGCATTTGCGGGAGAGAGCATGGCCCGCAACAAGTACACCTATTTTGCCAGCAAGGCCAAGAAGGAAGGCTACGAGCAGATCGCGGCCATCTTTGAGGAGACCGCCGGCAACGAGAAGGAGCATGCCAAGCTGTGGTTCAAGGAGCTGGGCGGCATCGGTGACACCGCTGCCAACCTGAAGTCCGCCGCCGCTGGCGAGAACGAAGAGTGGACCCAGATGTACCGGGAGATGGCTGACACTGCCCGGGAAGAGGGTTTCGAGAAGCTGGCCTTCCTGTTTGAGGGCGTGCTGAAGATTGAGAAGGAGCACGAGGAGCGCTACCTGACTCTGCTGAAGAACCTGGACGAGGGCATGGTCTTCAAGCGCGGCGACGAGTATATGTGGAAGTGCCGCAACTGCGGCCACATCCACTTCGGCAAAGAGGCTCCCCAGGTGTGCCCCGTGTGCGCCCATCCCCAGGCCTACTTTGAGCTGCGGGCTGTCAACTACTAAGAAATAAAACGAAAGGCGTCTGCCTGTCTGAACGACAGGCAGACGCCTTTTTCTTTATGCGCTTCGAGGCAGGATAACGGTAAATATGGTTCCGGACTCCGAAGAACTGGATACCGAGATCTTGCCCCGGTGATGTTCTGTAATAGCCTTTGCGATAGCCAGTCCCAATCCGTAGCCGCCCTGTGCCCGATCCCGGGCGGCGTCCGCCCGGTAAAAGCGCTCGAACAGATGGGGCAGGTGCTCCGGCGGGATGGGTTCGCCGGTATTGCGGACGGTAAGCCGCAGCTTGTCCTGCTGCCTTGCCAGGGTCACCTCCACCGCGCCGCCTTCACCGGCGTATTTGACCGCGTTGTCCAGTAAAATGCGCACCAGCCGCCGCAGCTGCCCTGCATCTCCGGTAAGGGTAAGGCCTGGGTCCACCCGGGCCTCCAGCTGGACACCGGCCTCGAAGGCCACCGGCTCAAAGGGCAGCAGACAGCCCTGGATCAACTCACTCAGATCTACCTCGCTGGTACGAATCTCCTGCCTGGCCGCGTCGGATTTGGCCAGGAAGAGCAGGTCCTCCACCAGCCCCTTCATCTGCCGTGCCTCTTCCTGCGTGTATTCCAGCCACTTGGACTGGGCAGATACGGAATCCTCCGGATGGGCCAGCACAATGCCGGTGTTTGCCAGGATGACTGTGAGGGGTGTTTTCAGCTCGTGGGAGGCATCCGCAACAAACTGCCGCTGCTGCTTCCATGCCTTTTCCGCGGGCCGCAGGGCCAGACCGGAGAGAAACAGTCCCACGAAAAAGAAGGCCGTCATGGCCAGCAGCCAGATCAGCAGACAGCTCAGGATCAGGGTCCGCAGCGAAGTGCTTTCCCAGCTCTGGTCGGCAAAGGCAATCTGTATTGTGCCGTCCGGGCGCTCCTCACGAAGAAACCGCAGATGGAGCGTATTCAGCACACCCCGCTCCGTGCCGATGTCCAGAGCCAACTCAGCTGCCAATTCCGCCGTTTCCTCCGATACCTCCACCTGACCACCGTCATTGACGGAGGTGACGATGCCGTCCCCTATGGTCACTACGAAGACCGGGACCATGCTGAAGCGGCCTCCATCATCCTGATGGACCCGATCGGGGGGCGGGCTGCCGATCTCAAAGCGAGGGCTCTCTCCGTCCTGCCAGTTTAGGGCCATGCGCATAGCCGCATCGCTTTGATCACAGAGCCTGCGGGCGTTGGAGGCCACCAATAGAACGAACACTACAGTCAGTACCAGCCCGACCAGCAGCAGGTTAATGAGGATGAACTTTCGCCGCAGCTTCCGTATCATTCCGACGGCGCCTCCAGATAGTAGCCCACCTTCCGAACGGTGCCGATGGTAACAGAAGAGGACAGATAAAGCAGCTTTTTCCGAAGAAAGGAGATGTACACCTCTACATTGTTGTCCTCCGCGTCTGACTCCAGACCCCACACCCGTGAAATAATATCCTCCTTGGGAACCACAGAGTGGGAATGGCTCATCAGCAGCCGCAGCACATCAAACTCCTTAAAGCCCAGCCGCACAGACTTTTCACCCCGCCGCAGACAGCGGGTGGACAGCTCCAGCGTCAGGTCTCCCACCAGAAGCTGTTCTCCGATCACCTCGCCCTGTCGGCGGGTGAGGGCGCGCACCCGGGCCAGAAGCTCACCAATGTCAAAGGACTTGGTCATGTAATCGTCGGCGCCGTGGTCCAGACCGGCGATCTTATCGGGCATCTCATCCCGGGCGGTGAGCATCAGGATGGGGGTGGATACATGGGCGCAGCGCAGCCGTCGGGCCACCTCAAAGCCGTCCACCTTGGGGAGCATCACGTCCAGAATAATGACGTCATACTGACCGGTGAGGGCATAGTCCAGCCCGTCGGCCCCGTCATAGACCAGGTCGGCCTGATAGCGCTGTTCCTCCATGATCTGCCCCAGGGCCTCCGCCAGCCGCCGTTCGTCTTCCACGATCAAGATCCGCATAGTAAAATTCCTTTCATCACGGTTTTTTCCATGATATTCTGTCATCCTGAAATTTGTCTGAAAAAAGTATAGCGGATCCGAAAGAAAAAAGGTTTTACAGAGTGTTAACAATTTCCATGGATGCTTTTTCAGGGTAATTTCAGCTTGCGGAACTATACTGTCCCGGAAACAGGAACAGAATGGGAGGACGCATGCATGCAGCTCTTAGCAGTAAAAAAGGGAAAGGCGGACACTGAAGGAAGCCCGCCGGTATCGGCCAAACCCCGCCGGAAGCTGACCCGGAAACGGGTGATCCTTCTGGTGGGGTTGGTGATCGTGGCGGCGGCGGCCGGAGTAGGCATCAAAGTGCTGTTCTTTACCGGCGAGGAACGGACGGCCCTGACAGAGCGGACCACCTACGGCAGTCTGTCCACTACCATTGAGGGCACCGGCACTACCATGCCGGCAGACAGCGTGACTTATACCACCGCTTCAGACAGTGAGATCACCGCCGTCTATGTCTCCGCTGGAGATACCGTAGCGGAAGGCGATCTGCTCTACACCCAGGATTCCAGTGAGCTGGATGAGGAGATCGAAGGCTATCAGGATGAAATCACCGAGCTGGAGAACACTTTGTCCGACGCGCAGGACCAGCTGGCCGACCTGCAGGAGACTATGGCGGCCCTGTCGGTGACTGCTCCCTTTGCCGGTCGGGTGACTGATGTGTCAGTAGATGTGGGAGACAGCGTCAATACCGGTACCAAGCTGGCTACCCTGGTGGATGACAGCAAGATGATCCTGACTCAATATTTCAGCTATGCCTATGAGGATCAGGTCTATGTGGGTATGAAGGCGGGCATTTCGGTAGCCAGCCTGATGAATACATTCGAGGGTACCGTTACCGAAATCAAGAAGGTGGACCGGGTCACCTCCGAAGGCACCCGCTGCTTTGCCGTGACGGTGACGGTGGATAATCCCGGCGCTCTGTCCGAGGGTATGGGCGGCGCCGGCTATCTGGTGGCCGACAGCGGAGAAAAACTCTACCCTGCAGTGGAGGGTACCCTGGAGTATTACGCCAGCAAGGACATCGTGGCGGAGACCAGTGGAGAGCTGACCGCCGTCAACGTTTCTGATTATGAGTCTGTGTCTAAAGGCAAGGTGCTTTTTTCTATTGACGGCTCGGATCTGGAGAAGCAGGTGGAGTCTGTGAACAAGAGCATCACCCAGACTCAGGACAAAATCACGCAGACGCAGGAGAAGATCACCCAGGCGGAGGAGAAACGGGCGGATTACAACGTCACCGCGGAAATCTCCGGTAAGATCATTATGGTGGGCGTGCAGGAGGGAGAGAACCCCCGGCAGGCCGGTCAGACGGCGGTGACCCTCTACAACATGGACTCCATGACCATTACCGCCAACATCGACGAGCTGGATATCGACAGCATTGAAATGGGCATGGAGGTGGATATCACCCAATCCGGAGCGGAGACCGACACCCACTACACCGGCACCGTGACTGCCATCAGCTATGAGGCCACCAATACCAACGGCGTAGCTTATTTCCCCATTACCATCACCATTCCCAGTGAAGGAGCCCTTTCCGCCGGGGTGAATGTATCCTATACCATCACCGTTGGCGACGAGTCGGAAGGAGTTCTGGCCCCCATCGCCGCCCTTCAGAGTACCAGCGAGGGCACCTGCCTCTTTGTGAAGGCGGACAGCCGCCCGGACAACGCGGTGGATCTGGAGGAAGGTGTGGTACCTGATGGCTTCTACGCTGTGCCGGTGGAGACCGGTGTGTCCAACAGCCAGTACGTCCGCATCCTCTCCGGTGTGGAAGAGGACGTAGAGGTCTTTACCCGCTATCAGCAGTCCGCCCCCTCCGGCGGCGAGACTACCAGCCAGGGCGAGGATAGTCAGGAGTTTGAAGGCCGGCCTGATTTTTCTGAGGGCGGCGGCATGCCCGGCGGAAACATGGGCGGCATGGGCGGCGGTATGCCCGGTGGCATGGGCGGCGGACCCATGGGTTAAGGAGGTACCATATGAGTTTGATCCGACTGGACAATGTCTATAAAATTTACGGTGAAGGCCAGGAAAACCAGGTCAACGCCCTGGATGGAGTGACTTTGGAGATTGAACAGGGGGAGTTTGTGGCTATCATCGGCACCTCCGGCTCCGGCAAGTCCACCATGATGAACATTCTGGGCTGTCTGGATGTACCTACCGCCGGAGAATATTATCTGGACGGAACCCCCATCAGTGGCCGCAGCCGCCGGGAATTGGAGCTGATCCGCTCCCGGAAGATTGCCTTCATTTTTCAGGGATACAATTTGATTCCCTCCCTCAGCGTATGGCAGAATGTGGCCCTGCCCATGTTGTACCAGAAGGTGCCGCTGGCCCAGCGGCGGGAGCGGGCCATGGAGGCGCTGAAACGGGTGGACATCGCTGCCAAGGCGGATTGCCGGCCCAGCCAGCTCTCCGGCGGACAGCAGCAGCGGGTGGCCATCGCCCGTGCCATTGCCGCCCGCTCGCCCATCCTCATGGCCGACGAGCCCACCGGCGCACTGGACTCCAAAACCGGCGCCCAGGTGCTGGCCTTGATGCGCGAGATGAATCGGATGGGCACGACTGTCATCCTGATCACCCATGATAACGGCATCGCCGCCCAAGCCAATCGTACCGTTCGTGTCATGGACGGAAAGATCGTCCATGACAGCCTGTGGGACGGGGTGCTGGTGGACCTGCCTGTGGCCCGGGCGGTGGCGCCGTGAATGCGTTTTTGATGGCCCTGGACTCCATTCGGGAGAAAAAGGGGCGTTCCTTTCTTACCATGCTGGGTATCATCATCGGCGTGACGGCCGTGCTGGTGCTGGTGGCTCTGGTTTCAGGCTATAACGCCGATATCACCGCTTATTACGAAAAGCTGGGTGTCAATAAGGTCAACGTCAGTATTGCCTGGTACGATACCAGCCGGGCGGTAGACGTGATGGATGCTTTGTACGACTATGGCAACGGAGAATTGGGCGACATGGTGGAGGGTGTCAGCCCTGACGTATCTACCTCACTGCCCTTGAAATACCGCACCACCACCTTGGACAGCTCCACGGTATATTTCGGCAGCGACCAGTACGCCGCCTGCAACAACTATACCTTGGAGGACGGCCGAGACATCAACGCCTTTGACATTGAGCAGCGCAACATGGTGTGCGTACTGGGCTCCTACGTGGCGGACAGCCTGTTCCAGTACGCCGATCCCATCGGTGAGACAGTCTATATCGGCGGAAATCCCTTCACCGTGGTGGGCGTCTACTACCAGAAGGACGGAGGCACGGAGAGCTCCATGGATGATATGGTGGTGATCCCTTATTCCCTGGACCGTACCCTTCTGGAGACCGATTACATCACCTCTTTCACAGTGAAGGTGGATACCTCCGACCACATGGACAGTGTGATGGCCAGCCTGGAGCTTTTCCTGGCAGATACCATCTCCTCCACCGTGGGGGAGTATGAACTGGAGAACGGGAACTCCGCCATGACGGAATCCACGGAGGAGATGACCTCCATGAGTGTGGTGCTGGGTGGCATCGCTGGTATCGCTCTGTTGGTGGGCGGTATCGGTATCATGAACATCATGCTGGTGACGGTGACCGAGCGCACCCGGGAAATCGGCATCAAAAAGTCCATCGGTGCGCCCAGAGGTGAGATCGTAGGCCAGTTCCTGGTGGAGGCAGCTATCCTCAGCGGCATGGGCGGCGTCATCGGCATCCTGTTGGGCTTTGGCCTGAGCCTGGTTCTGGGTAAGGCTATGTATGATCTGATTTTGCTGCCGGGCGCGCTGGTAACGGCGGGTGCCTTTGGCTTCTCGGTGATCATCGGCATTGTGTTCGGCATTTATCCGGCAGTGAAGGCCTCCAACCTCCAGCCGGTGGACGCCCTGCGGGCGGATTGAACAGAAGGAGGAAGTACCATTGAACCGAAAAATCTGCGCCCTGCTGACGGCGGTGGGGCTTTGCATGACCCTGGTGGCTCTGCCCGCTCCGGCGGCAGCCTTTACCGATGTCAGTGGAGATACCGCCGAAGCGGTGGAGGTGCTGTACAGCCTGGGTATCGTCTCCGGCTATTCCGACGGAGCCTACCACCCCTCCGACGGCCTGACCCGTGCCCAGTTCTGTAAGCTGGCGGTGCTGGCGGAGGGCCACGGCGACCAGGTGACCGGCAGCGCCTACCGTACCCTATTTTCCGATGTGTCCGGCAGCCACTGGGCGGCCCCCTATATCAACCTGGCCTATGAGGAGGGCCTGGTCTCCGGCTACGGGGACGGTACCTTCGGTCCCGATGATCCGGTAACGGTGGGTCAGGCGGTGACGGTAGCTCTCCATCTGCTGGGCTATACCACCGAGGATGTGGGACCCTTCTGGCCGGAGGACTATATGAGCATGGGCGAGAAGCTGGGCCTGCTGGACGGGATCTCCAGCGATCCGGACCACGCACTGACCCGGGGCGAGGCGGCCCTGCTGCTCTATGGCCTGCTGTCCCAGACCGACAAGGAGAGCGGCGACTACATCGACAAGCTGTGCGCCTCCAAGGTTACCGACGCGGTGCTGCTGGATGTGGACGCTGAGGCCGATGACGGCACTGCCGGCCTGGTCCAGATCTGCACCAGCCAGGGCCTGAGCTATTACGAGCCGGCAGAGGAGCTGTCCTCCGCCCTGACAGGGGAACGAGGTACCCTGCTGCTGGACAAATCGGGAGAGGTGTGCGGTTTCCTGCCCGATGATACCGTGAGCCGTACCGTGACGATTTCCGACGTGTCGGCCACCGGCATTACCGACGCCTCCGGCAGCTTCCACAGCATTTCCAACTCGGTGAGCGTCCTGCTGGATGACACCCTTACCACCTATGGTTCCAGTTGGTATGACCTGGAGGGCAGAAACAGCGTAACCCTCTACTACAACAAAAAGGGGACCGTGGATCTGGTGACCGCCTCCCAGGCAGTGGCCTATGAAGGTGTGACTCTCAGCGGCTATTACGAGGCGGTCAGCCCCAACGCCTCAGCCCCCGATACCATCACCTTGCTGGGGATCGAGCTGCCGGTGGCCGACAGCGGCCAGAGCAGCCTGAGCCAGTTCAGCGTGGGTGACCGGATTACCGTCACCCTTGACGGCACCGGAGAGGTGATCTCCGCCGTCTCCTACAGCCAGCAGCAGGTCAGCCAGTACGGCGTACTGGGCAATGGGGAAGTGGTTCTCTCCTGTGGACTGACCGCCAAGGGCACTATCAGCAGTAGTTCCGCTCAGACCGGCGAACTGGTGAAAGTCACCTCTACCGGCGTGGGCAAGCTGTCAGTCACTCCGGCGGAGAGCGAGGTCTCACTGTCTCTGAATCTGACTAAAAACACACTGGGCAGTATCCCGCTGGCGGACAACGTAGTGATCTACGAGCGGGTGAAAGACAGTGTGGCGGTGGAGATCGACCTGGATGATATCCTGGTCAGTACCGTCTCCTCCTCCAAGATCGATTTCTATGCCACCGATACCAACGGCGAGGTAAACGTACTGCTGCTGGACGATGTCACCGGCAGTGCCTATACCTATGGTATCCTGGAAGTCGGGGAACAAAGCGGCGGCAGCGGAAGCCTGACCTATACCAACACGACCGTGGCTGTGGAGAACAGCTCTGGCACGAGCCAGAGCTATGTTACCGGCCAGACCGTCCGGGACGGCGCCGTGGGCGGCATTGCCGTCAGCGGTGAGGGGAAAGCGGTGTCGGTGGTTACCTTGACGCAGTCCAAGGATGTGGCCCGTTCCTCCTTTGATCGTGAGGAGTCCGTGGTAGTGGATGGGGTCAGAGTTCCCATCAGCGATGACGTACAGGTCTATAACACCGACAACAGCACCTGGATCACCCTCTCCCAGGCAAAGGCATATACCGATACTTTTACGATTTATTACAGCGGCACCCTGGGTACCGACGCGGTAGTGAGGGTCATCGCCACCCAATAAAAAACACCGGGACACTGTTATTTCAGTGCCCCGGTGCTTTTATTTTCTTAGGGAAGGATGACCTCGTCCTCCTGAGTCAAGCCCTGAAGAATTTCAGTATACCCGCCGCCGGAGATGCCGGTCTCCACCTCAACCTCCTCGGTCTTGCCATCTCGCAGGACCTGTACCTTACCGCCGCTCACCGCTCGTGAGGGAACCCGCAGACAGTCCTCCTTCTGCTCGGTGATGATGGCTACGTTAACGTTCATGCCGTCCCGCAGGCCGGTGGTGTCATCCAGGGAGATCTCCACGGTGTAGTCGGTGACGCCGCCGGAGGTAATTCCAGTGTCGTCGATGCGCTCCACCGTGCCGGTGTAGCTTCTGGGCTGGCCGCTGTCGTCAGTAAAGGAGATCTGAACCTGCTGACCGGGCCACACCCGGTCGATGTACTGCTCATTGATGTCGGCGTGTACGCACAGCTCCTCCGGCTGGGCCAGAACTGCCATGGGTGTACCTGCCGCTGCCATATCGCCGTTCTTTACCGAGCGGGTGAGGATCACGCCATCCGCCGGAGCCAGGATAGTGTAGTCACTCCGTTTATCTTCCAGTTGGGAAAGGGAGGTGCGGGCGGATTCCACCGACAGGGTAGCATTGGTCACCGCGTTGGTGAGACTGTCGTTTTTGATGGTCATTACCGTCTGTCCGGCGGTGACGGCGGTACCCACCTCGATGGACAGGGTCTCTACCTGTCCGGACTGGGAGGCATAGATAGACTGTTCCGTAGCGTTGGATACTGTGCCTGTGTCCATACAGGCTACGCCGCCTATGCTGGCAGAGGCGGTGTCTCCGCTGAGCACAGTGCCGGGATTCCGGAAGGAGAGCTCCACGTATACGCCGGTTCTGCCGCCGGAGATGGCGCTGGGGGTGTCATAGATCCGCTCCACTGTGCCGGTCACTGTCTCTGCCCGATTGGGGAAGGAAATGACGGCAGAGGCGCCTGCGGAGAAGCCGGCGGCGTCTTCAGTGAAAAAGGGGACAGTGAGCTTCAGGTTCTGGCTGTCCACCACCTGGGCAATGGGTGTGCCGGAGGAAACGAAATCTCCCACATGTACGTTGACGGCGGTAATGGTGCCCGAGGCGTAGGTGGTGACGGTCAGGTCAGCACAAGCGGCCTGGGCCTGGCTCAGAGAGGCCTGGGCGCTGTCCAGGGAGAGCTGCGCCTGTTCGATCTGATCCTCCAGATCGCCTGCATCGATCACATACAGCTCCTGGCCTGCGGTGACGGTATCGCCCTCCTTGATGGAGCAGGATACCACCGTGCCGCTGACCTGGGGGACGATGCTGTAATTATCCCGATAGGTGACGGTACCGGTGTCCTCCACCGTGTTCTCTACCGGTCCCACATCCGGAAAAACAGTCTCCTGCACCTGATCGTCCCCGTTGGAACATCCGGCCAGCAAGGTCAGGCTCAGCAGACAGGCCAGCGCCCTGCTGGTATATTTTTTGCGCTCACGCATCAGAACCACCTCGTTTGTATCAAAAGGACCTTATTCTACGCTCTTCAGAGCGCCCAGCATGTCGATCTCCCGCATTTTCCGCCCGATGACCACATTGACCGCCAGGGCGAACAGCATGGTCACGCCGCAGGACAGGGCAATGGCTTTGCCTGTGATGACGACCTCCAATGGCATAGAGGTGATGGAGAGAATCAGAAACCGATCCAGCCCGATCCCCAGCGGGATACCCAGCAAGATGCCTACCGCAGCAAAGATCAGGTTTTCGCTGAGCTGGAGATATTTGATCTCTCCCTCATAAAAGCCCAACACCATCAGGGTGGCAAGGCTGCGGATCTGTTCAAAAAAGCTCATGATACCAAGGTTATAGATAACGATACAGGCCAGTCCGCCGCCGAAGACAATGAGAATGTAAACTACCATGGAGGTGTTTTCCATCTTCTCCACCACCGCGGCGGTGACCGTCTCACGGCTCTGCCAGCCATCCACAAAGTCGTAACCGTCCAGCTGGGTCTCCAGCATGACGACATCATCGGCGGTCAGGTAAGCGGCAGTAGGGGTGTAGGCCCGGCCCAAGCTCCGCCAGATGCTGCGGCTGACATAAGCGCCGCTGACACAGCGGTTGACCTCCGCCACGGTCAGGGTGACATAGCCGCTCTCACCGGTGAAGCGGAGGGTGACGGTGTCCCCCTCTTCCAGTCCCAGGTCATCTGCCAGCTGTTTTTCCAGCACCAGACCGTCCTCCGGCAGGGCCAGAGGAGCCTGTGCATAGGGGTCGTACAGGTGGAGGGAGACCGTGTCTTCCGCCACCGTCAGGGTAGTGGTGGCACGCTGGTCTTCACTGTACAGCCAGCAGGTAGTGGTCATCTCCAGCTCCGCGCCAGTAACGCCGGGGGAGGAAATCAGGCGGCTGTACTGGCTCTCCGTCACCGATGTGTTCAGATCGGCCATTACATCGTAGCTGTTCTGGTTTTGGGCCAGAGCATCTGAATAGGTGTCCATAGAGTCTTTGATGGCGAAGGCCATGAACACCAGGGCCATGCAGAAGGCGATGCCCACCACGCAGGTGAGCATGCGCACCTTGTTGCGGAAGGTGTTGCGCAGGATGTATTTTTGGTTGAAGCCCAGCCGCCGCCACAGGGGCCGGATGTGCTCCAGCATGAGGGAGCCGCCGCTCTTGGGGGCCTTGGGCCGCATGCACTGGGCGGGGGATTCCTTCAGCAGGGAACGGGCTACCAGCCAGGCGCTGCCGATGCAGCACAGGGCGGTGAGGCCCAGGGCCTGACCCCAGGCGTCAAAGTCGTGGACGATGGCGACAGGGGGCAGGTCACACCCGGTAGCAATGGTCCAGACGATGAGGGCGGAAATGTATTTGCTCAGCAGCGCCCCCGGCGGGAAGCCGACGATGACTACCAGCAGGGCATGGAGCAGATAGTAGAACAAAATAGTCCGGTCAGAGTAGCCCAGAGCCTTGAAAGTGCCGATATCCATTCGGGCACTTTCGATGAGGCGGTTCATGGTGCTCACCATCATCAAAACCGCGCACAGGAAAAACAGAGTGGGGAAGAAGGTGAGGATGGGAACCAGATTGTTCTTGGTCTCCATCAGGGAATAGGCCTGCTGGTTGTCCTCCAGAGCCAGGATATTGACTACTTTGCTGCTCAGTACCTCATCTACCTCAGCGCGGATCTGAGCGGCGGAGACACCGTCGGCGGTGGTGATGCAAATCTGATTGTAGATGTGGGAACCCATGATATCGCTGAGGGCTTCTTCCTTCACATAGGCGAAGCCGTAGCGCGAATAATCGGGGGAAGGCGTGGTGGCGTTGACCAGATACAGACACTCCGGGTCCTTGCCCAGACCACACACCTGAAGCCGCAGGTGGACCTCCAGGCCGGTGAGGGTGATCTCATACCAGTCCCCAACCCGCAGGCCACGCGCCTCGGCAAACTGGTCGCTGAGGAAAATCTCCTGACTGTTTTCCGGCAGGCGGCCCTCAGTTATATAGGGTGTGTTGATGGACTGATCCTCCGGCACCCCGTAGAGGGCCAGGGTGATGTCGCCGTTATGGCGTTCCTCCGCGTCCAGCACCACCCGGGGCTGTACGCCGGTGACGCCATTCAGCCCTTCCAGCGCCCGGCAGTCCGCCATGTCCAGTCCCACGCCGGTGATCCAGTAGTCAGCCACATTCTGGGCGTCGTAGTAGTCCTCCATCATGCGGTCCACGTTGTAGATGATCCCGCTGAGGCCGGTGTACACCACTACGGCGATCATGGTGATGATGCTCACCGAGATAAGCCGGGAGGCGGTGCGCCGCAGATCCCGGAAGAAATTTTTCCAGATCATGCTACCACTCCAGCTCCTGTACTGGTACCGGGTTGGGATTTTCTGTAAATGACTCAATCTTACCGCTCTTCATGCGGATGACGATATCGGCGGTAGGGGCCAGGGCTCCATTGTGAGTGACCACCACCACCGTCTTTTTGCTTTTCTTGCACAGGTCGTACAGCAGGGCCAGAATGGACTTGCCCGTCACGTAATCCAGAGCGCCGGTAGGCTCATCGCACAGCAGCACGTCGGGATTCTTGGCCAAAGCCCGGGCGATGGCCCCCCGCTGCTGTTCGCCGCCGGAGCACTGGGCAGGGAAGTTGCCCGCCCGATCCCCCAGACCCACCATGTCCAGCACTTCTCTGGCGTCTAAGGGATTCTTGCAGATCTGGCTGGCCAGCTCCACATTTTCCAGCACCGTCAGGCTAGGCATCAGGTTATAGAACTGAAAGACAAAGCCGATACTCTCCCGCCGGTACTGGGTGAGCTGCTTTTTGTTGAAGCTGGAGATCTCCTTGTCGTTGACGAAGACCTTGCCGCCGGTGGGGGAGTCCATGCCGCCCAGGATGTTGAGTACCGTGGACTTGCCGGCGCCGCTGGCGCCCAGGATAATGGTATACTTACCCTCCGGGATGTCAAAGCTCACGTCGTCTACTGCGCGGATGGTATTTTTACCCATCACATATTCCCGCACCACATGCTCCAGACGCACGCCCGACATCGGCAGTTCCTCCTTCCGACAGCTGGATTTTTTGTTTTATTATAGCGTTTTTACCGGTGATGCGTCAAGGCGGGCGGGTATAGAAAAGCAGCCTGCCTTTTCAGGCAGGCTGCTGTGTTTCCAACCGGTTCCGAACAATTATTTTTGTGCCAGAGCGGCGCTCACAAAGCCGTGGAAGATGGGATGGGCGCGGTTGGGGCGGCTCTTAAATTCCGGATGGAACTGGACGCCCAGGAAGAAGGGGTGGTCCTTTAGTTCCACTGCCTCCACCAGACGGCCGTCGGGGGAAGTGCCGCTGAGTGTCAGACCGGCCTCCTCCAGGCCCTGGCGGTAGTCGTTGCTGAACTCGTAGCGGTGGCGATGCCGCTCATGGATGAGAGGCTGACCGTAGCACCGCTCCAACAGAGTGCCGGGAGCTGTCTGGCAGGGCCAGCTGCCCAACCGGAGCGTGCCGCCCTTGTCGATCTCGTCGCTCTGGCCGGGCATGAAGTCGATAACTTTATAGGGGCAGTCCGGGTCAAACTCCCCGGAGTTGGCGCCTGTCAGCCCGGCCATATCCCGGGCAAATTCGATGACTGCGATCTGCATGCCCAGGCAGATGCCCAAATAGGGTACCTTGTGCTCCCTGGCGTACCGGGCAGCCAGGATCATCCCCTCAATGCCCCGGCTGCCGAAGCCGCCGGGTACCAGGATACCATCTGCCCCGTCCAGTACCTGCTGGCAGGTCTCGGGGGTGATAGTCTCAGAATCCACCCACCGGATGTCCACACGGGTCCCCAGCGCGTAGCCGGCGTGCCGCAGAGCCTCAGCTACCGAAAGGTAGGCGTCGTGGAGCTGGACGTACTTACCCACCAGAGCGATGGTCACCGCCCGGTCCTGCCGTCGGATGCGTTCCACCAGAGCCTGCCACTCGCTCAGGTCAGGAGCGGGGGCGTCGATGCCCAGCCGGCGGCACACCACCTGGGAGAAGTGGGCCTGCTCCAGCATGAGGGGCGCCTCATACAGGTTGGGCAGGGTGAGGTTTTCAATGACGCAGTCCCGGCTGACGCCGCAAAAGCCGGAGATTTTTTGAAAAATACTCTCGTCACGGATAGGCTCGTCACACCGCAGCACGATGATGTCGGGGGAGATGCCGAAGCCCTGCAGCTCCTTCACCGAGTGCTGGGTGGGTTTGGACTTGTGCTCCCCGGAGGCCCGCAGGTAGGGCACCAGTGTGACGTGAATATAAAGGGCATTGTCCCGTCCTACCTCCCGGCCTACCTGGCGGATGGCCTCCAGGAAGGGCTGGCTTTCGATGTCACCGGTAGTGCCACCGATCTCGGTGATGACCACATCGGCATTGGTCTTCTGTCCCACACTGTAGATGAACCGCTTGATCTCATCGGTGATGTGCGGGATGGTCTGTACCGTGCCGCCCAGGTACTCTCCACGCCGCTCCTTGGCAATGACGTTGGAATACACCCGGCCGGTGGTCAGGTTGGAGAACTGGTTCAGATCTTCGTCGATGAATCGCTCATAGTGACCCAGATCCAGGTCGGTCTCTGCCCCGTCCTCGGTGACGAATACCTCTCCGTGCTGGTAAGGGCTCATGGTGCCCGGGTCCACGTTGATGTAGGGATCCAGCTTTTGGGCTGCCACCTTTAACCCCCGGGCCTTCAGCAGCCGACCCAGAGAGGCGGCGGTGATTCCCTTGCCAAGACCGGACACCACTCCGCCGGTCACAAAAATGTATTTCGTCACAGTGAGGACTCCTTTCCCAAATAAAAGGGACAGAGAGGCCCCGAACGTCATCCGGGACCTCTCTGTCCTTGAACAGGGATATGATAGACGGTTTTATGCAGGATGTCAAGAGAAAACTTGCAGAAATAGATTCCTTTATTTGGAGCCTTTCCGAAGCAGGCGGCGCAGCTCCCGACCCTGTGAGCTGTCAGGACGGGCCAGAGCCCGCAGAAACGCCCTGGGATTGGCACAAAACAGGGTGAGGCACACGGTGATCCGCCGCAAAATGCCCTTCATGTTATCCCCTCCCGTGCCAGTATAGGACGGATGATGTGTCGGAATATGGCGAAAAGAGGGGAGGACTGGTGCAAGATTTTAGCAGTCCTTTACCATATCTTGATGGAAAGCGCGCCGGGAAGCTGGTATCCTGTGAGTCAGGAGACCAGCCGTGTTTCTGAAAACAGTTTGAAGGGAAAGGGGTTTTTTCTGTGATTCCTTGTCAAAAGAGCTGTTCAGCCTACTGTGAGGGCTGCCACAAGAGCTGTACCCAGTGGAGGGCGTTTCAGACGCGGCTACGGGAGGAACGCCAGGCCAAAAAGGACTATCTGAAATATTACAACG
The DNA here is from genome assembly GCF_052065355.1 of Flavonifractor sp. HCP28S3_F3. Classification (NCBI taxonomy): domain Bacteria; kingdom Bacillati; phylum Bacillota; class Clostridia; order Eubacteriales; family Oscillospiraceae; genus Flavonifractor; species Flavonifractor sp. HCP28S3_F3. Next base: position 230,558 of record NZ_JBQHUF010000001.1, read on the forward strand.
AGCTGTGCGGGGCGGTGACCCGTCAGTTCCGGGCCATTGGAGCCTATTGTGCAGTTCGTTGATGGAATAAAACAGCCGCCGCTGATACCGGAAAGGTGTCAGCGGCGGCATTTTTATGCTCAGAAGCCCCAGGCCTTTTTCAGCTGCTCAAGGGCGGGGGCCATCTCCTGGGCGGCAATGCGGGTGTATCCCAGAATAAGGGCGGGCGGCCGGTCGGGTGGTGCGGGGGACAGATCATATGCAGACAGGGGAGAGAGCCCTACTCCCGCCCGGGCGGCCCGGTCCACCAGCTCTGTTTCGTCCCACCGCTTGTCCATCCACAGAAGCAGATGGAGCCCTGCGTCCCCACCGGCAAAGGAGCCAGTTTCCAACAGTCCGGAGCTCCGGGCGGCGGCCAGCAGGGCTTCCCGCCGGGCTTTGTACCGGGTACGGGTGCGGTTAAGGTGCCGCTCAAAGTGGCCCCGCTCCATAAACCGGGCCAGGGCGTATTGTTCAAAGGAGGGAACGGTGGAGGAATAAAACCAGAACTCCCGCCGCCATTTTTCTGCCAGAGCCGCAGGCAGCACCATGTAGCTCACACGCAGGGAGGGGGCCAGGGTCTTGGCAAAGGTGTTCAGGTAGATCACCCGGCCGCTGCCGTCCAGGCTCTGGAGGGCCGGGATGGGTTTGCCGGAGAAGCGGAACTCACTGTCGTAATCGTCCTCAATGATATACCGCTCCGGCGCCTCTGCGGCCCAGCGCAGCAGGGCCTGCCGCCGGGGAGCGGGCATGATGATGCCCAGGGGAAAGTGATGGGAGGGGGTGACGTGGACCACCCGCACCTGGTGAGAATCCAGCTCGTCCACCCGCAGACCCTGCCGGTCCAGGGGAATGGGCTCCACACGGACGCCGCAGCTGGTGAGGATGCGGTGGGTCTTGCCGTAGCCCGGATCCTCCACACCGTAGGCTCCTTCCCGGCCCAGCAGCTGTACCAGCAGGGCGATAAGGGTTTCCGACCCGGCTCCCACTACGATCTGGTCCGGGTGGGCCCGGATGCCCCGGAAGCGGTAGAGGTGTCCGGCGATGGCCTGCCGCAGTTCCGGTACCCCCTGCGGATGGGGGGCGGAGAGCAGCCGATCCTCCTGTTCCGATAAGACCTCCCTCATGAGTCTGGCCCAGGTGGAGAAGGGGAAGAGAGCGGTATCCACGCCGCCGGTGGAGAAATCCCACCGGAAGGATGGGCGGACCGGCTCCCGGAGGTCGGGGGCAGGATCTCGTTCCTGCGGCTGGGGCTCTTGGGCTCCGGCCTGAACGAAAAAGCCCCGACGAGCCTCGGAACGGAGGTAACCCTCCGCCAGAAGCTGGTCATAGGCGCCCTCTACTGTTACCACGCTTATTTTTAGGTGAGTGGCCAGGGAGCGCTTGGAAGGCAGCCGGGTTCCCGGCCGCAGCCTGCCGGCCTCGATTTCTCCACGGATATGGCGGTAGAGCTGTTCATACAGCGGCCGGCGGTCCCCGGCGTCCAGGATCGGTGTAAGCATGCGCAGTCCTCCCAACTGACCTGGTCAAATCCTGCATTTAGTATAAACAAGATAAGACCAAATAGCAACGGGGACCCACGAAGTCCATCGAAAGCGGTCTGACGATAAAAAATATACCCCGTGGCCCTGCCGTATGAAAGGGTCTGCCGCGGAAATACTGAACACAGATTCCGAGGCAAGGGGGCAGAGCCGTGCAGGGAAAGGTAGAGATCTGCGGCGTCAACACGTCAAAGCTGAAGGTGCTGAAAAATGAGGAGACCATGGAGCTGCTCCGCCGCACCAAGGAGGGGGACATGGAGGCCCGGGAGCAGCTCATCGCCGGCAATCTGCGCCTGGTACTCTCAGTGATCCAGAAGTTCTCCAACCGGGGGGAGAATGTAGACGACCTGTTTCAGGTAGGGTGCATTGGCCTGATCAAGGCCATTGATAACTTCAATATCGACATGGATGTGCGTTTTTCCACCTACGGCGTGCCTATGATCGTGGGGGAGATCCGCCGTTATCTCCGGGACAACTCCACCATGCGGGTGTCCCGGTCCATGCGGGATACGGCCTACCGGGTACTTCAGGTCAAGGAAAAGTTCATGTCCGAGCACCAGCGGGAGCCCAGCATTGACGAGATCGCCAAACTGCTGGAGCTGAAGCGGGAGGATGTGGTGTTTGCCCTGGACGCGGTACTGGATCCGGTGTCCCTTTACGAGCCGGTATACGACCATGGGGGAGATACCATCTGCGTCATGGACCAGGTGAAGGACTCCAAAAACACCGACGAAAGTTGGCTGGAGCACATCGCTCTGAAGGAGGCCATGGCCCGGCTCACCGACCGGGAGCGGCACATCCTTGCCCTGCGGTTCTTCCAGGGCAAGACCCAGATGGAGGTGTCGGCTGAGGTAGGTATCTCCCAGGCACAGGTTTCGAGATTGGAAAAAAACGCCATCAATCAGATCAAAAAGAATATTTAGCAGCCGGAAAGCGATTGCCATTCTATGGGCTGCCGTGGTACAATAATCAGGAACACAGAAATAGAAAGGGGTCCTGTTTACCATGAGCTTCATTCTCCCTCAGTATCACGGTCCTGACTTTGAACAGCCGCAGCTGAAGAACGCGCCTGATGTGGTGTTCCAGCCCGCTCCTATGGACGGTGTGGCGCCGGAGGGGTACCATGCCACCAGTATTTTCCCGGAGTATTTCAAGGTCAACGGGACCTGGCTGCTGGCGGAGGAGAGCCGCATGGACTGCGTGGCCGCTCTGCGGGACGGAAAGATCGCTGTGGTGGAGTTCCGCAATCTAAAGGCGGGTGAGCCGGTGGCGGTGGGCCGCACAGAGGACGGTTCTCAGGGCATTTATATCTATGCCAATGGCTTTGACGAGGAGAAGGGGGAGCAGGAGACCTTTTCCTTCCGGCAGGGCCGCTCCCGTGAGACGGCCTACTCCATGGACTATGATTCCATCTATGAGCTGCTCCAGTATGAGAAGGAGCACGGCCGTATCCTGTGGGTGATGGGTCCTGCCTGTGCCTTTGACCACGACGCCCGGGACGCCTTTGCCGCCCTGGTGCGCGGGGGCTATGTCCACGGTGTGCTGGCAGGCAACGCCCTTGCCACCCACGACCTGGAGGCGGGCTATCTCCGCACTGCTCTGGGCCAGGACATCTATACCCAGCGCAGCATGCCCAACGGCCACTATAACCATATCGACACCATCAACGCTGTCCGGCTGTGCGGTTCCACCGCCGCCTTTGTCAACTCCGGTAAGGTGAAGGACGGCATCATCTACGAGTGCGTCAAGCACGACGTGCCTTTCGTGCTGGTGGGCTCTGTCCGTGATGACGGCCCTCTGCCCGAGGTGTACGGCAACGTGTATGAGGGCCAGGACGCCATGCGTAATCTGGTGAAGGAGGCCACGACCGTCATCTGCATGGCCTCTACCCTCCACACGGTGGCTACCGGCAACATGACTCCCTCCTACCGTGTGGTGGACGGAGTGGTGCGTCCGGTGTACTTCTACTCGGTAGACGTCTCCGAGTTCGCGGTGAACAAGCTGCGGGACCGGGGCAGCCTGTCGGTGCGCACCATCGTCACCAACGTGCAGGACTTCGTGGTCAATGTCCGCAAGGGCGTTATGTAACAGCAGAGAGAGAAAACGACAGGGCCGCGCCGTTTGGCGCGGCCCTGTAAATCTTCTGTAAAGTCCATTGCTATTGTGGGGAAAATAACGTAAACTAAGCCAAGTGCAAGAAAGGGGGACGGAGCCATGAAATGCGGAATCGTGGACGTGGGCTCCAATACCATCCGCCTGTCCATCTACCATTGGGAGGGGCAGAGCTTCAAGCTCCTGATGAATAAGAAGGAAATGGCAGGGCTGGCGGGCTATATCAAAAACGGTGTGCTCTCCGACAGCGGCATCCTGGTGGCCTGTCGTGTGCTGGCGGGCTTCAAGGCCCTGCTGGCCAACTTCAATATCGACCAACTGTATGTGTTTGGTACTGCGTCGCTGCGGAATATTGTCAACACGGAGGAGGCTCTGGAGACCATCCAGGCGGTGACTGGCCTCCAGGTGGAGGTGCTCTCCGGTGCGGAGGAGGCGGCCTTCTCCTTCCAGGGGGCCACGGTAGGGGGCGGAGCTCCCGGCAAGGGGCTGCTGGCCGACATCGGCGGCGGCTCCACGGAGCTGGTGTCCTACCGGGACGGGGTCATCACCTCCGGCTGCTCTCTGCCCATGGGGTCCCTGTCCCTGTTTACCAGGCATGTCTCCGGCCTGTTCCCCACCAAGGAGGAGCGGAAGGCCATCCGCAGCCACGTGGAAGAGGAGCTGGAGAAGGCCAGAACTTCCGGCTTGCGGTGCAGTCACCTCACCGGCGTGGGCGGTACCATCCGGGCTGCGGCCAAGCTGTGCAATGACCTGTCTGGGGCAGACCCGGATAACCGGATCATACCGGCGGAGGAAATCAAGTCCCTCTACAAAGATCTGAAAAAAGGGGACCAGGATACCCTGCGGCAGATCCTGCGTTCCGTGCCCGACCGGGTCCACACCATTCTGCCTGGCCTGGCCATCCTGACCGCTGTGCTGCGGGTTTACCGAGTGGAGACCGTGTCGGTGAGCGCCTGCGGCGTGCGGGAGGGATATCTGCTCAACCGTGTAATGGGAGTGAACAATCAGCATGACAAAGGAAATTGATACCCGCTATACCCAGGAACGGGAGCTGTCCTGGCTGCGGTTCAACGAGCGGGTGTTGGAGGAGGCCAGGGACGAGAACGTGCCTCTGTTTGAGCGGCTGAAATTTGCCGCCATCTTCACCAGCAATCTGGACGAGTTTTTTATGATCCGAGTGGGCTCTATTACCGACATGACTCTGTCCAAGCAGGCCCATGTGGACAGTAAAAGCGGTCTGACCCCTACCCAGCAGCTCCAGGCCATTTTCAAGACGGTGCCCGGCCTTTATAAACAGCGGGATAAGATCACTTCCCAACTGGAAAAGCGGCTGCGCACCTGCAATATCTGCAATCTGTCTCCCGATGAGCTGGACGGCAAGGAGCGCAAGCAGGTGGAGCGGTGGTTCCGGGATTATGTACAGCCGGTGCTTTCTCCCATGGTGGTGGACAGCCATCATCCCTTTCCCCACCTGCCCTCCAATAGCCTGACCATCGCGCTCACCCTGCGCATGGAGGGCAAGCGGTGCTTCGGTCTGGTGCCGATTCCCAAGAATCTGCCGCCCTATCTTCGGCTGGAGGAGCGAGGCTTGCGGTACCTGCTCACCGAGCAGGTGGTGCTGGCCTTTGCCGACGTGCTGTTTGAGAACTGCCAGGTGGAGGAGAAATGTATCATCTCGGTAACCCGCAATGCGGACATCAGCCCCGAGGATGAGGATTACGATGTGGGCGAAGATTTCCGGGCTCACATGCAGAAGATTTTGAAGAAGCGGGCCCGTCTGGCTCCCGTGCGGCTGGAGATCCAGGGGGGTGCCTCTCCGGAACTGCAGCAGTACCTGTGCCAGCGGCTGGCCCTCACGCCGGAGCAGGTGTTCCACTCCAAGAGCCCGCTGATGATGAATTATGTCTACTCCCTGGAGGGTAAGCTGCCCCAGGAGAGCGCTGCTGCCCTGTGCTATCCGCCCTATACACCCCAGTGGCCTGCCGGGTTGGTGAAGGGGGAGAAGCTGATTCCCCAGATTCTGCGGCGAGATGCGCTGATGTTCTATCCCTACCAGAGTATGGAACCCTTCCTCCAGCTGGTTCGGGAGGCCGCCAACGATCCGGCGGTGCTTTCCATCAAGATCACCATCTACCGCCTGGCCTCCACAGCAAAGCTGGTGGAGTACCTGGCTGCTGCCGCCGAGAACGGCAAGGATGTGACAGTGCTTATGGAGCTGCGGGCTCGGTTCGATGAGCAGAATAACATCGCCTGGGCCCAGCGGCTGGAGGAGGCAGGGTGTACCATCCTCTATGGCTTTGAGCAGTATAAGGTACACTCCAAGATCTGCCTCATCACCCGCCGGGAGAAGGGACACATCCAGTACATTACCCAGATCGGTACCGGCAACTACAACGAGAAGACCGCCAAGATGTATACCGACTTCTGCCTGATGACCGCCAGTCCTGCCATCGGAGCCGACGGTACGGCCTTCTTCCAGAACATGGCCATCTCCAATCTGAACGGAGAGTACCACCAGCTGCTGGTGGCCCCCAACGGTCTGAAGAACAGGCTGCTGGAGCTGATGGATGGGGAGATTGAGAAGGCCCGGCAAGGCAAGCCTGCTAGGATTTTCGTAAAGGTCAACTCGGTGACCGACCGGAAGCTCATCGACAAGCTGGCTGAGGCCAGTCAGGCGGGGGTGCCGGTGACGATGAATGTCCGCGGCATTTGTTGCCTGCGGCCCGGTGTACCGGGGCTCACCGACCATATCAAAGTATTTTCCATTGTGGGCCGGTTTTTGGAGCACCCTCGAATCTACGCCTTTGGTGTGGGGGAGGAGACAAAGCTCTATATCGGCTCGGCGGACCTGATGACCCGAAACACCGAGCGACGGGTAGAGATCGCCTGTCCGGTGCTGGACCCGGCAGTCCGCCGCCAGATCCGCCACTATGTGGAACTCTACTGCTCGGACAATGTAAAGGCCCGGGTACTCCAGCCCGACGGTTCCTATACCCGCGTGGAGCGGCCGGAGGGCGCCCCGGCGGTGGACGCTCAGGCGGCCCTGATGGAGGAAGCGGAGCGGGAGGCGCTGGCCGCCGTTCAGGCTCCGCCGGTGCAGGAGCGGAAAACTGGTCTGCTGGCACGGCTCTTTGGCCGCCGTCAGAAATAAGAAAATGGCTGTCGCTTACGGCGACAGCCATTTTTTGTGATTAGATGGAAAGCAGACGCTTGCGGCACCAGGCCCGGCTATGCCAGCGCAGCAGAAAGAGTGCCGCCCGGAGACACTCGTCACAGGCCATGGCGATCCACAGTCCCACCAGTCCCAGACCGGCTGCTGTGGACAGCAGCAGACCGCCGCCCACAGCGGTCAACCAAGCGCTGATGACACAGATTGTGATGGGAAAGCGCACATCACCGCAGGCCTGAAGAGTGCGGCACATAACGATATTCACCGCCCGGCCTGCTTCCAGAGGAATCTCAATGAGCATGATGGTGTGGAACAACGCCAATACCGCTTCGTCACCGGTAAACAGGCGCAGCAGGGGAGTACTGAAGAAAAACAGCACGATGGAAACCAGGGTAGAAATTGTGATTGCCGCTGCCAGGGTGTTTTTAACACGATGGTCCACCTCATCAATGCGTTCGGCGCCCATAAGCCGGGCCACTACCACCTGGGCGGCCTGGGCTATGGCGGAGGCAAACATATAGGTCAGCATAGCAAACATATTGGCGTATACCCGGGTGTTGATGACAAAGAGGGCGAAACGATTGCAGATGGATTGGATGCAGATTTGGGAAAGGTTGTAGGAGACAGCCTCACCGCCGGTAGGCAGTCCGATACGCAGCAGCCGCCGCAGCTGGTCGGCAGGGAAGGGGCGCAGGTGGGACAGCGTGATCACCGGTCCGAACTTTTTCCGGAACAGGAACGCGATGACCACCACACCGAAGATTCGGGAGATGTCGCTGGAGAGGGCGGCTCCCGCGATACCCAGAGCGGGCAGGCCGAAGGCACCGTTGATAAGCAGGGCGTTGCCGCCGATGTTCAGCAGATTCATCAGTACCGAGATGAGCATGGTTTCCTTCATCATCTGGCTGCTGCGGAAGAAGGCGGTAAAGGTGAGATAGATGGACTGGAACACCATGCCGCCGCCGATGATGCGGATATACAGGCAGGTCTCTGCAAAAATCGCATCCGGTACCTTGATCAGTTGGAAGATAGGACCGCACAGGGCGATCAGCAGTCCGCCGATGGCCAGGCCGAATACGCCGTTGACCACCAGGGATACAGTATAAGTTTCATTGACCCGTTTGGTATCTTCGGCGCCCAGGTACTGGGCGATGAGGATCGTGGATGCGGTGCAGATCACGGAAAAGACGATAAGCAGCAGGTTGGTGATCTGGTTGGCGTTGCCGATAGCCCCTACGCCATTGGGATCGTACCATCCCACCATGATCTGATCGGCGTTGCCCACCAGCAGCTGCAGCAGCAGCTCGATAAAGATGGGCCAGGTGAGGGAAAGAATTGGACTGGAGCGGCGGGACTGCTCCGCAGAGATGCTCACGGCTTTTTCCATAAAAACTCCTTCCAGATTTTTTTGCACGGAATATTATAAGAGTTCACTGAAGGAATTCAATAGGAAAAATCCATGGCTTTTGCACCATTTGCCAGCACTATCTTTGTGAAAAGAATAATAACAAGCACGGCCCGCCGCTTTTGCGGCGGGCCGTGCTGTGTCAGTTCTTTGGTTCCTCAGGAGCACGGTAAGCCATGATGACATATTCCCAGTGCTCAGCATTGGCGGGTGTATGTGTGCCGTGCTGGTTCAGATAATCGGCAACAATCTCGGCCAGCTCGTGCCGCTCCTCTGTGGAAAGATGGAGAGCGCCAAAACGGAGCAGACAATACTGATCCAGCTCCTCCTCAGAGTGCAGGTGTGTGGTGTTGACCAGACCCCGGAAAACGCCGTCCACCAGGTTGGCGGCCATAGCTTCCCGCTCACCCTGGAATGTGTCCTTTTTTCCAAGATGCAGCCGGATATCTACGTCATCCAGCGAGTAAAGCACCAGCGGCTCGCCGTTTTTTCCCTGCCTGGTCTCCATCAGCACCACACCCAGATCCACCAGCTTTTTCAGATGTCCCTGAGCAGAGATGGGGGAGAGATTCATGCGCCTGGCCACGGCGTTGGCGGTCATTGGCCGCCCGGCAAGGCGCAGCAGATGTACCATATCCTGTCGGGTGGGGTGCAGCAGGATGCGAAATTGGCTTTTATGTTCAAGGTCAATGATTCTGGACATGTGCGGGAGCCCCTTTCTCGTTGTCATATCCATGATAACACTGCAACTTTATACATGACAAGAGAAAATGTACATTTTAGGAAAAAATCCGCGGCGCTTTTTTGTCATGAGCATCAGAGCCCGGCAGCAGCCGGCTCCGGGTGTCCAGAGCGTCCCGCAGACCGTCCCCAATACCTGCCAGACAAAACACCGTCAGGATGATGCACAGGGCGGGAGGCAGCCAGGCCCAGGGCCGTCCGGTGAGCACCGTCAGGTCGGAAGCGGCCTTAATGAGACTGCCCCAGGATGCTTGAGGAGCGCGGATACCAACGCCCAGGAAGCTGAGGCTGGACTCCGACAGAATGGCCCGGCCTGCCCGCAGAGGAATGGAGCACCACACCGGGGAGATCACGTTGGGGAGCACGTTGCGCCGAAGGATCAGGGAGCGGCTGGCCCCCAGGGCCCGCACTGCCACGATATATTCCTGATCCCGGACAGTGAGCGTGTTGCCGTAGACCAGCCGGGCGATGCCCGTCCAGCCCAGCAGACCCAGCACCAGCACGATATTCAGTGCGGAGGGCCCCACCAGAACAACCAGGCAGAGCACCAGCACGATGCTGGGGAAGGACTGGACCACGTCGGCCAGCCGCATGATCCAGAATTCCCAGGCGCCCCGGCGGTAGCCCGCCAACAGGCCCAAGGGAACGCCTATCGCGGCGCTGATGGCGGCAGCGGAGAGGCCGATGAGCAGGGAGACCTGTCCGCCGCACAGCAGCCGGGCCAGCAGATCCCGGCCCACATCATCGGTGCCCAGCCAGTGTTCCCGGGAAGGCGGAGCCCAGAAGCCGGCCTCCATGTCGCTGACGTTGGGCTCCAGACCAAGCACAAGGGGCAGCAGAAAGACCAGCAGCAGCTCTACACAGAGCAAGATGAGACAAAACATGGCCCTTCGGTCCCGGCGGAAGCGTGCCCAGGGACTTCGGGGCAGATAAGCGTGACATTCCATGGCCCTACCCCTTTCCGTACCGTACTCTGGGGTCGGCCAGGCCGTATACCAGGTCCAGGAGCAGGTTGGTCAGCAGCACCGCCAGGGCAACCACCACGGTTACCCCCATCACCACCGGGTAGTCCCGCTGCGAGATGCCGGAGAAAAGCAGGCTGCCCATGCCGGGCCACCCGAAGATCTGCTCCACCACCACCGAGCCCCCCAGAATGTGGGGGATGTGGCTGAGAATAGTGGTGAGCACCGGAACCAGAGAGCCCCGGAAGGCGTGGCGTACCATGACTGCGCCTTCTGTCAGGCCTTTGGCCCGGGCGGTGACGATGTAGTCCTGCCCCAGAGCTTCCAAACAGGCGGCCCTGGTTTGTTTTACCAGTTCTCCCAGACTGCTGACGCACACCACTCCGGCGGGGAGAATCAGGTGGCGGAGCAGGTCGGGCAGGGAGGTAAAGATTCCGGCAGTGTACATACCGTGAGTGGGCAGCCAGCCCAGGGTGACGGCAAATATGGCGATGCCCGCCAGGCAGAGAAAAAAGCCGGGCACACTGTAGCTGATGAGGCTGAGAACAGAGGCCAAACGGTCCCAGAAGGATCTGGGTTTCCAGGCTGCCAGGATGCCAAGCGGGATGGCCATGACCACCGCCAGCAGCACGCCGGTGCCGGTGAGCAGCAGGGAAGGTCCCACCCGCTGGGCGATAAGGCGGCTCACCGGCCGGTCATAGAAGTAGGACTGCCCAAGGTCTCCTTGGAGCAGATCTCCCAGCCACATGGCGTACCGGACGGGGAGGGGGCGGTCCAGCCCCAGGGATGCCTCCAGAGCGGCTTTGTCGGCCCCGGAGGAAGCCCCTTCACCCATCAGATCGGTAATGGTGCCGGGGGCCAGGTTGACCATAAGAAAAACAAGTAAAGTGATCCCGAAGAAGACGGGGATAGCCGTAATAAGACGGCGGCGGATATAGCGGCCCATAAGCGTTGGTTCCTCCTGCACTTCCGGCCTTTCGGCACGGGCCGCTGGGCGGCGGCCCTACGGAGGTTTTCTGTCTGAATGAGGCCGTACCGGTCAGTCGGCCTTGAAGGTCCACTCCCACACGTTCTCATTGGAGAAGCTGGAGGAGGGGTAATCGATGTTGTCTATCGTGGGAGACTGGGCGTGAAGGGTTCGTCCGAACCACAGCGGGATGAAGGGCCGTTCCTGGGCCAGCAGCTCCTGGAGCTGGTCCACCAGAGCCTGCCGCTCCTCACCGCCAGGGGCAGCCTTGATCTGGGCAATCAGGGTGGTGTAGGGGGTCAGGTCGGCCACATGGAAGATGTTGTTGCCTTCGCTGAAGCGGCTCTCAGTGAACCAGAGGGGGAGGGCGCCGGGTGTGTGACTGGCGATGGCCATATCGTATGTGCCTTCCGCCATACCGGAAAAGAGCGTGGCGGAGTCCACGGTCTCAATGGTGACAGTGATGTCCGCCTCAGCCAACTGCTGCTGCATCAGGGCGGCCAGGCCGGAGCGGTTGGAGGTGCAGGCCAGGGAGTAGGTGCGCCCGTCGTAGCCGCCCTCTTCCAGCAGAGCCTTTGCTTCTTCCACATCCCGGCTCCAGGTCAGGGAGCTGGTATACTCCGTTCCCGGCGTCAGATCGGTGGCGGTGGGCTCGCCCAGTCCCTGGGCGGTGTGGAGGCACAGAGCTTCCTTGTCCAGAGCCAGGTCAATGGCCCGGCGGACGGAGGCACTGGAAATGGTCTCGTTATTGAGCATCAGCTCATAGAAGCTGTTGGGCACAGTGCCCTCCAGCACTTCGATCCCGCCATCCTCGGCAGTTTGGATGTCATCTGCGGCCAGGTTACCGCCAAAGGCGTAGTAATCCAGATCTCCTGCCATAAGGGAGGGGAGCAGGTTGGACTTGTCCATCACCGTGATGACCAGCTTGTCAAAACCGGGCTGACCCAGCTGGTAGTCCGGGTTGGACTGGAGTGTAAGCTGACTGCCGGGGATCTCCTCCACGAACTTGCAGGGGCCGGAGCCAATGGGTACCTCCCACAGCTCCAGATCCATGATCTCCGAAGGCTCTGTTCCGTCCAGCAAGTGGGTAGGCAGTACATAAAACTCCCGGTTGCGGTCCAGCAGGAAATCCTCCGGAGTGGTAGGCGTCTTGAAGGTGAGCTTCAGCGTGTATTCATCTGTGGCTTCCGCCCCCAGAGTCTCTCCCTGGATAGCGGCGCCGTTCTCATCGGTGCCTGCCAGTACATTGAATACCGAGCGGCCAAGCGCGGCGCAGGTGGGATCGGTCATCAGGGCGATGGTGTCTGCCCAGTGTTCCGCCGTTACGGGAGTGCCGTCATGGAACGCGGCGTTCTCGTCCAGGTGAAAGACCACCGACATGCCGTCGTCGGCGCTCTCCCAGGAAGTGGCCCCCCGGGGATCCAGGGAGCCATCGGCGTGGACGTAGGCCAGCCGGTCATAGATCTTGTCGCACACGATACGGGTGTAATTGCTTCCCGAGGGGCTGTTGTAGGGCATCAGAGTATCCCAGGCGTTGGACATGCCGTAGCGCACCACGGAGGCAGTTTCCGCGCTGGAGCCGCATGCGGCCAGGGACAGGGCCAGTGCCAAAGTCAGCAGCAGTACAGTCAGCTTTTTCAAAAGGTTCCTCCTCACTCCACCGTAACCGACTTGGCCAGGTTACGGGGCTTGTCGATGTCGCAGCCACGCTGGAGTGCCACATAGTAGGCCAGCAGCTGCATGGGCACCACCTCCAGAGAGGGGAGCAGCAGGGGATGGGTGTCGGGGACGGCAATAACGTGGTCGGCGGTTTTGGCCATTTCAGCCGCCCGGCTGCGGGTGGTGAGGCCCAGTACGTCGGCCCCGCGGCTCTTGACCTCCACCACATTGCTCATAGTCTTTTCAAATAGAGCGCCGTATCCCGCCAGGGCCACCACCAGGGTACCCGGCTCGATGAGGGAGATCGTACCGTGCTTCAGCTCACCGGCGGCATAGGCCTCCGAATGGATATAGGAGATTTCCTTCAGCTTGAGGGAGCCCTCCAGACCTACGGTGTAGTCCAGGTTGCGGCCGATAAAGAACATAGAGGGGTGATTGAAATAGATGGAGGCGAAGTACTGAATGTCCTCACGATCCCTCAGAATCTCTTCCAGCTTGTCGGGGATGCGCTGGAGCTCCTCCAGAATGGTGTGGTATTCCTCCTGGGAGATGGAGCCCAGCAGATCAGCGCAGTACAGACCGATGAGGTAGACTACCGCCATCTGGGTAGAGTAGGCCTTGGTAGTGGCTACGGCGATCTCGGGACCTGCCCAGGTGTACAGTACTCCGTCACTCTCCCGGGCGATGGTGGAGCCCACCACATTGACGATAGAGAGTACCTTGGCCCCCAGCCGCTTGGCCTCCCGCATGGCGGCCAGAGTGTCAATAGTCTCACCGGACTGGCTGATAACCAGGGCCAGAGTCTTGGAAGATACGATGGGGTCGCAGTAGCGGAACTCAGAGGCCAGGGTGACCTCCACCGGCTTGCGCAGCAGCTTTTCCAGAATATACTTGGCGTTCATGCCCACGTGATAGGAGGAGCCGCAGGCGATGACGCACAGCTTGTCCATGTCCTGGATGTCCTGGGCAGTGAAGGACAGGCCATCCAGCACCACTTTGCCGTCCTGGATGCGGGGGGAGATGGTCTTGCGGATAGCCTCGGGCTGCTCCATAATCTCTTTGGCCATGAAATGCTCGTAGCCGCCCTTTTCCGCTGCGGAGATCTCCCAGTCTACGTGGTGGTGTTCTTTCTCCACCGGGCGCAGGTAGGAATCGTATACCCACAGATGATCGGGGGTCAGCTCGGCGATCTCCCCGTCGTCCAGATAGCATACCTCACGGGTGTACTTGATCAGGGCGGTGACGTCACTGGCCAGATAGTGAGCACCCTGGCCGTAGCCCAGGATCAGGGGAGAGTCCTTGCGCACCGCGATAAGCCGGTCGGGGCAGTCCGCGCACAGGATGCCCAGGGCGTAGGCACCCTGGATACGGCCCAGAGTCTTGACCACTGCCTCCAGCAGATCTCCCTTATAATAGTACTCCAGCAGCTGGGCCACTACCTCCGTGTCGGTCTGGGACACGAAGCGGATTCCCTCCGACTGGAGGAATTCCCGCAGGGTCACATAGTTTTCGATGATGCCGTTGTGGACTACGGCGAACCGTCCATCCTGGCTGACCTGGGGATGAGAGTTGATGTCGGAGGGCTCCCCGTGAGTAGCCCATCTGGTGTGCCCCAGACCCAGGGTGCCGTGGACGGTACTGCCGTCCTGGGTCAGGTCACAGAGCACCTGCAGCCGCCCCTTTGCTTTTTCTACCTGGAGCCCTAGCTGCTGGTCATACACCGCGATACCCGCGGAATCATATCCGCGGTATTCCAGGCGGGACAAGCCGTCCAGCAGGATGGGAGCGGCTTCTTCCCGACCGACGAATCCTACGATACCACACATGTGCGTTCCTCCCGGCACTTTGACTTAAAAACAATTATACAGTATAACACGAATACAGGCATTAGACAATGGAGGAACTGCGGAAATCTCCCTCACTCTCGCAGCCGTTCCCGGCGGGACAGACCCCGTTCTACCAGAATGGTGTCCGCACCAAAGCGCCGCACAGAGGACCAGGGAAACAGGGTGTCCTCCCAACGGCCAAGCAGTCCGAAGAGCCGCAGGCGGCCGGGTACGATGAGCTGAGTTACCTGTCCGGTCTCCAGATCCACCTCCACGTCGCCCACAAAGCCGTATCTGCTGCCGTCAGCCACATCGATGATCTCCTTATAGCGCAGCTCCGAAACCCGGCATCTCACGATCCAGCACCTCCATATCCGTTTGATTCTTTTATATGCGCCCCGGTAAATAATCAGACGCCGGAAAGGCTGTGATCCTTAGGTCAAAGTTTTCTGAAAAATCTGAAACTATCTGATGCCGAACTGAGTCTTACTATACGGAAGGAGGTCATTCACCGCATGCAGCTGCAAAAAGAACAGACACATTTATCAGACGCGGAATTTCTGGAACGGATCGAAGAGCGGGGAGACTCCTTCTATCGAGTGGCTTATGGATATGTCCGCAACGCGGAGGATGCCAAGGATATCGTGCAGGAGGCGGTGTGCAAGGCCTATGTGGGAAAGGACCGCCTGAAGGACCGGGAGAAGTTTTATCCCTGGTTTTACCGCATTTTGACCCACACAGCCGCAACCTATCTGCGCAGGCATGCCCGCGCCGCAGCCTGGGACGAGACGCTTCTGGAAATCCCGGTCCAGGAGGAGGAACGCTGGGGTGATGCTATATGGGTCAAGGAATCTCTGGCGGGCCTGGAGTCCAAAAGCCGGGCAGTTATTGTGCTGAAGGTCTATGAGAATATGACCTTTTCAGAAATTGCACAGATCCTTAAAAAATCAGAAAACAGTGTAAAATCCCTGTATTACCGCGGTTTGAAAACATTGAAAGAAAGGATGCAGATCCATGGAGGATAAGTGGAATGTTGACGTTGACATTCCGGAAGATCTGGAGGAAGTGATCCACCGGGGGCTGCAGGACGGGAAAGCGGCGGCGGCCCGCCGGCGCAGAGCCAGGCGGCTGGCAGGCCGTTCTCTGTGCTGTGTCGTGCTTGTGGTCGCTGTATTCGCAGGAGGGGTTCATCTGTCGCCTGCCTTCGCCGCCGCCGTTCGGGAGATCCCGGTGATTGGCCACCTGGTCAGAGTGTTCGGCGAGAATGAGCCGCTGGTCCAGGGCGGCAGTCAGGCAGGGGAGGGCACAGTGACGCTCACCATGGAGCGCAGCGGGGACACAGAGCAGATGCGGCTGGAGTTTCCCGGAGCAGACGCCTCCCTGTATCAGGCGGAATTTGCTTCCTATCCCAAAACGGTCACCATTACACTGCCAGGCACCGATGGTGTGGAGATTCTCTCCGAAATCTCCCGAGCAAAGGATACCAGCCAGTACATTAAGTCGGTTTGCCAATTGCCTGGGGTTGCTGAAGGTACCACGGTGATCCAGCTGGAGCTGGAGAGCGATGCTGATGTGCAAATTCAGGAGTACCGGGATCCCGGCAGCCTGGTGATTCGCCTGACACCGGCGGAGATCCAGCTGGATACGGTATACTCCGTGCGCACGTTGTCCTATAACGCAGACGAGCTGCCGGAGATTTTGGCAAGCTATGGGAATCAGTCTGTCCGAATCCTGCGGGATGAAGCGGGCCTGTTCTTCCTGGAGCTGGCGCAGTATGCCGTGCCGGAAGAGGCGGAGACAGCTGCCGGGAAAGCCGGACTGCTGGTGGAGAAGCGCACAGGCAACAATGTGCCGGTCTCCTTCCGCAGCATGGAGGAATATGAGAGCAGCCGGTTCCTGGACCAGTTCTATGAGGTGCTCATTCAGTCTGACAAGATAGGGACTGTGCTGGATTTCATGGATCAGCATTTCAGCCAGGCTACTGAGCAGGAGCAGGACGAGATGCTGCGGGGCCTGAGCGGTCTGCTGGAGGACTACGAAGACAACGAAGAAAAAGTGGATTGGCAGAAGGTAGCATCCTTCTACCAGATGGCCGAGGAAGCGCTGCCGGACTTTGTGCAGCAGAATGTGAGGTAAAGAAATATGAAACGCAGAATTTATATGATGATAGCCCTGGTACTGCTGGTGACGACCCTGGCAGCGTGCGGGTCTGCAGGCGGCGGCAAGCAGAGCCCAGAGCCGCAGAGCTCGCCCACAGAGTCCGCTCCCCAGGTGGAAGGCAAGGTAGTCCAAGGGATCATCAACAAGATAGACAGCTATCTGGTCCTTCTGACCGACGATGGCGAATACCATATTATGGACTACGGAGAAGGGGTCACCATGGACGGTTTTGCTGAAGGCGATAAGGTGGATGTGACCTATACCGGGGAACTGGACGTGGATGGTGCCACACCGGTCATTACCTCCATTGTGAAATCCAAATAAAAAATGTATATGAAAGCGGGCCCGCCGGACGATCCGACGGGCCCGTTCTGTTGCTGAAGTTGTCTCGCTGAGGCGGATGTGGCATCAGTTCAGTCCCAATCATCTTTCCTGTGGCGTGCAGTTTTTCTGCTGTGCGGCCAAGGTCTTGAATTCTCTGGATACCAGGAAAACGGATACCACAAAGGCAATAAAGTCTGCGATGGGACCTGCCAGAAGCACGCCGAAGATGCCGAAACGAAGAGGAAGCAGAATGACCAGAGGAATCAGAAAGAAGACCTGCCGCGTCAGAGAGAGCAGCAAACCTTTGAGGGCTTTTCCGATGGCAGTAAAAAAGTTGGAGGAGAGCAGTTGGACGCCGTTGACCAGGACCATGAAAAGAAAGGTCCGCATAAATAGAATGGCAAATTCAAAGTAGAGTGGCTCTCCATTGCCGAACAGGGAAATAATAGGGGCGGGAAAGAACTGAAACAGACAAAATCCCACTGCAGATACGACAAAATTCCACACGATGGCTAGGCGGTATGCCTGTCGTACCCGGTCATATTTTCCGGCCCCGAAGTTAAAACCGATAATAGGCTGTACTCCCTGGGAAATACCAACGATGATGGCAAGCAAAATGGCGTTGGTTTTCATTACGATACCGCAGGCGGCCAGTGGAATATCCTCCCCGTAGACCGAGAGGGCTCCGTAATGTGTCAGGGAGTTATTCAGTACGATTCATATGCCAGCGGATTTTCAGACATCAAACTCATCTCCCGCCCGAATAACGCCCTGTTTCTCTGCAATCTCCCTGCCTATTTGGGCCAAAGCGGATTGAAAATCAAGCTGAGCTCGTGCTGTCAATCCATGTAGTAAAACCGCTTCTGTTTCCTCACAGGCTGCGCGGACCTGATCGCAGATGGCCAGGGCGCGGTGCGTTGGGTAGAGCCGCCAGGTCCGCTTATCCTGTTCACAGGGAGTACGTGTTAGGAACTGCTTTTTCTCCAGAGCGGCTACCATACGCACCACATTGCTGGGGTGAACGTAGACGCTGTTCAGCGGGGAATCCCGAGAGGTTCTCGGATGATCGCAGATCTTTAAAAGGTAAATATGTTGACTGCTGTTGATGCCAAGAGGAGCTAGCCGCTCGTCCAGATATGCTTTGGAAAAGCGGTCAGCAACAGATAACTAGTTTAATAACTTCATATATGTCGCCTCCATCGCAGTTTGTTGCTGATCCTTCCTGGCAAGGAAGGTATCCGCCCTTTGCCGGAAGAGCCAGCTTTCTACAAATATCAGCTTCTATCATTGCGGGTGGGAAGAGGAGGTACCGTTACATGATCTGCGCTGGCTTATCCGCTTGAAAAAGAGAAAATAGAGCAAAACACCATCTATTATAAAGTCATAAAACCTGAATCCATCAAAAAGAATGATGCTGGACAGCACCGACACCAGCAGGATTCCTATGCTGATCATTTTAGGGAAAACGCCGTTTTCCTTTGTGCTCCAGGCAAAATAGGCAAACAGGGGGGAGCAGCAGGCGAAGATCGTCCATCCTATAATGTAGGTACGGCTGTAAACTCCTTCCGTCAGCACAGCTGCCCCATAATAGGTCAGCAGCATTCCAATGCAGAAGGGAAGAATATTGCACATGGCGGCTCTTTTCGTACGGCTATATATAGAGATCAGTACGCCGAACAGAATCCAGATTGCCAGCTGAGAAAAAACGTTGCCCAAATTTGTAGTGTAAAGATCCAGCCATCGGCTGAACATGCCCAGTAGGAATCCGATCATCAACATTCCAAGGGGATTGAGTATAATTCTTTTCCTTTTGCCTGCCAGCCGTGACTGTTTCATAGCGTGCCCTTTCTTAGCGAAAAATGGTGATGCACTCATCTCAGGTCTCCTGATGCCGATGGGCAGTTTTTGCGCTCATTCCTCTTCTGGAGCGGGGAGCAGTCTTACCGCTGCCAACCGGTGAAAAGCGGCTGCAAACACCAGGCCGAAGGTTGCACCCAGAAGAGTATCCACAATGCGTAGAATCACGGCTCCCTGGAGTCCGTAGATTCCGGTACCCAGCATCAGCGCGCCAAAGCAGTTCATTGCCGTCTTATACCGGTAGTCGGTGCAGAAACCCAAACACAAGCCGCCCAACGGCCCCATCAGAGGGTGGAAGGCTTCTGGTGTTACCTGATAGAGCACAAAAAATGCGCAGCAGCCCGCCACTGCCCCTACAATACGTTGCCGAAAACGGA
The DNA here is from genome assembly GCF_052065355.1 of Flavonifractor sp. HCP28S3_F3. Lineage (NCBI taxonomy): Bacteria > Bacillati > Bacillota > Clostridia > Eubacteriales > Oscillospiraceae > Flavonifractor > Flavonifractor sp. HCP28S3_F3. Next base: position 249,676 of record NZ_JBQHUF010000001.1, read on the forward strand.
TGGCAGTGCTGCCGGAGTACGGGTATTCGGAGAGCAAAGAGGCACAGGCGAATCCCATCCACATGAACCGCTCCACATGGAATACCTGTCCGGCGGACAACACCAAGCTTACACCGAGCGCCATGCGAAACTGCCACAGATAAACTGGTGCGGATAAATCAAGCTTCCTTATTACATGGTGAAAACGGGTTGTTTTGTGCTGATGCCGGTGTTTGGCGAACAGGATTGCGCCGCAAATCAAATAGCCCACCAGAGCCATGAGCCCACGGCGAATGAGAGCCTCGCCAACTACTGGATTGCCTGTCAGATAGATATAAGCGAAACTGTATAAACCGCCGTTGCCCATCTCAGGCCGCTGGGCAGTCATATAAACCAGGGCAAAGAAGGCAGCGAAATGCAGCGGAATCAGAAAGAGTGGAGGAAGCACCATTGCCGCAGAAGGGGCCAAGACCAAGATAGCCAGAACTGCGGCCAGAGCTATGAGAGAGTCGCCGATGCAGTACTCAAAATTGACGAAGCGGATACCCAACATCATGCAAAACAGTGCAACTGCCAGCGGAGTATTGTCTGTGCCAAATACCCTGGCCAACAGGCTGATAAATACGATAGCAAAGGCTACGATCAGCACAGAGCGCACTGCCATGGCGATCCAGTAATAAATCTTCTCCTGCTTTGTATCGCAAACGGAAATTTTTCGTTTCAGCACGGAAGGATCCATCTGAAGCGCGTCATAAAATTTCATGGTCACGGTTTTTACCCTGTCCTTTCTCAATATGTGTGGCCAGCTTATCCGCGTACAGCATAAATGACTCGAAATCATCGCTACAGCTGCGCCACAGGTCATAGAAGGGCTGTAAGATACTCTCATATCCCTTTTTCAGTTCAGTGAGTCCGGTCTCTGTGATGAATAATTGATAGCTCCGCTCATCTGCGACTTGCCGCTGCTTGCGAACACAGTCCTTTTCGTATAGTGCTTTCAGGCAGCGGCTCACAGCCTCTATTTTCATGCCGCTGCTCTGACTGAGCATAACCGGGGTGTTCTGATCCGGCTCCAGATACAGGTGTGCCAGAAGCTCGCATTCACTGGCGGTCAGTGTGGTTTTTCGCATCGGCAGCAGGGAGCGCATAACCTTTTGAAGCTGTTTCTGATAATGCATCATGTCGGTCCATTCCATAACATCACATTTCCTTCTGGTAGTTAACTCTGTTAAGTATATGCTCGCGACCGTTCTCTGTCAAGAACTTTTAGATAAATGAGTCTAAAAATGAAAACGCTCCCCGTCCTTTGCTGGCGCCTTTCACCGGCTTAGACGGGGAGCGTTTTTTCAACTCTGATTGCTTGTATAGTAACTTTGAAAGCAGAATTTGGTTGCTGCACGTGGTCGGAAATCAGGGGGCTGTCCTTCATGATATAGGCGCCCTCCAGCACCAGCTGGCATAGACGATCATGGTGAAGATTTGCCGTAGTTGAGCATGTGGTCCATGTTTTTCAGCAGAGAGGTGTCGGGAGCAGCATTGACCATCAGGTCCTTGAAGGTCTCCACCTGCTCCAGGAACTTTTGACGTTGGGCAGTTCCACACCCTGATAGGCCCGGCGGTAGTCAGGGAAGGTGACTTTGGCCAGACCGACCATGGTCTGGCGGAACAGCTTGGAGTCATCCTTGGCGTCGCCCTGCTTGAGAATATCGCGGTCGGTGATGGGGTACTCGATCATCTCGTACTCGCCCACCCGGGCCACGCCGAAGATGGGGGTGTCCATGTCCTTGACATAGTTGTAGTGCCGGTCCCGGGAGTGCACCACTCAGAAAGCCCACTGGCCGGTCTCGCTGGCCACTTTGGAGGCGATCTGGGCGTTGTCGATGTAATACTTGTTGCCGTTGGCTACATAGCCGCCCTTGCCGTCGGGGGAGATGGTGGCCACATTGAAATACAGGTCCGCGCCATGCTCCTTCTCGGACATGCCGAAGGCAAACATATGGCCGTCCAGCGGCTGATCGAAGTTGTGGCCGTGGATAGGCTCTATGCGGATGCCGGAACAGACAGACGAACTCCCAAAGCAGGACTTCGTACCTGTTGAACCGCCTCGCTGCATGCCTGGAACTGGGTGCATCAGCTAGTTGCGGGAATACTTCTGGGAAGGACGCTACTCTCCCGTGTGGCCGGATGGGAAAAAGCACTCCCGGAATGTCTACGCCAAGACCCGTGAGGAGTGTGAGGAGAAGCTGAAAGCACTGATCCTGGAGATAAAGGTAGAGATCGCCGCCCTCCGCCCTGGGGTGAGTACGGAGTATCCCGATGGGTGAGTCCCAAAAAGAAGGCCATCGCCACCTATCTGCGGGAGCACCCCGGCGTGTCCAGCAAGGCTATGATTGCCAGAGAATTGCAGATAGACCGCTCTACGGTACAGCGGTACTACGATGAGATTCGGGAGAAATTTCAGCGGCAAGGATGGAATGGAAGAAAACCGGGAGGGCTGCGCCTGAAACAAGCACAGCCCTCCCAATTTCTGATGGATCAATTTCATGGCTGACTGTATATTTTCTCTGCACGAAAAGTCTGCTACTTGCCGAATATAGAAAGGGACGGTATACTGAATATTATAGCAAAAAATTTGACGAAATTCCCTGTGAAGGGAGGATAGAGAAGATGCCAAATACCATCTGGTCCAAACTTTCACATTTGCAATTGGGCCGATACGCTGAGTACTATGCAAAAATGGAGTTTGCATCCTATGGATATGATGTCTATACCTCCGAGGTAGATGATCATGGCGTCGACTTTGTGGCCAGGAACCCGGTGGATGATCGGTACTATGAGATTCAGGTAAAAGCCGTACGGAATTTGGACTACGTCTATATCCGAAAGGACAAGATGGTGCTCTCGCCCCAGCGGCTGGTGTGTCTCCTGCTATTTGAGGATGGTACTTTGCCTGCATGCTATGTGATTCCATCCCAAGTCTGGAAAGCGCCCAATGTGCTGTTTGTTGACCGAAACTATGATAAGCCAGGCCAGTGCAGCAAGCCGGAATGGGGTTTGAATCTCTCCAAAAAGAACCTGCCGCTGTTGGAGCCGTATCGGGAGAAAGCGTATTTTGCGGCACAGGATTGCAGTACTTGAGTAATTGATTCAGAGAAAATGAATTGGGAGGAATCAACCCCATGAAGATCGCGCTGATTTCCTGCAGCAAATTGAAGACGGATCGCCCATGTCCTGCCCGGGAGCTGTATGCGCCCAGTCGGTTGTTTTCTCTTTCTTACCAATACGCCAGGCGGAACGCGGACAAGGTCTATATCCTGTCCGCAAAATACGGCCTGGTGGAAGAGTCGGATGTGATTGCGCCCTATGACCTGACCCTCGCCGACCTTCCGGAGCACAGGCAGCGGGACTGGGTTAACTATGTACTTACACAGATGGGGGAGCGGTTTGATCTGGAGCGGGATACCTTCCTCATCCTGGCGGGGCGGCGCTACTATCAGCACCTTCTGCCACGTCTACCTCACGCGATTCTTCCTCTGGGAAATCTCCCTATTGGAGAAAGAATAGCTTTTCTGCAGCAGCAATTGGCAGATTCAGCTCCGTGTGATAACGCAGCATCCCGCTGTCTTCGGCTGCACCAGCATCTGACCGCACTGCCCAGATATACCTGGGAGGAGATCGATGAGGTGCCCTTCCGGAACGGGATTTATCTGGTTTTTGAGGAGGGAGAGACTTACCGTGAGATGCCCCGCATTGTGCGGGTGGGTACCCATACATCCACTGACCGCCTGCGGCAGCGACTAAAAGACCACTTCGTGCGGGAAAACCACAACGGTAGTATTTTTCGAAAAAATATCGGGAAGGCCCTGCTGAATCAAACCGGCGATCCTTACCTTCCGACCTGGTCGCTGGATACCTCCCGGTTCCCTTATAAAGGGATGGAAGATCCGCATCGGGAGCGAGAGGTGGAACAGGCAGTCAGCCGGTACCTGAGGACACACATGACGTTTTCCGCATTTGAAGTGGAAACGCAGGAGCAGCGGCTGCGTCTGGAGGAGGGGATCATTGCCTCTCTCCACCAAACGGAAGATTTTCAGGCCAGCAGTGCCTGGCTGGGCCGATTCAGTCCGGAGAAGGAGATCCGGGAGAGCGGCATGTGGCTGAAGCAGGGGTTGGACGGAATCCCTTTGGATGATGAGGAACTGGAGGCATTGGAATGCAAAGTGCCCGGTACCACCCGAACAAAACCTGCTACAGTCCCAGCGCCAACGCTCTCCCGGGCCAATCAAGCTGCACAGGCAGGACAGAAGGTGGGGACAGCGGAGATCGTTCGTTATATTCTCCGGACGCTTGCTCAGCATCAAGCGGAGGGTGAGACCAGTTGTATGCTGATTTCCGGTGAGATTCACAAGACCATGGGCTTGAAGAACAAGATGCCCTCCGTCTGCAACGCTATGTATCAGGCCATGGACCCTGGAGACGTGGTGGTACAAACCACCCCCAGCGGAAAAAGTTCCACCATTCAGATCTGCTACCAGTTGGCGGGCCGGTCTTTCTGAACGAAATAGAAAAAAGGAAGCATTATGATAGGAGAGAGAAGTGAGATCACATCCAGCGGGCGGATCACGCCACGCAGCGGTGTCAATGACCGTGTACCATATGAGCACCAGAATAGGGCCATGGAGTGTATGGATCAAATCAATACCGATGCGGCGTTCAGCACATTAGTGGTGCTGCCCACCGGAGGCGGAAAGACCTATACCACCGCGCTGTGACTGCTGCATAATGCCGTTGACCGACATAAAAAAATTCTGTGGATGGCCCACCGGCAGATGCTGCTGGATCAGGCGGCAGAGGCGTTTCAGAAGTACGCATACACCGAGACGATTCCCCGCATCTCCGGCTTCCGCTACCGGATCATTTCCGGTTCCGGCAGTCACGGCAGAACCGTTGACATCCACACGGATGACGACCTGCTCATTGTCAGCAAGGACAGCATTGGCCGCAATCTGTCTGCACTGGACGAGTGGCTTGCCAGGGAGGAGAAACTCTTCCTGGTGGTAGATGAGGCCCACCACTGACTTATCGGCGGGTGATCGACTATGTCCGGTCCAAGGTGCCCCATGTGAAGCTCATCGGTCTGACCGCTACTCCCTTCGGCACAGCGGAGGAGGAGCAGGGACTGCCGGGTAAAATCTACACGGACGGTGTGAAGAACAATGTGGTGGTGCACAATAATGTAGGCATCACCTATCAGATCAGTCTGAAGGATCTGATCAGCCGCAGGATCCTGGCCAAGCTGGTGTTTGAGAGCTACTAGGCGGAGGAGCAGTATGGCCAGACCATTGTTTTTGCGGTAAATGTAGACCATGCGATCGCACTGAATGCACTGTTCCGAAAAGAGGGGATTGCCTCGGACTATGTGGTTTCCTCGATCCGGGATGCGGTTACCGGCGTGACCATAAGCCGGGAGGACAATGAGCGGAAGCTGCAGGCCTATTGGGATGGAAAACTCTAGGTTCTCATCAATGTCAATATCCTGACGGAGGGTGTCGACCTGCCGAAAACCGGTACAGTCTTTCTGGCCCGTCCTACCGTCTCCACCATTCGGATGACCCAGATGGTGGGACGCGCTCTGCGCGGGTCCGCCGCAGGAGGAACGGATACCGCCTATATTGTGTCCTTTGTGGATGACTGGGACGAGCATATCGCCTGGGTTAATCCCGAGAGCCTGTTTGAAGGAAATAACGAGTTCTCGGACGATATGTCAGACCGCATTCAGAGGGAGATCCGCATGATATCCCTCTCCAAAATCGAAGAATTTGCTACGATGCTGGATAACTCCATCGATACCACTGCCCTGGAGAAAGTGCCTTTTACCCAGCGGATCCCCGTGGGGATGTATGCCTTTTCCTATCTGGAGGAAAACGGCATGGACCTCTCCTGTCAGGTTATGGTCTATAACAGCACGGTAGAGGCCTACCGCCAGATGATGGAGAATTTACCCGCCCTCTTTTCCAGTTTTGGTGCGACGGAGGAGTATTTGCCCCAGGAAGTTCTGAGGCAGATGGAGCGCCAGTGCCGGAATACCTATTTCTGCGGCGAAATGATCCCGCCCTACTCGGCAGATGATGTGGTGCGCATTTTGAAATACTATGCCCAGTATGAGGTCGCTCCTGCCTTCTATACCTTTGATCATATTGACCGCAGCCGACTGGATGTGGGAGCCATTGCCAAACACATTTGGGATGAGGACATGGGGCAGAGGAAAGAGGCGGAGTATGTGGAATCGCTTTGGAACCGGGGGGATGACAACCTGCTGCGGCATGGAAGCGGCCAGCCGTGTTCCCTTCCAGGAGGATCATATCCTCCCCATGAACAAAGGTGGAAAGAGCGTGCCGGAAAATCTGCAGATCCTGTGCCGCAGCTGTAACGGGCGCAAGGGAGACCAATAATGGGGCTTTCTTATACTGCTTTGGACGTGGCGTACTGGTCGCTATACCTTCGAGAAAAACCATGGATTGACCGGGAATTTTCCGTGATTCAGCGTGATGCCGCCGATTGAGGTGCCCATCTCAGTGAAGAATTCTTTCTCAGTGATTTCTCGAATTTGGATTTGTACTTCAAAGAAGTGCGATTCCGCTTGCGATTTTTCTCGGAATGCGGTTATGTGCGCATCAAGCTGCGAACCCTGCTGAAGCAGTATGGATACCGCCGCCGCTCTGCCAAGCTGCTGGAGCATTTGGAGCAGTGCATGGCATTTTATCAGTTGCAGCCCTATCTTCGGGGCGGGATCCCCTGTAAAATGAGTGAGATATCAATAGGTGAGATGGTGGTGTTCCGCCTGTCGGAGGAAGAACATCCATCATGAGCGTTTGAAAGAGTGAGGGAATGTATGCAGGATCGATATGCGGGCGACATTGGTGATTTTGGGAAATTCGGACTTTTGAAAGCGCTTCTTGCAGAGGGGTTTTCTTTGGGCGTCAACTGGTATAAGGCGGAGCCGCCGGAAAGTGAACGCGACAAAGAAACTGGCGGTTTTCTCCATAAGGATGGAAAACATCCAATCCATCCGGAGTATTTCGTGTGTGACGAACCCCTGGCCAGTGCGTTGCAGAAAATCTCAGAAAGTGATGCACGCTCCATCGCACAGCTGGAACAAGCAGCCCTGCTGGATCCAAACAAAACATTGTATTATCACGAAGTGATTTCCGTTGCTGGCCGGAGTCAATGGCACAAAGATGCACTACAGGCGCTCGAATCCTGTGAATTGGTCTTTTTGGATCCGGATACCGGTCTGAATGTGAAGAGCTGCGGGAAAGGAAAAGCGGAAAGCGTCAAATATGTATGGGATCATGAACTGGCGGACTATCTGTGCCGCGGGCAAAGCGTAGTGTTCTACCAGCATCGGCACCATAAAGCACCGGAAGTCTATTTCTCGGAATTCAGGGAAAGGTTTTTGGCCATGGAAGGCGTTGCTCATAAACCTGTTTTTGTTCTGACCTGCCCGAAGAGAACCGTGCGGGATTATTTCCTATTTGCGGCCAACGAAGAGCATGCTGTCTGTATTTCTTCCGCCCTGCGCAAGATGGTCAGTGGCCCGTGGGGGGAAATGGGCCTCTGCCGGATTGAGAAGTTTGAAAGTTAACAAAATATCTTGGATCGGGTTTAGGTCTCTGGAACTCAGAACGTCCTCTATGTGCTGGAGGAACAACGTCTGGCGCATAAAGTGGTCGTAGGCACTGGCTGGGTCACCGTCAAACCCAAGATTCCGAAGAATGCCCCTCAAATCCTGAGCCGCAGTAAACAAAAAAGACGGGCACTCCCGAAAGGGGGTGCCCGTCAAGTGGTCAAAATAGAAATCCGTCTGTGGTATTTCTGTGGTCAAATGAGAAATCGCCGCAGTTTTCACTGCGGCGATTTCCAGTTTTGGTGGACCTAATCGGGATCGAACCGACGACCTTACGGATGCGAACCGTACGCTCTCGCAAGGTGGTAAGTTTTCTGCCCACGGACTGCGGTGTATGGTCTGCAAAAAACGAATCATGTAGTAGGTGTTTTCTCTGCAAATTTCATCTGACGCAGCGAATAAGGTTCTAAACTTTACAGAGGAACATTGTTCACCATTGGTATTTTGGAGTCCTTCTGTATGTAGCCATTCAGTATATCCTGGTTATGCCATGCTGACACAGATTCCGGGATATGAACCGACGGCACTCAGCGAATACTTTCAAAAGGGTTATCGGGTGAATAGCCTTATTCTCTTTATGCATTATAATTCTTAAGAAGACCCCCGAAAAAATCCGGGGCTCCACACTTTTTTGACATAGGTGTGGAGTCCTGGTGCAGACTGTTTACGCAAAAAGCGTTCAGCAGCCGTTTACGGCAAGCCAAACGCTTTGCGTGCTCCCCTAAAATGGGGATGAACATGAAACAAAAAACTCAGTCTGCCCAGTGGGGATTTTTGAAGATTGCCCGGCCTACGCCGATGAGGTCGGCACAGCCCTCCTCCAGAAGGGCCTCAGCCTGGGCTGGAGTGGTCACTCCACCGGTCAGAAGAACAGGAAGATGAACCGCCTGCTTCACAGGAACAGACAGATCCCGGAAATACCCGGGTTCCCCGTGACCGGGGCGAGTAAAGCCGTTCATGCCACCAGTGAGATGAAGGAGATCCACACCGCTGTGCTCCAGCAGCTGACAGGCCTCCACACAGTCCCGGGCGGTACTCCCTCCGGCCTCATAGTCACAGCCACCCAGCCGCAGGGCAATGGGAAAGTCCTCGCCTACAGCCTGGCGAACTGCCTGGATGACTTCTCGCTGGAAGCGGATGCGGTGTTCCATCGACTGAGGACCGTACGCATCGGTTCTCTGGTTGGCCAGCGGGGAGAAAAACTGGTTGAGGAGATAGCCGTGAGCGGAGTGAAGTTCTACTCCGTCAAATCCCGCCTGCTTGGCCCGAAGGGCCGCCTGGGCAAACCATTCCGTGACCTGCCGGATCTGCGGAAGGGTCATCTCCGCAGGCAGTTCTTCCCGCTGCTTGGGGTGATAGATTGAGCTGGGGCCAACAGGAGGCTGCCCGGTGGTCTTAGACAGTGCCGCCGATCCCGCATGACTGAGCTGAGCAACGACTTTGACTCCCTCCTGGTGGATACAGTGGGTGAGACGCTGAAGGGAAGGAATCGCATCATCGGAGGCGATAGAGGTCTGACCGGGATGGGCCTTGCCCTGAAGGTGGATATAGCTGTGTTCCGTGATGATCAGGCCGATTTTGCTGTATTTGGCCCGTTCCCGGTAATATTCGCATACCGCATCGGTCACATAGCCGTTCTCGTCGGCCTTTGCGGTAGCCATAGGGGGCATCACCAGGCGGTTCGGCAGGGTCAGGTTCCGGATCGTAATCGAATCAGACAGGTGTGCCATAAGAATAATCCTCCATAGAAACAGGATGGTGTTGTTTGGATAATCGGGCCGTTTTTCTCCATTCCGCTAAGCCAAAGGCCAGTGCCAGCACAAAGGCGCAGGCATCCCCCACCGGCCCAGCCCACAAGGCGCCTTCTACCCCGAAAAAGCGGGGCAAAATCAGCAGGGCCGGCAACAGGAAAAGCACCTGCCGGGACAGGGAAATCAGCGTGGCCTGCACCGGCTTTCCCACTGCCTGGAAAAAGGTGCCTGTGCACAACTGGAACCCGTTCAGAAGGATCAACAGCAGGAAGATCCGCAGGCTCTTGACTGCAAATTCTTGATAGAGCTCGGACTCCGAACCAAAAATACTGACGATGCGGTCAGGGAACAGCTGAAACACAAGGGTTCCTACGCCCATGACCAGTGTGGAACAGATAATGGCTAAAAGGTAGGTTTTCTGGGCTCGGTCCGTCTTTCCGGCTCCATAGTTATACCCGATGATGGGCTGAGAGCCCACAGAGATCCCGATGACAATGCCGGTAATGATCTGATTAACCTTCATGGTAATGCCCAGGGTGGTCATGGGAATTTCCGCGCCGTACTTGGAGGCTGCGCCGTATTTGACCAGCACATTGTTCATCACGGTAATTACAATGGTGGCTGCCAGCTGAAGAAAGAAGCTGGAAATTCCAAGGCTGCAAACTCTCCCGCACAGCTTCCACCGGGGGAGCAGGCAGTCCGGTGTCAGGGTGATGCACCGGAACCTTTTCAGGTAAAGTAGGGTCATGACACAGGAGACGACCTGCCCCAAAACCGTTGCAATGGCGGCCCCCCTTACCCCCATATGAAAGACAAAAATAAACAGTGGATCCAGAATCGTATTCAAAATTGCTCCGCTCAGTGTGGACAGCATGGCGTAGACCGGGCTTCCATCGGCACGGACAATGGAGTTAAACCCCATGCTGAACATGTAAAAGGGGAAGCCTAATACAATGATGTACCCATACTCCAGAGAGTAGGACATGGTGGCATCCGTGGCGCCGAACAGGACGCAGAGGGGCTTTAGAAACGCCAGAGACAGGGCGGTCAGCACAATGCTGACCACCACGGTCAGGGTGATGGCATTGCCAACGCCCTGGGCGGCCCTCTGACGGTTCTCCTGCCCCAGGCACAGACTGAAATAGGCAGTGGTGCCGTCTCCGATCATCAGGCCAAGGGCCAGGGCAATCACAGTCAGTGGCAGGATCACATTGGTTGCGCCGTTTCCCAAATAACCTACGCCACGGCCAATAAAAATCTGATCTACGATATTATACAGGGTACTGACCACCATGGAAATGATGCTGGGCACGGCAAAGGTGCCAAGCAGCTTTCCGATCGGCTCATACCCCAGGGGATTTGTTTCCGCCTGCATGGTTCTTCTTCCTCCGTTTTGATTTTGATTTGGCGGGAAAAATCCCCGCAATACGCAATCATAAACTTTCCCATTATAGGAAAGTCAAGCGGAATGTTTGGGGGTAGAAAAGTTTTTTAAAGAAAGAGGGCACCGGGAAAAACTCCCGATGCCCTCTTTTGTCAAATTGGTTCCTGCAGCTCCAGCGATGGCCCCTTCAGATCAAAGTAAGCAGAAGTCAGATTGGTGATCATAACCTGGTTTGCCTTGGGATGCTGGACAAAGCACTCCGAAATCAGTGTATCCATGTGATCCAGCGCCTGTGCCGGCTTCTGCTGACAGAGATAGTCCCCTTCAGGCAGCACTTCCAGGTTGGCAATTCCATCCTCCTGCTGGAGCACCTCCAAAAAAATGTCGGTATTGATGCGGTCTTCCTGCCGCCGGACAATCAGACCAATGGGAAAGGTAAATGCGGGCAACAAGCCCAGAGATTGTCCCCGAAGGAAGATTTTTGTGGAGCTCTGTTTGAACGCCAACTCTCCGCCGGAGGGGATGAAGGGTTCCCGCAAAATAAGCCGCCGGCGCAGATGCCGTTGATAGACGCCCTCCTGTTCCTGATAGCGTTGGTTTTCTTCGATCCTGCGGAGTGCCTCCTCCATCTGCTGCATGGTATTGCGGAGGTGGGCAAGCTTTTCCAGGGCCTTTTGTTGTCCATCCTGAAGCAGATGCCGGATGTCCAATGTCTGGTTAGGCTGTCGGTATTGTTCCGCATCGCGCAGGGGGATGTTCAACTCCAGACACATGAGAATCATGTCCATCTCCACCAGCTGCTCCAAGGAATAATACCGATAGCCCGTCTCCGGGTCGGTATAGGCGGGAATCAGCGCGCCGATCCGCTCGTAGTACCGCAGCGATTTGGGATGTACATTGCGCAGCTTGGCAAAGTCGCTGATGGAAAGATAGCCCTGCATTTGTGATTCCTCCTTGATTGCCCCTTGACTTTCCCATTATGGGAAGGTCTATTCTGTTATTATACAGCAAATCGTCAAGGATTGCCAGAGACAGGAGAGAACCGTATGATTTATGAGACCAAAGGCACCTGTGCCAAAGAAATTAAATTTGAAGTAGACCATGGAGTGATCCGGTCGGTGGAATTTGTGCTGGGCTGTCCCGGCTTTACTCAGGCGCTCAGTCGTCTGCTGGTGGGAATGCGTGTGGAGGACGCGATTGCGAAGTTGAAAGGAATCCAGTGCCTGGATAAAGGGACTTCCTGCCCGGATCAGTTAGCCCTGGCGCTGTCGCAATGTCAGGAATTTGAAGAAAATCAGTCTTGAAGTGGAGAATTCCTCCCATTACCGTGCGCTTTATGAAGAAACAACCGCATGGGCAAAGTAAAGTGACTCAGGACTGAAACAGCAAAGGAGAGTGTATATGGCTGAATCCATCCATGAAACCAACAGCCAGGGAATCACACAGGAGACTTCTCAGCAGAGGCTGATTCGTCGGGAGAAGTTGATCAAACTCCAGGAAGAAGGCAATGATCCCTTCCAGATTACCTGTTACCAGTTAGATAACGACTCCGCCAACATCAAGGAGCACTTCGACACCCTGGAGGGCAGCCAGGTGTCCATCGCTGGACGGCTCATGTCCAAGCGGGGCATGGGCAAGGTCTCCTTCTGCGACCTGCAGGACAAGTCCGGCCGCATCCAGCTCTACGCCCGGAAGGACGAGATGGATGAGGAGGAGTACAACCGCTTTAAGAAGTACGACATCGGAGATATCGTGGGAGTCAAGGGCGTGGTGTTCCGCACCCAGCGGGGCGAGATGTCGGTGCGGGTGATGACCTGCACCCTGCTGAGCAAGTCCCTGCTGCCCCTGCCGGAGAAGTTCCACGGCCTGACCAACACGGAGTTGCGCTACCGCCAGCGGTATGTGGATTTGATCGTCAACCCGGAGGTGAAGCGCAACTTCATCATTCGCTCCCAGTTTATCAAGCATGTCCGGGACTTCATGGACGGCCGAGGCTTTGTGGAGGTGGAGACCCCTGTTCTCAACACCATCTCCGGCGGTGCCACTGCCCGTCCCTTTATCACCCACCACAACACCCTGGACATCGACATGTACATGCGTATCGCCACCGAGCTGCCCCTGAAGCGGCTCATCGTGGGCGGCATGGACCGGGTGTATGAGATGGGCCGCATCTTCCGCAACGAGGGCATGGACCCCAAGCACAACCCTGAGTTCACCACCATCGAGCTCTATCAGGCCTATGCCGACTTTAACGACATGATGGACCTCTTCGAGGACCTGCTGTCCTCTGCTGCCCAGAAGATCCTGGGTACCTACCAGGTGGAGTGGCAGGGCGAGAAGATCGACCTGACCCCCGGCTGGCCCCGCATGCCCATGCACGAGGCGGTGAAGCAGTACTGCGGCATCGACTTTATGGCCATCACCTCCGATGAGGAGGCCGTGGCCGCCGCCAAGTCTATCGGCGTGGAGCTGCCTGAGACCGCCGACAAGACCTGGGGCAACGCCCTGTATGAGTGCTTTGACCAGAAGGTGGAAGAGAAGCTCATTCAGCCCACTTTCATCACCATGCATCCCGTGGATGTGTCCCCTCTGGCCAAGCGCTCTCCCAGCGATCCCCGGCTCACCGAGCGCTTTGAGCTGTTCATCTGCCACAGCGAGATGGGCAACGCCTTCTCCGAGCTCAACGACCCCATCGATCAGCGCCAGCGCTTCCAGAAGCAGGTGGAGCTGCGGAACAAGGGCGATGACGAGGCCGGTATGATGGACGAGGACTTCCTCACCGCGCTGGAGTACGGTATGCCCCCCACGGGCGGCCTGGGCATTGGCATCGACCGGTGCGTCATGTTGCTGACCAACTCCGATACGATTCGTGAAGTCATCTTGTTCCCCACCATGAAGCCTGTTTACAAGGAATAGCACCATTTCGTTTACTCGTTGTGCGATTAGCAGATGGCTTTTCCGTGGATAGGAAAGTTGGAGTTGACTATTCTGGAAATTTTGAAAATATAATAGTGGCTATTTCCCTTAACCTGTGCTATTGTGTCTTGCTACAAGGAGGCGGGGCACATGAACGAAACTTTGAGATTGCTGTACGACAAATTCTACACCCCTCTGCCTATGGTGGAATCCGAACAGGAAGTTGAAACCTGCCACCGGCAGCTCATTGAGCGGTTGGACAAGCCGGAGCGTAAACTGGTGCTGCAGATCATCGACGCCCAGAACCTGATGATAGAGCAACGCTCCGTGGACAGCTTTATCTGCGGATTCCGTCTGGCATGGGAACTGGCATATGAACTGAATCATTTTGAAACGAACAGGCATCCATCTCCAGCGGAAGAAGCGGAGATAGACGCCTGATTCTATCTACTCAATCACAATAGATTCCCCCAGCCGATACCGGCACAGTCCAAAGCCTGTTTCAGATCGCTCTAAAATGGTCTCCGGGATTTGTTTCAGATACTTCCGCCCAAAGCTGGTGGTGCCGAAATATGCGTCAAAGTTGGCCACCGGCAGCACCACCCAGTCGGAATCCTCCGGCTTATTGGCAAGGTAGTAGGCTGCCAGCGTCTCCACCATCTCCACGGGAACGCCCTTAGGCGTGCGGCTGTGAAGTTGCTCTACCAATGCGGGTGGAAGTATCGGATCCTCCGTCCGGAGCGGCCCCAGTTCCAGAGCCTGGGCCAGAAAACTGTCAAACCGCAGGCCCCACTGCCCCTTGGTGGTGGGGGCGAACAGGGGAATCTGCATCTGGATCACCTTGTCCCGCCAGGCCTGGTCAAAGCCTTTTTCAATGGCGGCACACTTCTTCTGGGCACTGCTGGACACCCTCTCCGGTTTTTCCTGCACAAAGGTTGCCACCCGATGCACATGCCTATGAAACCATCCGCTGCCGTTTTCATCCACAAGGCTGGGGAATTCCGAATGAAGTTCCCCAAAATCACTGCCAAACTGCCACGCCTCCCGGGGCGTGGCTTTTTTGCTGTCCGGCACACTGCACCAGGCGCACAGGCCCCGCTTGGCATAGTCGATACGCTCCCGGGGCAATTCCGCCAAACTGCCGTCCTCATTATGAAACAGAAATCCTCTTGCCAGGATGGTCAGCACCCGGTTGAGCCCCTCGAAATCAAGGATGGTGTCGAATGTGAACCGGCCCAGATAGGTGGTGTCCTGCTTGTTCCGGGCGGTGTAGTTTACCACACAGGTGTAGTCCTGAAATTCTTTCCATTCATTCAGCATGGTCCACCTCCAGAACATGTTCCTCAATGTGGTCCGGCAGCAGATCCCACAGCAGGTTCCGCTTACCCAGAGCCACCACATAGGGGGCCGCCAGGCTGGGCCGGACGATCTTGTTCAGCAGCTTGCGGCAGGCCCTGGACACCACGGCCCGCTCGTTGCCGCTGAAGGGGGCAGACAGATAGGCCTCCATCATCTTCTGGAAGGCCGGGGAATCCGCCGGGCGGCAGAGCTGCTTCCGTTCCCGGGCCGCTTCCAGATCGTCGATGTCGCAGACCAGATCACCCAGCAGACGGAACCCGCCGTGGCGGAAGTCGGTCAGGAGATCGTAGTAGTCGGCTCCCTCCGGCAGATGCTCCCGCAGAAATGTTTCTCTCTGCCCTTCTGCCATCAGGTGCCACTGCTGTTCCACGATGGCCCTTCGCAGAGCGGCAATACGCTCCGGGGAAAGCTGTTGGAAGAAGGCGTACAGCTCGTCGCTGTCGTAGACCTCCTCCTGTCCTCTGGCGTAGAGGATGCGATCAATGTCCGTTTTCCGCTGCTGCCCCTTGGCTGGGGCGCGGCAGGCCCGAATGCGGGAGAGACAGTGCTCGTAGTCCCTCAGCAAGGCAGAGACAGAAGAAAGAATGTTTTGGTTCAGATGTTTTTTCCAACTTCGTTCCTGGGCGAAGGTGAATAGTTCGCCGTCCTTTGCCGGTTTCTCCTGAACTTTCGGTGTGTTGCGCTCCAACTGGCGGGCCAGCCAGGGCAATCGCTCCACCGGGGAGTCCACCGTGTCCCAGTTGATCCCAGCAAAGAAGGCCTCCAGCCGCTCCCGGTGGGTGGGCTCATACCAGGCGCGGCGGCGCTCCTCCGCGCGCTCCAACAGATATTTGTACTGGAGGAAAGGAGTGCGCTTTACCTTCCGTCCGCCCAGAAATTCATCCAGGTTGGGCCGCACACCGGTCTTGGCCGCATCGATCTCCAGCCCACTATAGATGGCCAAGGCTTCCAAGTCCCGGCGGTATCGCTTGCGCTCCTCCGGGTCGGTATGCTCGTTGTAGGCGATGACGCTACGATCCAGGGCGGCGTTGCAGATCTGTCCGATGCGGGCAGCAAAGGTGTTCTCCACCGTCTGAAACCGGGCCTGCCAGTCGTTGGCGTCGGACTTGGGTGCGGACAAGGATGGAATTTTCAGCAGGGGCAGGTTGGCGTTGTTGGAGAGCTGCTGATGGACATCGTAATCATAGTTCCGCTTCACACAGCGGTTCAGGATGGGATCGGCAATGGTCTTGATAAGGTCGCCGTCATAGTCCGCACCCCCCAGCCGCTCCGCTGCCAAACTGTCTGCAGACACCATGACCACATCGGTGAGGTGGCCCAGGTAATGCTGACGCAGTGCGTCTCCCTCTGGGTACACGGACAGCTGCAATTCCTCGTTCCGGGCGATGTGGGGATTGCGGAGAAGGGTACAGCTGTCCTCGTGGTCATAGGCGGCACCAGGCGCAAAGAAACTGTCCTCCGCAAAGAAATCTCCCAGCACCTGATTGCAGAAGTCCCGTTCACCGGGCAACTGGAACACACGGGGCGCAATTAACTGCCGCAGCAGTTCCAACAGATCACCGGAGAGAAAACGGTTGTCCCCTGACACCAGCAACCGCCCAACGGCGTAGCCTCGGAGGATCTTCCGGGCCTGTCCGTCCAGCTGTTCCACGTAAATAGGCTCGCGGATAAACTTCGGGTTTTTCTCCAGCACCCGGGCCATAATGTGCGCGCGGCTCCCCTTGGGTTGGTTCAGGCCCCGGCAAAAGTATTCCTGCTGATATGCTTCATTGGCACGAAAGTTATAGTAGGCCGTCTCGGTGGCCTTGGTCAGCCATTGCCGTGGATCATCCGCTGGACTGTGGTCCCAGCCCTCCGGCAGGTCGGCGGGGCGGAACTCCTCCGGCTGAATGGAGAGGGTGGAGAGAAATTGATAATTGAGTTCTACCAGTTTCTCTGGCTCCGTCTTACTCAGGTTGGTGATGTACAGGGCGTGGTTGTAGTCCCGAAAGGCGTCCCAGTAGTCCTCCCAGGTCATACCGTTCTCCCGCAGCCATCCGTATGCCTTGAACTGACTGCGGGTGAGAATGATGTCCACACTGCGGACGGGGTGTGCCTTGCCCCAGATGTCCACGATGCTCTGGGTACCGCTTCTCTTCAAGAAGTCCTTGAAATCCACCTGATGGAGCATCCCCTTGATGTAGGGCATCCGAATCTGGAAGGAGGTGTGGGTGTGGCTGCCGCTACAGGCCTTGTCCACCACATCGGCATACTCTTTGGAGATGAGACCCACGCCGTCAAAGCGGGTGATGTCCAGATCTTCCAGCGTATCTGCCCGGTAGAAGGTTCCCGGCTCTCTGCCTTCCCGCAGGGTGATGACAGGGGCTCGCTCCACTCTCTTTGATGGATTGTCTATGACGATGACCCGGTGATTTTTGTCAATGCGAATGCCGTCCACCCGGGTTCCGCTGGAGAACATGAGACCATTGTAGGCGTAGAGTTTGCTGAGCTGGCAGCGATCCAGTTCCATGTTCAGCATGATCCGCTGGCGCATGGGCTCATACAGATCCGCCCGGATAAAGGAGAGACGAGACTGACGGCTCATGCTGGCGGAGCGTTCAAAAGCCACATAGCGGTGTGGGCCGCTGCCGAAGTCCAGAGTGATCCCCTCGGGACGGAACATGTCTCTGGCCTTCTCCCGGCGGGCCTGCTGCGTCCTTCCGGTTCCACGCCGGTCAAAGATCCCGGCGAAGTCCATATAGAACAGCACATCGGAAAGCGCTGTGACTTTCTCATCGCTACGCTCCCGCCAGCCCTCCCCGTGGAGTTGGTACATCAGCTGGTGGAACATAGCGCAGCTGTCCTGCTCGTGCCTGGCTCCCGGTACCTTGCAGTGCTCGGTGGCGCTGCGGTTCAGGGTAAAGGTGAAAACGCCGTCTTGCTCCGCGGCATAACTCATCACCGCCCGGGCAGAGAGTTCGTAGATCTGATAGGTAGCCATTGGCTCACCTCCGTTTGCTCTATTCTACCACAAACCATTTCAAAATCAAAATGAATACTACTCCCACTTCTTTTGAGGTGGGAGCTTTTTGTATTCAAATTCTTGAAATGGAGGTACCAAACATGAACAACAAAATGAACCATCCCCTGATCACAGTGGACGGCAGAACCCTGATGGATCGTCCGCTGGAGCCGCCCAATTTTGTGGTGGATACCCTGATCTCTCAGGGTCTGCACATCCTGGCTGGCTCACCAAAGGTGGGCAAGTCCTGGCTTGCTCTATGGCTGGCGGTGACAGTTGCCAAGGGAGAACCGGTCTGGAACATGACCACCAAGCAGGGCACCACCCTCTATCTCTGTCTGGAGGATTCCGTCCTCCGCATCCAGAATCGGCTCTTTGAAATCACGGAGGATGCACCAGACAGCGTCCACTTCTGTACCGAGTGCGCCCACATCGGCCAAGGGTTGGAGGAACAGGTGGACGCATTTATCGCCGCACACCCCGACACCGTGCTGGTCATCATTGACACCCTGCAGATGGTCCGTCCGATCCACGACGCCACCTACGCCAATGACTACCGGGATCTATCTGTGCTCAAGCGGCTGGCGGACAAGCACGGCATTGTCATCCTGCTCATCCACCATCTGCGGAAAGAAAAGGCGGAAGATGTGTTCCACCGGATCTCCGGGACCACTGCCATCAGCGGCGCAGTGGATTCCAGCTTCACACTGGTGGAAGAAAAGCGGGGCAGCGGCAGAGCCAGACTGACCTGCGTAGGCCGGGACATCGAATACCGGGAGCTGGAGCTTCGACGCAGCGAGGAAAATGTGTGGGAGTTGGTTTCGGACAGCAGAGAAGAACCCGTGCTGCGTGAGGATCGGATCGTCGTTCTTCTCTCTGCTTTTATGAGCACCAGAACAATATTTATCGGCACTCCCACGGAGCTCTCCGAAAAGATCGACCCTGACAGAATCGAAGGGGTAACGCCCAAAAAGATTTCAAGGCTGATCCTGCAAAGCGTTGAGGCCCTAAGAAAAAACGGAATTCAGGCAATGGTGCGCCGCAGCAACGGAAAACGAGTGATTGAGCTGCGCCGTGCCGATAGTGCCGATTTGGAGGGCGCCGGAGAAATCGTCCCTATCGACCCTGTCGAGGCGCTGTGCGGTGATTTGCGGGCGGTTTCCAGGTGCGGCGAGTAAACTCCCGCAAAGCAAAAGAAACGCCGTGTTGGGCCGCTTGTGGCCGAAGGAGGAGCGCGGGTGTTCGGCGCGGGAGAATCACCTCCTTGGAGGTGGCCAGCATCGCGTTTGTCTGGTCACCGGCAAAGCCGCCGCCCGCCTTCCGCATAATTTCCGGGCAGAAGCCCGGACCCACTTTATCTGTGATTTGGAGGAAACGACATGAAAAAAGATATCAAATTCAGCACCAGGATGGCATCCAAAGACCGGGAGGCCATCAAGGAATTGGCGAAACGCTCCGGGATGTCCATGAGCGATTATGTGACAGCCTGCTGTCTGGGAAAGCAGGTTGTGGTCGTCGATGGACTAAAAGAAGTGCTCAAGGAGCTGAAGTCCATCGGAAGAAATCTGAATCAGCTTGTCACCCTGGCGCACATGGGACGCGTCACGGTGATCAACCTGGACGGTGTACGCCAGGCGTTCTCTGAACTCTGCGCTGCTGTCCGGCTGATCCTGGAACGAAAGCGGTGATGAAAAATGGCGATCATCAGCTTCACTAACTACAAGTGTGGTCAGAGCACCGGATGCATGGGAGCCGTGATGCGGTACACCATGCAGAACAAGAAAACCGAGTGTGACGGTCAACAGTTGGTCACAGGCATCAACTGCCAGTCGGAATCTGTCTACGCGGACTTCATGACCACCAAGCGGCTGCATCACAAAACCGACGGTGTGCTGTTCTACCACATGGTGCAGAGCTTTCCAAAAGGCGAAGCGGTCGATCCGGTCGCCGCTCATGCGGCGGCACTGAAGCTGGCTGAGTACTATGAGGGCTATGAAGTTCTGGTCTGCACCCACACAGACCGGGAACACATTCATTCCCACTTTCTCATCAACTCCGTCAACTTCGATACGGGAAAGAAACTGCACATCGCAAAGGAGCAGCTCCAGGAACTGCGGCAGCGCAACGATCAAGTCTGTATGGAGTTTTCTCTTCCTGTGTTCCGGCCTGCGGACAGGAAGCAAAAAACGAAAACCATGACGATTGGTGAATATCATACCGCAGCCCGTGGCCAGAGCAAAAAGCTGCAGCTCATGAATATCATCAACGACTGTATGCGCCACGCCTCTAACCGTGAGGAGTTCATTGCGCTGATGGAGAGCGAGGGCTACAAGGTACGCTGGGAAACCTCCCGGCGGAACATCACCTACACCACACCCAGCGGCTGGCAGTGCCGTGACCGCCTGCTGTTCGGGGACAAATATCTGAAGGAGAATATGGAATATGAATTCAGGATCAGAGAAGAAATTATCTATGGACGAGCTGTTGGAAAAGAACCGACCTACGCAGATGGTACAGACCACGCCGCAGCCTCCGACGCAGGAGCTGACACCGCCTCCCGAAGTGCATCCCACGAAAGCGGAGTGGGAGGATCTGCTGAGCGACCTCTGCGCACTGGGGTACCACACCGAGAGACAGACTGGCTATCTGAAGAAGGTCAACGAACTGCTTGTGCAGCTCCCGAACCGGACGCAGATGGACGAACTGCTGAAAGCGGTGAAGCATCTGGAGCAGATGAGCGAACAGGCTGGGAAGCGGAACGAGAAGCGTTTTTCTCTGCCCAATATCAGGCTGCCCAGACTGAGTCTGCCGGACATTCCGTGGACCAGTCTGCTGTTGGGACTGGCGGCCCTGGCGCTGACTGGGCTGGTGCTGTGGGTGGTGTGGTCCAGCTTGGACACACTCTGGAGCGCGGCCAAGACGCTGCTCCCGTGAAGGACGCCACCACGCACTACCACGCAGACAGCAAGGCCCTCCGGAAAGAACGGCAAAAGAAAATCGCCCAAGGCCACGCCGAGGACGATCACGAAGAAGAACAGACTTGGCAGCAGACTATGTAAAGGAGGATGATCACATGAGTTATCAGCAGGCACTGTATGATCGGGAGCATCCCCGATACTCTGAGCCGACAGAATATATCACGATGGAAGTGGACGGACTGATTGTTGCTCTCCGCTTCAAAAACACCGTTACACAACCTGGCACAGTGTCGGAAATTGAGCAGACACTGTTGATGGCACAGGACTTTGAAAACCTGAACAAGCCTGCTTGATTCAGTAGACTTTTTACCAGTGGTGTGGGATACTGTGTGTGCATATGAACCTTGACAATTTAATCTGAGCAAACCATATGCACCGCAGTCCTATACCAGAAAGGACAAGGTGCAATCATGGAAAAAAACAAGCGAGTATACTGCCTCTATCGAGTCTCTACCAAAGGACAGGTAGAAAAAGATGATATCCCGATGCAGAAACAATACTGCCGTGAATTTGCGGAGAGCCAGGGATGGACGATCATCAAAGAATTTGCGGAAAAAGGTGTCTCGGGTTTCAAGGTGGCTGCTGCTGACCGCGACGCCATTCAGGAGATCCGCCAGGACGCCGAGGAACGGAAGTTTGACATCCTGCTGGTGTTCATGTTCGATCGCCTGGGGCGGCGGGACGATGAGACGCCCTTCGTGGTGGAGTGGTTCATCCGCAACGGAATCGAAGTGTGGAGCGCAATGGAAGGGCAGCAGAAGATGGACGATCATATCGACAAACTGCTGAACTACATCCGTTACTGGCAGGCCTCAGGTGAGAGCCTCAAAACCTCTGCCCGAACAAAGACACGCCTTTCGCAAATTGTGCAGGAGGGGAGGTTCCGCGGCGGGATCGTTCCCTATGGATACCGCCTGGAAAAGCAGGGGCGCTTCAATAAAAAGAATCACGAAGTCAACGAGATTCTGATTGACCCGGATGAAGCTGCGGTGGTGCGCATCATCTTTGAAAAATATGTCTATGAGGGGTTTGGCGCACAGCGGTTGTCCCGGTGGCTATATAACAACGGCTATCTCAACCGAAAGGGGACCAACTTCGCCAATACCACCATCATCAAAATGCTGAAGAACATCATGTATGTGGGCATTCTGCGCAGTGGGGAAACACGCTCAGAAATCTTTCCGGAGCTGCAAATCGTTCCTCTGGATCTGTATGAGCGAGCACAGGAGTTGATGGAGGCCAGGACAATGCACCACAATGAGGTGCCCTTTAACTCCAAGGGGAAGGCGCTGCTCTCCGGGATGGTCTACTGCGCCCACTGTGGTTCCAAACTGGTGCTGACCACCAGCAGCGGCAGACGAGCCAAGGGTGAGCCCAAACGGGAAACCCATATCCGATATGCCTGCCACTACAAGATCCGCCATCCTCAGGACTGTGACGGTCAGACCGGATACTCCGGCGAGAAACTGGACGGCATTATTGATAAGATCGTCATCCAACTCTTTGAGCGGATGAAGACTGCACCCAGGAGCCAGCTCATTCAAAAGCAGAGGGAAAAAGAACTCCAACTGGCAAACAGTTCGGTGGCGAATCTGGAGAAACTCCATGCCGCCGCAGAACGGGAGCTGGAGAGCTACAAGAAAGAGATCATCAAAACCATCAATGGGACTGGCAGTTTTGGAGCGGACATCCTCGGCGAGATGATAGAGGACACCCGAAGCAAACTGGCGGCGCTGGCACAGGAATTGGAACAGGCCAAGGAAAAAGCGGCTAATCTGAAGAACTCTGCCGTTGCCGTCCAAAAGGAGTATGACAAGATTATGTCCTGGGCCGACCTGTATGCGGGGAGTAGTATCGAGGGAAAGAAGATGATCCTGCGGCAGCTCATTGAGCGAGTGAATATCGGGAGGAACTTTGAAATCGAAGTGGAATTCAAAATCAGTGCCACACAGTTCTTCGACTTCCTGCATCCGGAAGGGGACAAGAGTGTGTACTATCGTGCATCCTAAAAGCATGAAAAAACTCGGGAGATCTCAAAACGAGATCTCCCGAGTGTGGTGGACCTAATCGGGATCGAACCGACGACCTTACGGATGCGAACCGTACGCTCTCCCAGCTGAGCTATAGGCCCAAATCAACAGTTCCAAAAGGGGAACAGAAGAATAAAGCAATATGAAATTATAGATGTGGCAGAAAACCGAACCCTTTGCGCTCCCAGCTGAGCTATAGGCCCAAATCAACAGTTCCAAAGCGGAACAGAAGAAAAAAGCAATATGAAATTATAGATGTGGCAAAAAACCGAACCCTTTGCGCTCCCAGCTGAGCTATAGGCCCATATTATACTTGTGGCGTCAACACCAAAATATTATAGCATAATTTATCGGGTTGTAAAGCCCCTTTTTAAAAAAGATAAATGTCATATTGATAAATCGGAAAAAATGATGTATGATATCAAAGACAGCCTTCCAAAGGACCGCGCTGATATGTCCGGTCTGCGGCAAGGCCGCACTAGTCGGGGAGTTAGCGGTGCCCTGTACCTGCAACCCGCTACAGCAGGGATGAATCCCGGCCCCCGGAACAGCGCTGTGTCGTCTGACCCTGGTAAGTAGTGATGATGGATCGGTCCCGCGCAAGGTCGCCCCGTGAACCGTGTCAGGCGGGGAACCGAGCAGCACTAAGCGGACCGCGATCTGTGCCGCGGGGTTCCCGCTCCTGAGCCGGCTGCTGGGGTAACGGACATAGCGATGTTTCCAAAGGCCGGTGTGCGGTCTTGCCACGTACCGGACGAGAAAGCAGGGGAGGGGCGAAGCGAAGCGGCTTTCCGCATCCTCCGCCTCTCCCTTTTTACAACGATTTCCGTGAGGTTTGAGGTGACTGATTTTGTATCAGGCATTGTATCGAAAATGGAGGCCCAGTACATTTGATGATGTGGTGGGGCAGGGGCATATCACCGAGACGCTGAAGCGACAGGTAGCTACGGGACGCTTGTCCCATGCATACCTGTTTACTGGTACCAGGGGTACCGGTAAGACAACATGCGCCAAGATCCTGGCCAGAGCAGTGAACTGTGAGCATCCGGTGAACGGTAACCCGTGTAATCAGTGCCCGTCCTGCCTGGGAATTGAAAATGGCTCCATTTTGGATGTGTTGGAATTGGATGCAGCCTCCAACAATGGTGTGGACCAGGTACGGGCTCTGCGGGATGAAGCGGTGTATACCCCTGCCGCAGTTCGGAAACGGGTATACATCGTGGACGAGGTCCACATGCTCTCCACTGCGGCGTTCAACGCTCTGCTCAAGATTTTGGAGGAGCCTCCGGCCCACCTGATGTTTATTCTGGCTACTACAGAGCTGCACAAGGTGCCGGCTACTATCAAGTCCAGATGCCAGCAATTTTCCTTTAAGCGCATCTTGCCTGGAGATATTGCTGCCCGTCTGGCCTATGTGGCCAGGGAAGAGGGCCTGGAGCTGAGAGGAGATGGCGCTGCTCTGCTGGCCCGGCTGGCGGACGGAGGCTTGCGGGACGCCCTGTCGCTGCTGGACCAGTGCGCGGTGACCGATCGCCCCATTGGTGAGCAGGAGGTGCTGGATGCTCTTGGTTTGGCAGGGAATCTGGAGACCGCTGCCCTGATGGAGCAGATTGGCGGAGGAGATACCGCCGGGGCGCTGGAGACTCTGGGCCGGTTATATGCGGCAGGTAAGGAAGTAGGCAGCCTATTGGGCGAGTTGGCCTCTCTTGCCCGGGATTTGCTGGTGCGTAAAACAGCACCTCAGGGTGGTGCAGCGTTGCTCACGGGCGGTTATGACGAAAATACCATGCGCAGGCTGTCCAATGCGTTTCAGACGGCTCGTCTGGTACAGATCCTGGGACTGCTTCAGAGCACCATTGCGGATCTGCCCCGGAGCGGTAACCGGCGTACCGACGCCGAACTGTGCCTGATTCGGCTGTGCCAGCCTGCTTTAGATGAGAGCCTGACCGGGCTGAACGTGCGCCTAAGCCGAGTAGAGGAGATGCTGGCGGGAGGTGTGCCTACGACCTGTCCGGTACCTGCGGCTCCGCTAAAGCGGAGCGTACCGGAAGTTAAGAAGCAGGCTGCGGCTGCTCCGACAGGGGACTGCCCACCATGGGAAGAAGAGCGGCCGCCGATGCCGGAGGAGCCGCCTGCGGAGCGAGAGAGCCAGACGGTATCCATAGAGCGGCCAGAAGAAAACGTAGTGGTTCCGCCTCCTGCTCAGGGTGGACCTGATGTGGACCTCTGGCCTGGCCTGGTGGCTTTGACGAGGGGAAAATTCCCTGCGGTTTATCCTTTCCTGAGCAATCCGGCGGCAGTGCAGGGGCGACTGGAGAATGACGTACTCACCTTGTGGGTGGACAATGAGTTCACCAAGAATATGGTGGGCGGCGCGCATATTCTGGAGGAACTGGCGCGGCTGGCAACGGAACAGACTGGAAGCCCAGTGCGCTGTATAGTCAAGGTAGGTAAGGCACCCGCCCGGACAGAGGCACCTTCCGGCGCGGAACATGACAATCTGGATGATCTGCTGGCCATGGGCCGGCAATTCGACAACATAATCATTGAAGAATAAAGGAGTTGCGACCTATGGCGAAGGGATTTAACAGCCGGGGCATGGGCGGCTTTGGCGGCGGCATGAACATGAACATGATGAAACAGGTTCAGAAGATGCAGCAGGACATGATGAAGATGCAGCAGGAGCTGGAGAGCAAGACCTATACCGCTGCAGCTGGCGGCGGCGCGGTTTCCGCTACAGTTACCGGAAAGCGAGTACTGGAGAGTGTCACCATTGATCCGGACGCGGTGGATCCGGAGGATGTGGAGATGCTGCAGGATATGATCGTGGCGGCGGTGAACGAGGCTCTGCGGGCAGCGGAGAGTGATTCTGCTTCCTCCATGCAGCAGCTGACCGGAGGCCTGGGGCTTCCGTTTTAAGGACTGAGAAATGACCGGGGCGGGCCAGTGACGGCTCGTCCCGGTTTATGCGTGAGGGGGTATAAGAAGCATGATAAACAAGCAAGCCTCTGAGAGTTTCCGCCTGGGAGCACTGCTGGCGGCGGCAGGTGGCATTCTGGACGCATATACTTATCTGGTCAGAGGCGGCGTCTTTGCGAATGCCCAGACAGGTAATATTGTCCTGCTGGGCGTAAGACTAATCCAGGGTCAATGGCTGTTGGCGCTGCACTATCTGATTCCTATTTTGGCCTTTGCAGTGGGCGTTGTGGTGGCGGAGCTGATTCGATACCGCTTCCGGCAGAGCAATAGTGTCCACTGGCGGCAGGTTACTGTGGGATTGGAGTTAATTCTGCTGGCGGCGGTCGCTTTTCTGCCCTCCAGCCTGGATAATTTGGCCAATGTTGCGGTATCCTTTGTGTGCGCGGTGCAGGTAGAGAGCTTCCGCAAGGTGAACGGCAACGCCTTTGCAACTACCATGTGCACCGGCAATCTGCGCAGCGGGACGGAACGGCTTTATCTCTATCTAAAGACCGGTGAACGGGATCATTGGTCCCGTGCGATCCAATATTATGGGATCATTTTGTGCTTCATCGGTGGTGCAGCACTGGGCGGGCTGTGCGCAGAGCGGCTGGATCAGGTTGGGGTCCTGATCAGCCTGCCCTTTCTGGCCGCGGCGTTTGTTATGATGTTTGAACATAAAAGTCTTGCGGGAAAGAGTGGGCCGGTATAAAATAATGCTTGTCTAACAATCAGAATTTAGGAGGTATATGGGAAATGGAACAGGCGAAGGTTTATTTTTCAGATCTCCGCTGCCAGCCCGGAACCAGTCTGCTGAATAAATTGGAAAAGCTGATCCGGACAGCCGGGATTGGTCAGATCGACTTTGACCGGAAACTGGTGGCCATCAAAATGCACTTTGGTGAGCCGGGCAATCTGGCATTTCTGCGGCCCAATTATGCCAAGGTGGTGGCCGACGTGGTCAAGAGCCTGGGCGGTGTTCCCTTCCTGACAGACTGCAATACGCTTTATCCCGGCCGTCGAAAGAATGCCTTGGAGCATCTGGATGCAGCCTATGAAAACGGTTTTTCGCCCTTGTCCACCGGCTGCCAGGTCATCATTGGCGACGGCCTGCGGGGTAATGACGACGTAGAAGTACCGGTGGCAGGCGGGGAGTATATCGAGACGGCCAAGATCGGTAAGGCTATTATGGAGGCTGATGTAATCATCTCCCTGTCCCACTTTAAGGGCCACGAGCAGACCGGCTTCGGCGGTGCTATCAAGAACCTGGGTATGGGCTGCGGTTCCCGCCGGGGCAAGATGGAGCAGCACGCTGCCGGTAAACCCCGAATCAGCCGTCGCAGCTGTGTGGGCTGCCGCAAGTGCTCCACCCAGTGTGCCCACGACGCACTGTCTTATGATGAAGACCGGAAAGCCGTTATCGACTGGGATAAATGCGTGGGCTGTGGACGGTGTATTGCAGTATGCAACTTTGACGCGATTCGGGCGGGCAGCGACGCGGCTATGGAACAGCTGAGCTGCCGCATGGCAGAATATGCCAAGGCTGTGGCGGATGGCCGTCCTCAGTTCCACATTAGTCTGGTCATCGACGTGTCTCCCTATTGTGATTGCCACGGTGAGAACGACCTGCCCATCGTGCCCGATGTGGGCATGTTTGCCTCTTTTGATCCGGTGGCGCTGGACCAGGCCTGCGCGGAGGCGTGCCTCCGTCAGCCGCCCATCCCGGGCTCTCATCTGGACGAGCAAATGCACAAAGAGGGCTTCTGTGATCACCACGACCACTTTATCAACAGCATGCCGGTGACCGATTGGAAGGTGTGCCTGAACCATTGTGAGAAATTGGGGATCGGCACCCGCTCCTATGAACTGATCGAAGTGAAGTAAGGGTATCGAAAGGAAGGTCAACTATGGATGTAAAGGAGATTCTGGCCCGCTGCGACCATACTCTGCTGAAGCAGGAGGCCACTTGGGCCCAGATCAAAGAGGTGTGTGACGATGGCATCAAGTACGGCTGTGCCTCGGTGTGCATTCCGGCGGCCTATGTGAAGCAGGCCAACGACTATGTGGGCAATAATCTGAAGATCTGTACTGTCATCGGCTTCCCCAATGGCTACTCTACCACGGAGGTCAAAGTCTTTGAGACCGAGGATGCCATCCGCAACGGCGCTGATGAGATCGACATGGTCATCAATATCGGCTGGGCCAAGGATGGCCGGTGGGACGAGCTCCTGGAGGAGATCCGCTCCATCAAGGCTTCCTGCCAGGGCCGGATCCTGAAGGTAATTGTGGAGGCCTGCCTGCTCACTCAGGAGGAGAAGGTCAAGCTCTGTCAGATCGTCACCCAGGCCGGGGCTGACTATATCAAGACCTCTACCGGCTTCTCTACCGGCGGTGCCACCCGGGAAGACGTGGCCCTGTTCAAGGCCAACATTGGCCCCGACGTAAAGATCAAGGCGGCTGGCGGGATCCGTACCCTCCAGGATGCTGAGGATTTTATTGCTCTGGGAGCCGACCGGCTTGGTACGTCTGCCATCGTCAAGCTGGTAAAGGGACAGACCCCTCAGGGGTATTGAGAATTGCAGAATACCGGGAGATCACGCTGTGATCTCCCGGTATTTTTTCCTGCCGGTTCCAGAGAATGTGTGAAAAACGGCAAAGAGATGGTAAAAAACTTGGTCATCTTGTAAAATGACGGTTGCCAGCGGAGATGGGATACGGTATAATAAGCCTGTAGCTCAGGGAGGAGAGACATACTGTCTGGACCGAACTGGGCGATTTTTGTGAAAGGAAGGTAGATTACATTGAAGATGTACAAGAAGCTCCTTGCACTGCTCCTGTCCGTGTCCATGGTCTTCGGCCTTGCCGCCTGCGGCAACGGCAACCAGGGCAGCACGGAGACCCCCGGCGGCGAGAGCACTCCTCCCGCTACCGAGTCTCAGGCTCCTGCCGGCGAGACCGGCGGTGAGGCCGCTGTCGACCCCGACTCCATCCCCGACACCATGACTTCCGAGGACGGCAAGTATCAGGTGGCTTTCGTTACCGACGTGGGTCAGCTGAAGGATAAGTCCTTCAACCAGGGCACCTTTGACGGCGTGAAGCTGTATGCCAACGCCAACGGCCTGTCCTACAAGTACTATCAGCCCGCCAACTCCAGCGAGGCTACCGATGATGACCGCTACAATGCCATGAAGGCTGCCGTGGAAGGCGGTGCCGAGGTGGTCGTGTGCGCCGGCTATCTGCAGGAGGCCGCTCTGCGTCAGGCCGCTATGGATTATCCTGACATCCCCTTTATCTTCATTGATGGCTATCCTCTGGACGACGATCCCGATCCCGCTGTTGAGGGCAACATCCTGACCAACGTGGCCGGCATCTCCTTCCAGGAGGAGCAGGCTGGCTATCTGGCCGGCTACGCCGCTGTGAAGGACGGCTTCACCAAGCTGGGCTTCTCCGGCGGTGGCGGCGGCACCAACGATGCCTGCTGCCGGTTCGGCTACGGCTACGTGCAGGGCGCCAACGCTGCTGCTGCTGAGGAAGGCATCACCGTTGACATGAACTACTCCTGGGAGTACGGTGCCACCTTCTCCGCTTCCACCGAGCTGCAGACTATGATCAGCGGCTGGTATGCCAACGGCACCGAGATCGTCTTTGCCTGCGGCGGCTCCATGTTCCAGTCTATTGCCGCTGCGGCCTCCGCCAATGACGGCTATGTGATCGGCGTGGACGTGGACCAGTCCGGCGAGTCTGACTACGTGGTCACCTCCGCCATGAAGGGCCTGGCTGACGCCGTGCAGTGGGCTGTGGGTCACGTCTATGACGGCACCTTCAGCGATATCGGTGGTACCGGTACCTCTCTGGGTGTGAAGGACAACGCCGTGGCGCTGCCCACCGCGGATGAGTCTTGGCGCTTCGAGACCTTCACCGTGGAGGAGTACGAGGATCTGTATCAGCAGATGCTGGATGGCACCCTGGTAGTGGACAACGACTTCTCCAAGCTGGAGAGCACCGAGTGGAGCAATCTGGTTCTGAACGTGATCTGATCTCATTGCAACGCAGAGAAGCGGGAGCACATACAGGCTCCCGCTTCTTTTCTTTTAGGATATCAGACAAATTTCTTGTGTTTTTCCTACTGGTATTATATAATAATACCATATTATGCAAAGGGGGCGGGATGAGGATTATGGAAGCTGAAAACATCATCGAGATGCTCCATATCACCAAAGAATTTCCCGGTATCATCGCCAATGATGATATCACCCTCCAGCTTCGGAGAGGGGAGATCCACGCGCTTTTGGGAGAGAACGGCGCGGGAAAGTCTACCCTGATGAGCGTGCTGTTCGGCTTGTATCAGCCGGAAGCGGGGGAGATCAAAAAGAACGGTGAAGTTGTGCGGATCAACAACCCCAACGACGCTACCGCGCTGGGCATCGGCATGGTGCATCAGCATTTTAAATTGGTGGATGTGTTCACGGTTCTGGAAAATATCATTCTGGGTGCAGAGACTACCAAGCTGGGCTTTCTGCAGAAGAAAGAGGCCCGGAAAAAGGTAGAGGAGCTTTCAGAGAAGTATGGTCTGAAGGTGGATCTGGACGCCAAGGTGGAGGATATCACGGTCGGTATGCAGCAGCGGGTGGAGATCCTGAAGATGCTCTACCGAGACAATGAGATCCTGATCTTTGACGAGCCCACCGCGGTGCTGACGCCCCAGGAGATCGACGAGCTCATGGCCACCATGAAGGAGTTTGCCAAGGAAGGAAAGTCCATCCTGTTCATCTCCCATAAGCTCAATGAGATCATGGCGGTGGCCGACCGGGTCACGGTACTGCGCAAGGGTAAGTATATCGGTACGGTGGATACCAAGGATACGGATAAGCAGTCCCTGTCCAATATGATGGTGGGGCGTCCCGTCCAGCTCCAGGTGGAGAAGGAACCCGCCAAGCCCGGCGAGGCAGTGCTGGAGGTGGAGCATTTGTGCGTTCCCTCCAAGAGCCATAAGCGGGATGCGGTCCATGACGTCAGCTTCACCGCCCGGGCGGGGGAGATCGTCTGCATTGCCGGTATCGATGGCAACGGCCAGTCGGAGCTGGTGTATGGCCTGACTGGGTTGGAAAAGTGCTCCGGTGGCAAGGTCACTCTCTGCGGACATGACATCTCCCACGCCTCTATCCGGCATCGTGGTACGGATATGAGTCATATTCCCGAGGACCGGCACAAGCACGGCTTGGTGCTGGACTTCACGCTGGAACAGAATATGGTGCTTCAGCGTTTCCGGGAGTCCCGGTTCCAGAACGTGGGCTTTATCAAGAAAGGTGAAGTGCGCAAGTACGCTGAGAACCTGATCGAGCAATACGATGTGCGTTCCGGCCAGGGGCCGGTGACCACTGCCCGCAGCATGTCGGGCGGCAACCAGCAGAAGGCCATCATTGCCCGGGAGATCGACCGGGACAAGCCGTTGATCGTGGCAGTTCAGCCTACCCGCGGCCTGGACGTGGGCGCCATCGAGTATATCCACAAGCAGCTTGTGGCGGAGCGCGACAAGGGCAAGGCGGTGCTGCTGGTCTCTCTGGAATTGGACGAGGTCATGAGTTTGTCCGACCGCATCCTGGTGATGTATGAGGGCGAGATCGTAGGCGAGTTGGATCCCAAAGCCACCACGGTACAGGAGCTGGGCCTCTATATGGCCGGCGCCAAGCGGATGGGAAAGGACGGTGAGGGCGCGTGAAGCAGGGACTTTCCAAACTGTGGGCGAAAGACAGCACGAAGTCTGTGCTGGCCTCGTTGATTTCCATTGCCATCGGTATGGTGGTCGGCGCCATTATCATCCTCATCGTGGGCCTGGGTAACTCCAATCTGGGGCTAAAAGGTGCGCTGGACGGGATCCGGCTGGTGTTCGGCGGCCTGTTCAGTACCGGACGGGTGGATAACGTTCTGACCTTCGGTTTCAATTCCACCAATATGGGTGACATGCTGTTCCGGGCCACGCCTCTGATCCTCACCGGCCTGTCCGTGGCTGTGGCCTTCAAGACCGGCCTGTTCAATATCGGTGCTCCCGGCCAGTACCTGATGGGTACCGCAGCCACGCTGATGCTGGCCCTTGGTATCCCGTCTGATGTCGTTCCCACGCCTGTGATCTGGGTGATCGCTTTTCTGGGCGGTATGCTGGCAGGGGCTCTGTGGGGCTGTATTCCGGGCCTGGTCAAGGCGTTTCTCAATATCAACGAAGTGCTGGCCTGCATCATGACCAACTGGATCGCCGCCAACCTGGTGACCTGGATGTTTGAAGGCAGCAGCTTCCGCAACATGGTGGAAAACACCAAGAGCGGCTATATTTACAAGACTTCCTTCAATGGTGTACAGACTGCCAAGCTGGGGTTGGACAAGATCTTTCCGGGTTCCCAGGTCAACGGTGGTATTATCGTCGCTATCGTTATTGCCATCCTGATCTATATCCTGATGAACAAGACCACGCTGGGCTATGAACTGAAGGCCTGTGGTGCCAACCGGCACGCGGCTCGCTATGCCGGCATCGCCGATAAGCGGAACATCGTGCTGTCCATGGCCATTGCCGGCAGCCTGTCTGGTGCGGCTGCTGCGCTGTATTACCTGTCCGGTAATACGGAGTTCTTCTGGTCCACCTATCAGACCCTGCCTGCCACCGGCTTCAATGGAATCCCCGTAGCTCTGCTGGCGGCCAGCAATCCCATCGCGGTCATCTTTACCGGCTGCTTCATGTCCATGCTGGACATCGTGGGCCTGCAAATGACCAACCTGACAGCATACAACGAATATATCACCGACGTCATCATCGCCATCATCGTGTACCTCAGCGCCTTCTCCCTGGTCATCAAGACATTGCTCAACGGCCGGAAAAAGCACAAGGGCCAGACGATGCCGACTACAAAGACTGCGGCGGTAGTTCCGCCGCCTGACGGCGGAAGCGCATCGGAAGGGAAAGGAGGCGAGGAGGCATGACCTTTCTGATTCAGCAGACTCTGCTCTATGCCGTGCCTCTGATGATCGTAGCTTTGGCCGGTGTTTTTGCTGAACGCAGCGGTATCATCAACCTGGCACTGGAAGGTATCATGATCTTCGGCGCCTTTGCGGGCGTACTGTTTGTCAACCTGACTCAGAAAGCGGGAACCTTTGCTGAGGCAAAGTCTGCCGGCGACTGGGTCGCTCTCCAGGGATTTATGATCCTGGCTATGCTGGTGGCGGCTCTGCTGGGAGCGCTTTTCTCCCTGCTGCTCTCCTTTGCTTCGGTGAATCTGAAAGCTGACCAGACCATCGGCGGTACCGCTCTGAACCTGCTGGCCCCCGCTCTGGTACTCTTCTTTATCCGCATCATTGCCAACCAGAACACCCTGCAGATGGCGGAAGGTGACTCCGCAAGCTGGTTCATGATCAAGAAGAGCTTTTTCGGGTATGGACGGAACGATGATATGGGCTTTTTGGGCTCCACATTCATTGACAAAACCTATCTGGCCACCTATATCTGCATCATTCTGTTCGTGGTGCTGTCCATCCTGCTGTACAAGACTCGTTTTGGACTGCGGCTGCGTTCCTGCGGTGAAAATCCCCAGGCAGCGGATTCCTTGGGCATCAACGTCTATAGGATGCGCTACGCTGGTACCACCATTTCCGGCGCTCTGGCGGGCATGGGCGGTTTTGTATACGCGCTGACTACCGCCAACTGCGCCTCTACCGGCGACGTAGCAGGCTTTGGCTTCCTGGCCCTGGCCGTTATGATCTTCGGCAACTGGAAGCCGTTGAACATCGCCGGATCTGCCCTGATTTTTGGCCTGTTCAAGTGTATCGCGGCCTCTTACACCAGTATCGATATCAACGGCGACGGTATCTTCCTGCTGAAGGAACTGGGGATCAGCCCCCACTTCTATCGGATGCTGCCCTATCTTATCACCCTCATTGTGCTGGCCTTCACCTCCAAGAAGTCCAGAGCACCCAAGGCAGAGGGTATCCCCTACGACAAGGGCCAGCGTTAAAAACAGCATAAAAACGCCCATCCGTAAGGATGGGCGTTTTTTCATCCGATCACTTTGATTTTTTTCCAGCCGCCCCGCCAATAGCGGATCAGGAAGAGCACTGCACGTACCACCCAGTCAGCCACCATGGCCAGCCAGACACCAGCCAGTCCCAGGTCAAAACCCCAGGAGCAGGCCAGCACATAGCTCAGTGCCACCCGGCAGGCAAACATGGAGGAGAGGGAGACGATCATGGTAAAGACCGCGTCGCCCGCCGCGCGCAGGGAGTTGGGCAGGGTGAAGGCCATGGGCCAGAAAATCACATTGCCCACCGCGCAGATCCGCAGCACCTGAGCAGCCATCTTGACTGCCTCAGGGCTCAGATTGAATAGTGAGACCAGGAAATCAGCAGAGAAGAACATGATCGTGCTCATCACCAGCATAAACAGATAGCTGGCGCCTACCAGACGTTTGGTGTAGTAAACCGCCTGATCAGTGGCGCCTGCCCCCATGCACCGGCCGATCACTGTGATGATGGCCAGACCAAGGGCCATACCAGGCACATTGACCACGCCGGCCACGCTGTTGGCGATGGCGTTGGCAGCCACGGCGGAGGTGCCAAAGGTGGTGATCAGGTTAAGCACCAATAGCTTTCCGGCCTGGAACATTCCGTTTTCCAAGCCGTTTGGTATCCCGATAAAGAGGATGCGCTTGACCATGCCGCCGTTGAACTGGGGATGGAGGAGGCCGTCCACCCGGACCGTGTGATCGGGGTGATTGAGTAGGGCCATAATGATGACCGCGGCGGCAATTCGGGAGACCAGGGTGCCGATGCCTGCACCTGCAGCGCCGAAGTGAAAACCGAAAATAAAGACGGCGTTGACCACGATGTTGATAATGTTTATGACAAGGGAGCAGAACATGGACACCTTGCTGTTGCCCATGGCCCGGAACAGGGCGGCGCCGGCGTTGTAGATTCCCATGAAGGGATAGGCAGCAGCGGTGAGTAGGAAGTAGATCAGGGCGCTGTCCATGACGTCTGCTTCCACCCGGCCAAAGATCAGGGACAGGATATGCTGCCGGAAGATCAGTGCCGCCGCCATCAGCAGCAGAGAGACGGTACACATGGTGTAGAGCAGCTGCTTGGAAGCAGTCCTGGCGTTGTCCAGGTCCTGTCTGCCCAGGTATTGGGACACGACTACAGCGCCGCCGGTAGATAGGGCGGAGAAGATCTGGATGATCAGGGTGTTGATGTTATCCACCAGGGATACGCCGGAGACCGCGGCCTCTCCCGCGGTGGTGACCATAACGGTGTCCGCCATGCCTACCGTCATCAGCAGAAGCTGCTCAATGATCAATGGGACGATCAGTCGGACCAGCGCATTCCTGCTGAACAGCGGTTTCTGTGCCTCTTCTGTCATTAACAACACTTCTTTACGGAAAAATTACATTACAGAGTTATTCTACTCCGACGGTAGAGAATTGCAATCTGCATTTTAGACAAAAGAAAGGGCCCGCTGTACAGCGGGCCCTTTCGGGTTAAGAAATCATCAGGCGGATTCGCCGGGCGTAATGGTGTAGCCGCTCAGGTCAATGGTAAAGGTGTAGGTAGCCACTACGTTGTCCTGGGACTCGTCATTGTCCAGGAAGTACAGGGTATACTCGTAGATGCCGCCGTCCTTCATCACATAGTCGCTCTCCTCCTGGGTGGCAAACACAGCGCCCCACTTGAAGAAGTAATGGGTGCTGTCCTTGGTCCACCAGCCGGAACCAGCAGAGGCGTCGGTCTCGCTGGAGATGCTCCAGGTGTTCAGAGGACCGCCGTTGATGGAACGGGCAATCTTGTCGAACTTCAGAGTGCCGTCACCCAGAGCCTGGGGCACGGAGTAGTAGACGGTATACTCACCGCCGCCGCCCATGCCCTGGACCTGTTCCTGGCTCAGCTCGCCGGAGCCGCCATTCTGCACCAGGGCGGTGCTGCCGTCAAAGGACAGGCCTTCGGCAGAGGACTCCACCCCGGAGGGCAGTTCGTGGGTGGAAACGGTCACACCGTCCAGTTCCACAGCGGGAGTCTGAACTTCAGACAGATCCACCACATACTGAATAGGCTCGCCCTCCTCGCCCCACTGGAGGGTAATATGGGTCTTGGGGGAGATGGAGCTGGCGTTGATAAAGAACACCGCGTACTTGCCCTCCCCGATGGTGGGATCCACCGTCAGGTCGGTGCTGTTGTCGGCGGTGGGGGAGGACTGGGTGCCGAAGGTGTACTTGAAGGTCTCCTCCTCGTAGCCCTCGGGAGCCTCAAAGGCTACGCCGACCCAGGCGCCCTTGCCGGCGCCCTCGCTCTGATGGATAGGCACTACGGCGTCGGTAGACAGGGCCACGCGAACGAAGCCATCTTCCTGAGTGGCCTGAGCAGTGACAGCGGGCAGTTCCTCCAGGGAGCCCTCCTGGTCCACGGGGCGGACGCCCAGAATGCCGGAGAGAGGCTTGTCCTGGTCCTCGGAACCAGAGCCGGAACCGCTGCCGCCACCGGAACCGCCGGAAGAGCCGCCGCCGGAGCAGCCGTTATCGCCGCCCTGGCCGGCATCGCCGGAACCGGAAACTTCGTCACCGTCGCTGTTGGTGGGAGGGGTCACACCGTCGGCCACGTCCACAGACACAGGCTTGTTGCCGTCAATGACCACCTGGTCGGCCTGGATGTCAGCAGAGGTAATGGTACCCCGGTTGTCGACCTGTACGGCTGACAGGGCAGAGAGAGTGTCCACGGAAGCGCCGGAGGCCACCTTGACGGTGCTGTTCTCGCCCTCGACGGTCAACTGGGTCACCTGGGTGCCGGCGTTCAAAGCCAGAGCGGTCTTGCCGCCGGAAAGAGTAAGTTCGCCCTTCACAGTGGTGTCATAGAGGGAGAGGGCGGAACTGCGGGCGTCTACCAGGATATCACCGGATACGGTGCTGCCTTTCACGCTGAGAGAGCCGCTGCTGGCGCCGGGAGCCACCAGCAGAGTGCCGTTGACCTGAGCGTTCTCCACGGTGACATTGTCAGCGGCCACCAGAAGGATACCGTTGACCTCGCCGGTAATGACGGCGCCGTTGTCCTTAACATACTCGGCGACAGAGTTGTTAAGTACGGTGACCACAGAGCCGCGGGTGATCTCCTGGCCCAGGGCCAGCTGACCACCGCCGATACCCTGGATGATACCGGCATCCGCCATGGCGTCAATGTAGCCGGCAGCCCAGTCGGCTGCCTGGTTGCCGTCCACGAAGTCGCTCAGGTCGGGGTTCTGGGTGGGTCGGATGCTCAGAGCACGGGCGTACAGCACAGTGGCACGCTGGCGATCCATGGGCTCCTCAGCCCGGCAGTTGGTGCCGTCACCCTCCAGAACACCGGCGGCGGTGAGCTTCAGGATGTAGGGGGCATACCACTCATCGCCCTTCAGGTCGGCGTAGGGATTTTCCGCGATTTCTGTATAGCCCATGGTGCGGCAGAGCAGAGCGGCAAACTCGCCCACCGTCATAGATGCGTCGGGCCGCATGCCGCGGACGTCACCTTCTACAATACCATAGTCATGCCAGCGCTCAAAGGCGGCCTGGCTCCAATGTCCGTCCAGCTCGGGCAGAGAGGAAGCGGGCTGAGCGGCAGCGGCGGAAGGCGCGGCCAGGGACGCGGTAAGCGCCAGGGAGAGAAGAGCTGCGGGAATTTTGCGCATATTGGATCTCCTTATGTTCAAGTTTGCCCGAAGAAAAAGGGGCTCTGGATGGGAGCCCCTTTCGTGTGATTCACAGCTTTGATGTCGGGCTGCGTTTGATAGCATACCTGAAACATAGGAAATATGCAACGCAAACAATTCGCCAACAGAGGGAATCTTTACTGAATGGAAATGACCTCATAGCCTGCCTCGGTTACCGCGTTCCGCAGGGTGTCATCGGAGACGGGAGCGCTGAGGGTGACGTGAGCGGTCTTGGCCTCCAGATCTACCACAGCGGACACACCCTCCAGAGCGTTGAGAGCCTTTTCCACGTGAGCCTTGCAGTGGGCGCACATCATGCCTTCAATTACCATTGTCTTTGTCATCGTAACTTCGCATCCTTTCTCAATATCTGACTGGGCGGCAGCAGCAGGGGCGGGGGCCCCGTGCTCTGGCCGGAACCATCTCAGCCGCAGGGCGTTTGTCACCACACATACCGAGCTCATGCTCATGGCGGCGGCGGCAAACATGGGGGAGAGCTGGAGGTGAAACAGGGGATACCACACTCCGGCTGCAAGGGGAATACCAATAATGTTGTAAATAAAGGCCCAAAATAGGTTTTCTTTAATATTTCGGATCACCTTTTTTGACAGTCTGACGGCGGTGACGGCGTCCAGCAGGTCGCTCTTCATTAGCACAATATCCGCGGACTCAATGGCCACGTCTGTGCCAGCGCCAATGGCGATACCCACATCTGCTCTGGCCAGGGCGGGGGCGTCATTGATGCCGTCGCCCACCATGGCCACCCGCTTACCCTCGGCCTGCAGCTGGGCAACCGTCTTTTCCTTGTCCTGAGGCAGCACCTCGGAGATGACCTGGTCCACCTTCAGGGTCCGGCCTACTGCTTCGGCGGTCCGCCGGTTGTCGCCGGTGAGCATAATTACTTCAATGCCCATGGCTTGGAAGGCAGCAACTGCGTCTGCGCTGGTGGGCTTGGGTGTGTCGGCTACTGCCACAAGTCCCAGCAGTCTGCCGCTTTCCGCGAAGAAGAGCGGCGTTTTACCTGCCAGAGCCAGCGCCTCGGCTTCCCGGCCGAAATTCTCCAGGGGAATGCCGGCCTCTTCCATCATGGTCTGGTTGCCGGCAAGCACAGGAGCGCCGTGAAGGGCGGCGGTGATGCCCCGGCCCGGCTGGGCCGCAAAGTCCGTTACAGGGGCCAGCGGGATGTTCCGCTGCTGGGCTTCGGTCAGGATAGCCTCAGCCAGAGGATGCTCCGAGGGCTTTTCCAGAGAGGCGGCCACGCACAGAAGCTCCTCCTCCGTCACATCCGCCGCCGTCCGACAGTCGGTGACCACCGGCTTGCCTTGGGTCAGCGTGCCGGTCTTGTCCAGAACTACGGCTTGAATGGTATGCAGGGTCTCCAGTGCCTCGGCGGACTTGATCAGGATGCCGTTTTCTGCGCCCTTTCCAGTACCCACCATAATGGCTACCGGAGTGGCCAGCCCCAGGGCACATGGGCAGGAGATCACCAGTACCGATACCCCGGCGGTGAGGGCCCGGGTGATGTCGCCGCCGGTGGCGATGAGCCATACTGCAGCGGTGATGACGGCGATGGTGATAACGGTGGGCACGAAGATGCCCGCCACCTTATCTGCCAGCTTGGCGATGGGGGCCTTGGAGGAGGACGCCTCCTCCACCAGCCGGATCATTTGAGCCAGGGTGGTGTCCTCGCCTACCCGGAGAGCCCGGAAGGTAAAGGAGCCGGATTTATTGATAGAAGCGGCGGCCACTTTGTCTCCCGGATTCTTTTCCACGGGAAGGGACTCGCCGGTGAGGGCGGACTCGTCCACCGAGGAGCGTCCGTCGGTAATGATGCCGTCTACCGGGATGCGTCCGCCGGGCCGCACCACCACCAGGTCGTTCACCAGTACATCCTCTACCGGAATCTCCACCTCGGCACCATCCCGGAGTACGGTGGCGGTCTTGGGCGCCAGATCCATCAGGCGGGTGATGGCCTGGCTGGTCTTGCCCTTGGAGCGGGTTTCCAACCACTTACCCAGGGTGATAAGCGTTAGGATCATACCCGCTGACTCAAAGTACAGGTCCATGGACCACCGGCCTACCCGAGCCTGGTCCCCGTGTCCCAGTCCCCAGGCGATTTGGAACAGAGCCGCAATGCCGTAGATCATGGCTGCGGCGGAGCCCAGAGCGATGAGGGAATCCATGTTGGGAGCCCGGTGCCATAAGGACTTGAAGCCCACCTTGTAGTACTTATCGTTGATGTACAGGATGGGCAGGGTGAGCAGGAACTGAATAAAGGCTACCACAAATACGTTGCCAGGGTCGTGGAAAAAGGCGGGCAGAGGCCAGCCCATCATATGGCCCATAGAGAGATAGAACAGCGGCACCAGAAAGACCAGGGAAGAGCAGAACCGCCGCTTCATGCCCGCGGCTTCCTCTTCCATCACGTTTTCCCGGCGAGCCGGGGCCGATGCCGTCTTGGCTTGGGGCAGGGAAGCGCCGTAGCCAGCAGCCTCCACCGCCTGGATGATATGCTGAGCGTCTGTGACGTTCTCCCCGTACTCCACCAGCATGGAGTTGCCCAGCAGATTGACGCTGACCTGATCCACGCCCGCCACCTGGCGGACCGCCTTTTCTACATGGGCCGAGCAGGCTGAGCAGGTCATGCCGGTCACATCAAATTTTTGCTTCATGGTTTCACCAGACTTTCTAAAGGGAACATGCCGGTTTATTTCAGAATTCGCCCCAGAGTCTGGACGAATTCGTCGATCTTCTCCCCACGCTCCTCGGGTGTGGCGGCCTCCTGCACACAGTGCTTCAGGTGGGCGGCCAGAATCTCCTTGTTGGCCCGGTTGAGGATCGCCTCCGTGGCCATGAGCTGCTGGGAAATATCGATACAGTAGCGGTCATCTTCTACCATTTTAATAATGCCGTCCATTTGCCCGCGTGCTGTCTTCAGAAGGCGTAGGACGGTTTTGGTATCTGCCATCATAGTTGAACACCCCCCTGGGGTGTAGTGTATGACAAAGAGCAAAAAAAGTCAAGGCCCTTTTTCAGGGCCTTGACTGGTAAAAGGGGATCAGTCTTTGGAACGGATGTCCCGGAAGAGCAGGGAAATGCACCACAGAGCCGCCAGGCCCACCAGGGCGTAGATGATGCGGCTGAGCATGCTGGTCTGACCGCCAAACAGGGCGGCTACGATATCGAACCGGAACAGACCGATGCTGCCCCAATTGAGCCCGCCGATGATGGCAAGGGCCAGGGCGATTTTGTCAAGAATCATAGGATATGCTGCCTCCTCAAATTTGAGATACCGTGGGTAGTATCGGCAGCAGCGGGACAAATTATGCAATGTGAATTTTAATCGCAATTAAGAATTGGAACCGCTTTTTCGCTGAGACAGGATCAGACCGGAGAGGATCAGGACGATAGCGGCCAGGGTGAGGGCAGTAACAGGCTCCTGCAGAATGAGCACCGAGGCCACCACGGTGATAACGGGCATCAGGTAGAGGTAGACATTGGTGGCGATGGAACCGATAAGAGCAGAGGCCTTGTTCCAGGCGAGGAAACACAGTGCGGAGGCGCCGATGCCCAGGTAAAGGGTGTTGCCCAGCAGAACAGGGCTGATAAAGCGGGACAGGTCCAGGCTCAGTCCGTTGATCCAGATGAAGGGAAGGGTGAACAGCAGACCCCAGAAAAAGATCTTGCGGGTGATCTGGAGATCGTTCAGGCCGGAGTCCGCGTGGGCCCACTCCAGACAGACCCCATAGCCGCCCCAGCAGACAGCGGCGGCCAGGGAGAGAAGGATACCGATGGGATCGCAGTCAAAGGATTCGCCCTCAGCCAGAGAGATCAGCGCGATTCCCGCCATAGCCAGGAAGAATCCCAGGAAAAAGGCGCCGCCCGGCCGTCTGGAACGGCGGCACAGCCACAGCATAAGGGCGGTAAACATAGGTGCGGAGGCTATAATGAGGCCCACAGTAGAGGCAAGGGAAAATTGCAGGGCATAATTCTCCAGAATGGAGTAAAAGGTCAGTCCGGTGAGGCCGCAGCAGAGAAAGGGAAGCTCACCCTTCAGGCTCGTGGGGCGCAGAGGCTTGGGAGAACAGAGGAAGAGAACGGCCCAGGCCAGCAGGAAGCGGAAGATGAGGATCTCTACCGGATGAAAAGCGGTGAGAAGCACTTTTGTGGAAATATAGGTGGTGCCCCATACCACTGATACCGCCAAAGCCAGTATATGGCCCAGAGCGAGACGATTTTTCACATAGCCCATCCTTTCATAAAAACAGCGTGCGCGGAAACCGCGCACGCTGCTGGTGGTTTGGAAGAATCACATCTGCCTGCCGGACAAATGCTCAGAGGATGCGGCGAGCATACACATAAACGTTGTTGTAGTAGCCGCTGTTCAGGTCGTTGATCCGAACCTCATATGTACTGGTGGAAGCGTGAATGAACTGGCCGTTGCCGATGTAAATGCCCACGTGGGACACGGGCTTGCTGCCGCCGTCCTTGAAGAACACCAGATCGCCGGGCTGCAGCTCGCTCTTGGAGACGGACACACCGTTGGAGAGCTGGCCGGTGGCGGTACGGTTGAGGGTGTAGCCGAAGTGACGGTACACATAGGTGGTGAAGCCGGAGCAGTCAAAGCTGTTGGGGCCGTTGCCGCCATAGACATAGGGCACGCCCAGGAACTGCTTGGCGTAATCCACGACCTGCTGGCCCAGGCTGTTGCTGGAGGACACGGAGGCGGCTACAGTGCCGTCACCGCGGGAACCGGCGGAGTCCTTGCAGGTGACCATGTAGTCGCTGCTGACATAGCCAACGGTGCCGCCGCTGGTCTTGATTTTGTACCAGCCGTTGTCAATACCCACGATGGTGACAACAGCGCCGTTGTTTAGAGAAGTGACCTTGCTGTAACTGGTGCCAGGCCCGCTGCGTACGTTCAGAGTAGAGCCGCCGGTCTTGACCAGGCCGTAACCGATGGTGACATCGGCCTTGGTGGCGACGGTGACATAGTCGGCGGACATATAGCCCTCAACGGACTTGTAATCCACCTTGTACCAACCGTTTCCGGCGTC
This sequence comes from Flavonifractor sp. HCP28S3_F3, assembly GCF_052065355.1. Lineage (NCBI taxonomy): Bacteria > Bacillati > Bacillota > Clostridia > Eubacteriales > Oscillospiraceae > Flavonifractor > Flavonifractor sp. HCP28S3_F3. Next base: position 292,483 of record NZ_JBQHUF010000001.1, read on the forward strand.
CTCGAGCACCACCACGGTGTCGCCCTTGGAGGCGGTAGCCAGGATGGTGGAAGAGGTGCTGGCCTCCTCGCGGAGACGGAGCGCGTCGGTGTTGACGGTGCCGGCGCCCACACTGGCGGCGGAAGCACCCACGACGCAGATGGCGGAAACGGCGACGGTCAGAAGAGCGGTACGCATGAGCTTGGCAGGCAGTATCATTCGTAAATTCCTCCGTTCAGAATGGTGCCCCGCCGGAGTTGACGGGGCTGGGTGTCAGTTACTTGTTGGCTAAGGCCCGTTCCAGCCAGACGGAAGCCACATCCATGGCGGCGTACAGGCTGTCTTTCTCGGTCTTTTTGACCACCCGGTCCCGGCTCTTCAGGTCGGGGTCGGTGAGCTGGAGCTGGACAGAGACCCTGGTGGCCACGTCCATATCGTTTTCCTTCTTCTGGTCCAGAACCTGAAGCATGATAATATATTTCTCGGCCATGCTGCCGTAGTAGATCAGACTGTCTTTCCGGCGCAGAGGATGGCCCTTATAGGTCAGAGGAATAGCTTGAGCTGACATAGTACCTCCTTATGGGATGGACTGTTACTGATTTTTAAAAACTGTAACCAAATTGTAACACGTTGTATCCAAAGAGTCAACCGTTTTTCGGCTTTTTTTCAGGGAATTGTGCTGAAAGAGGCTCAGGACACAGAAGAGCGCCGCTTTTTGCCGCCTCCTGTCTGTCTCAGATCCAGCCAGAGGAGACAGGCGGCATAGACCAGCGTGGCAAGGATCAGCAGGGATTCCAGCAGCATGGTGTAGGTCTTGCCGCCCAGGGTCAAGACCAGGGTATACCGCTGCCGGAAATAGACCAGGTAGGCGCTGAGAGAGGCCAGCTGGACCATGACTGCCGCAGGGAGCCGTTCGGGCAGGATACAGACTGCCGCCACGGTGAGGACGTCGGCCAGGAAGAAGTAGCGGTCGTGCATATAGGGAAGCAGGAAGGGAACACCTGTTGCCAAGATGATTCCGGCAGTGAGAAGGGCGGTATCTGAGATCCGCTTCCGGAAGCGGAGCAGCACAGCCAGCAGCACCAGGACCAACAGGAAGGCGGCGATGATGCCGGCCAGGGCGTAGCTGCGCTCGTCTACCTGTGCGCCGTAGGGGAGGAAGGAGTAAACGGAGGCAGAGTTATAGTTCAGACTGCCGGCGCCCTCCTGGGTCTGCCCCACATAGACACTGAGAATATCCGCCAGCGGCTTGCCCAGCAGCAGGGCGGGGACGCAGGTCAGGGCGTAGGCAGCGGGGAAGAGGAGCAGGTGGCGGAATTTGATCCGGCCTGCCAGCCAAAAGGCTGCCCACAGGGGAATGATAAATACGGTCTGCAATTTAAAGGAGAAGGCCAGACCAAGAAGGGCGGCGGAGGTTCCGCCCCTGCGGTTCAGGGCGCAGGCCATGGCGTGGAGTACCAGACCGCTGTACAGCGAGTCGCACTGTCCCCAGTAGGCGCCGTTGAGCATGACGGTAGGCAGCAGGAGCAGGGCGCAGAAGCATGCCAGAGAAGGGATGGCGGCGTTAGATGCAAAATGCCTGACCAGACGGGCACCGCCCCAGGCCAATACCACGTCAAAAAAGATGGAGAACAGCTTGATGAGGTAGAGGTCGGGAATGGGCAAATAGGAGATAGCCGCCAGGAAATAGAGGTAAGGGACATTGTAGTTGCCGATAGGCAGCTTGATGGCGGCGAAGCCTCCGTTGGTGCGCAGAGCTTCCATCCATTGAGACAAAAAGATCGTATAGTCATCAGAGACGTAGGAGAGCATCATGGACCGAATCAAGAAGGCCAGACCAATGGGAAGCAGTGCGGTCAGGAGGCGGTCCTTGCCCTGGGCTCTGAGCAGAAACAGCGCCAGCAGGGCAGAGATCAGAAGCAGAAGGTATACCCAAATCCGGGCAGAGGTGGTGCCCAGGCCCAGATTGAGAACGGGGATCAGACTCAGGCCCAGCAGGGCCAGACCAGCTCCGCCGCAGATCAGAGAGCGGGGGGAGATAGATCTCATAGCAATACCTCACGATAAAGAAGAAGGGCCCGGAGGAAATCTCCGGGCCCTGTTGGTCACGCGTCAGATCTGAACGGAGTCTGTCACGGAGGAAGCAGCCTCCTCCACCAGGATCTCCTCCTCGGGGGCAGTGCCGCTCTGAGCGGTGCCCTCGTCGTCCATCTTGTCGTACTTGCGGTACATGGACAGACCGGAGCCGGCGGGGATCAGCTTACCGATAATGACGTTCTCCTTCAGGCCCAGCAGGTGGTCCACCTTGCCCTTGATGGCCGCCTCGGTAAGCACCTTGGTGGTCTCCTGGAAGGAGGCGGCGGACAAGAAGGAATCGGTGGCCAGAGAGGCCTTGGTGATACCCATGAGCAGGCGGGTGCAGGTGGGCAGACGCAGTTCCATACCGTCGTTGGTCTCACCGGCGTCGATGCGGGCCTGAACGGCGGCCTTGGCGTCCTCAAATTCGATCAGCTCAATGGTAGAACCGCTGAGCAGGTCGGAGTCGCCGGCGTCCTCCACACGGACCTTGCGCATCATCTGACGGCAGATAACCTCGATGTGCTTGTCGTTGATATCAACGCCCTGCTGACGGTAGGGCTTCTGCACTTCCTGAATCAGGTAGTCATACACCGCATGGATGCCGCGGACACGGAGGACGTCCTGAGGATAGAGGGCGCCTTCGGTGAGGGCGAAGCCCTTTTCCACAGTATCGCCGTCCTTGACACGCAGACCGGCGGAGTATGGCAGGGTGTAGGTGACAGTTTCGCCGTCGTTGGCGGTGATGGTCACATTGCACATGGAGTTGCGCTTGGCCTCCTCCAGGGTGACCTTGCCGCCCACCTCGGCCAGCTGCGCCATCTTCTTGGGCTTACGGGACTCGAACAGCTCCTCAACACGGGGAAGACCCTGAGTGATATCGCCGCCGGCCACGCCGCCGGTGTGGAAGGTACGCATGGTCAGCTGAGTACCGGGCTCGCCGATGGACTGGGCGGCGATGATACCAACTGCCTCGCCAGCGCCCACAGGCTCGCCGATAGCCAGGTTGATGCCGTAGCACTTGGAGCATACTCCGCTGCGGGCTCGGCAGGTGAGCACGGAACGGATCTTGACCTGATGGATGCCGTGAGCCTCCAGCAGCTTGGCGTCGTCGGCAGTCATCATGGTGTGGTGGTCGATGAGCACCTCGCCGGTCTGAGGATCGCAGATGTCCTCCACCGGGTAACGGCCCTTCAGACGCTCGCCGAAGGTCTCGATGACCTGGCCGTTCTCCACGATCTCGCTGACCATGATGCCGTCGTCGGTACCGCAGTCGTCCTCGCGGATGATGACTTCCTGGGACACGTCCACCAGACGGCGGGTCAGGTAACCAGAGTCGGCGGTACGCAGAGCGGTATCGGCCATGCCCTTTCGAGCGCCTCGGGAGGAGATGAAGTACTCCAGCACGGACAGACCTTCACGGAAGTTGGACTTGATGGGGATCTCGATGGTGCGGCCGGAGGTGTCGGCCATCAGGCCGCGCATGCCGGCCAGCTGACGGATCTGAGCGGAGCTACCACGGGCGCCGGAGTCAGCCATCATCCAGATGGGGTTGTACCGGTCCAGACCGGCCATCAGGGCGTCGGTAACGTCCTTGGTGGTCTTTTCCCAGGCCTCAACGACCAGACGGTAGCGCTCCTCGTTGGTCAGGAAGCCGCGCTTGTACTGGCGCTCGATCTTGACGATCTCCTTCTCAGTGTCGGCGATCAGGCCGTACTTCTTCTCGGGGATAGTCATGTCGTAGATGGAAACGGTGAGGGAGCCGCGGGTGGAAAACTTGTAGCCGCGGTTCTTGATGATGTCCAGCACGTGGGCGGACACAGTGAAGCCGTGCTTGGTGATGCACTTGTCGATGATCTTACCCAGCTGCTTCTTGCCCACGATGAAGTTGACCTCGGGGTCAAACATCTGCTCGGGATCGCTGCGGTCCACAAAGCCCAGATCCTGGGGGATGCCCTCGTTAAAGATCAGGCGGCCCACAGTGGTGCGTACCAGCTTGTGGCGGGTCTCACCGTCCACCTCAGCCTCACGACGGACCAGGATAGGCACGTGCAGATCCAGCTCACCCTCGTCGTAGGCCAGGCGGGCTTCGATATCGCTGCCGAAGACGTGGAGAGCCTCACGGGGCAGCTGGCCGTCCTCGGTCTCGTCGCAAATGCCGGCGTAAGTGGGAATGTCGTCCAGAGAGCCGGGGTTTTTGACCCAGATATAGGAATCGGGGTTCAGCTTGCCCTCGGCCAGGGCGGCCTTGACCGCGGCCACATCCTCATAGGTCTCCTCAGCGGTGTGCTCAGGATACTTTTCGTAGGTCAGGTAGTAGGAGCCGAGCACCATGTCCTGAGTAGGCACGGTAACAGGGCCGCCGTCCTGAGGACGCAGCAGGTTGTTAGCGGAGAGCATGAGCACCCGGGCCTCGGTCTGAGCCTCAGCGGACAGAGGCACGTGAACAGCCATCTGGTCGCCGTCGAAGTCGGCGTTAAAGGCGGTACACACCAGGGGGTGCAGCTTGATGGCGCGGCCCTCCACCAGGACGGGCTCGAAAGCCTGGATGCCCAGACGGTGCAGAGTGGGGGCGCGGTTGAGCATGACGGGGTGATCCTTGATCACGAACTCCAGGGCGTCCCACACCTCGGCCTTGCCCTTGTCCACCATCTTCTTGGCGGACTTGATGTTGTTGGCCAGACCGTCTTCCACCAGCTTCTTCATAACGAAGGGGCGGAACAGCTCGATGGCCATCTCCTTGGGCAGACCGCACTGGTAGATCTTCAGCTCGGGGCCGACCACGATAACGGAACGGCCGGAGTAGTCGACACGCTTGCCCAGCAGGTTCTGACGGAAGCGGCCCTGCTTACCCTTGAGCATATCGGACAGGGACTTGAGGGCGCGGTTGTTTGCGCCGGTGACGGCGCGGCCGCGGCGGCCATTGTCAATCAGAGCGTCCACAGCCTCCTGCAGCATCCGCTTCTCGTTGCGCACAATGATATCGGGGGCGTTGAGCTGGATCAGCCGCTTCAGACGGTTGTTGCGGTTGATGACCCGGCGGTACAGATCGTTCAGATCGGAGGTGGCGAACCGGCCGCCGTCCAGCTGCACCATGGGGCGCAGCTCGGGGGGGATGACAGGCAGTACGTCAATGATCATCCACTCAGGCTTGTTGCCGGAGATGCGGAAGGCGTCCACCACTTCCAGACGCTTGACGATGCGGGCCTTCTTCTGGCCGGAGGCGTCCTTCAGCTCGGCACGGAGCTGGGTGGAGAGTTCCTCCAGGTCGATATCCTGGAGCAGCTTCTTCACGGCCTCGGCGCCCATGCCGGCCTCGAAGTCATCCTCGTACTTCTCCCGCATGTCGCGGTACTCCTTCTCGGAGAGAATCTGGTTCTTGGCCAGAGGGGAGAAGCCGGGGTCGGTAACAATATAACTGGCGAAGTAGAGCACCTTCTCCAGAATACGGGGGCTGATATCCAGCAGCAGACCCATCCGGGAGGGGATACCCTTGAAATACCAGATGTGGGACACGGGAGCAGCCAGCTCGATGTGGCCCATGCGCTCCCGGCGGACCTTGGCCCGGGTGACTTCCACGCCGCAGCGGTCGCAGATCTTGCCCTTGTAGCGGATCTTTTTATACTTGCCGCAGTGGCACTCCCAGTCCTTGGTAGGCCCAAAGATGCGCTCGCAGAACAGACCATCCCGCTCCGGCTTCAGGGTGCGGTAGTTGATGGTCTCCGGCTTCTTGACCTCGCCGTAGGACCACTCGCGGATCTGTTCCGGGGAGGCGATGCCAATCTGGATGGCGTCGAATTCAGCGTAACTCATAGTTCTGATCGTCCTCCCTTACTTATTCCATATCATCGGCATCGCCGAAGTCGTCATCAGAAAAATCGTCGTCGCCGTCCTCATCGGTGTCCTCAGCGATGAGATCATCGTCGTCGCTGCCCTCTTTCAGGGTGTAGCCCGCGGCGGCAAAGTCGGACTCCCCGCCGGCGTTGTAGCCGTAGAAGTCGTCGTCATCGTCGCGGAACTTGCCGGGCTGGTAGGTGTCCTCGTCATCATCCTTCAGCTCGATCTCGTTGCCCTGGTCGTCCAGTACCTTCATATCCAGGCACAGGGACTGCAGCTCCTTGATCAGAACCTTGAAGGACTCAGGCACGCCGGGCTTGGGTACATTGTGGCCCTTGACGATGGACTCGTAGGTGCGCACACGGCCGGTGACGTCGTCGGACTTGACGGTGAGGATCTCCTGCAGGGTGTAGGCGGCGCCGTAAGCCTCCAGGGCCCACACCTCCATCTCGCCGAAGCGCTGGCCGCCGAACTGGGCCTTGCCGCCCAGAGGCTGCTGGGTGACCAGGGAGTAGGGGCCGGTGGAACGGGCGTGGATCTTATCATCAACCAGGTGGTGCAGCTTGAGGAAGTAGACGTAGCCGACGGTGACGGGGTTATCGAACCGCTCACCGGTGCGGCCGTCGTACAGCCAGCTCTTGCCGTCGGGACGCAGGCCGGCCAGCTTCAGGGTTTCGGCGATGTCCTTCTCGTCGGCGCCGTTGAAGACGGGGGTGGCGACCTTCCAGCCCAGGGTCTTGGCGGCGTAGCCCAGATGGACCTCCAGCACCTGACCGATGTTCATACGGGAAGGCACGCCCAGGGGGTTCAGCACGATGTCCAGCGGAGTGCCGTCGGGCAGGAAGGGCATATCCTCCTGAGGCAGGATGCGGGACACGACACCCTTGTTACCGTGGCGGCCGGCCATCTTGTCGCCCACGGAGATCTTACGCTTCTGGGCGATATACACACGGACCACCATGTTGACGCCGGGGGAGAGCTCGTCGCCCGCCTCGCGGGTGAATACCTTCACGTCCACGATGATGCCGCTCTCGCCGTGAGGCACCTTCAGAGAGGTGTCACGGACCTCGCGGGCCTTCTCACCGAAGATAGCCCGGAGCAGACGCTCCTCAGCGGTTAGGTCGGTCTCGCCCTTGGGAGTGACCTTACCAACCAGAATGTCGCCGGCACGGACCTCGGCACCCACGCGGATGATGCCGCGCTCGTCCAGATCCTTCAGGGCGTCCTCGCCCACGTTGGGGATGTCGCGGGTGATCTCCTCGGGGCCCAGCTTGGTGTCGCGGGATTCGGTCTCGTACTCCTCAATATGAATAGAGGTAAAGACGTCCTCCTTCACCATGCGCTCGTTGAGCAGGATGGCGTCCTCGTAGTTGTAGCCTTCCCAGGTCATGAAGCCCATGAGGATGTTCTTGCCCAGAGCTATCTCGCCGTTAGAGGTGGAGGGGCCGTCCACGATGACCTCGCCCTTCTCCACCCGCTGGCCGGCGTCCACGATGGGCCGCTGGTTGATGCAGGTGCCGTGGTTGGAGCGCAGGTACTTGGTCAGCTTGTAGTCCTCCACGCGGCCGCTGTCATAGCGGACGGAGACGGAGTCGGCAGACACCTTGGTAACGGTGCCGTCTTCCTCGGCCAGAATGGCGATCTCAGAGTCGATACAGTTCTTGTGCTCCTGGCCGGTGGCCACGATAGGAGCCTGAGTGGTGAGCAGAGGCACGGCCTGCCGCTGCATGTTAGCGCCCATCAGGGCGCGGTTGGCGTCGTCGTTCTCCAGGAAGGGGATCTGAGCGGTAGCGATGGAGAACATCATCTTGGGGGAGACGTCGATATAGTCCACCTGATCCCGATCCACGTCAATGATCTCGTTGCGGTGACGGCAGGTGATACGGGCGTTCTTCAGGCAGCCGTTCTCGTCCAGAGGCTCGGTGGCCTGAGCGATGGTGAACTCGTCCTCCATGTCGGCGGTCATGTAATCCACCTGGTCGGTGACATGGCCGGTGGCCCGATCCACCTTGCGGTAGGGAGCCTCGATGAAGCCGTACCGGTTGATGCGGGCATAGGAAGCCAGGTAGGAGATCAGACCGATGTTAGGACCTTCGGGGGTCTCAATGGGGCACAGACGGCCGTAGTGAGAGTAGTGAACGTCTCGCACATCGAAGGAGGCGCGGTCACGGGACAGACCGCCGGGGCCCAGAGCGGACATACGGCGCTTGTGGGTCAGCTCGGCCAGGGGGTTGGTCTGGTCCATAAACTGGCTCAGGGGGCTGCTGCCGAAGAACTCCTTGATAGCCGCGGTGACGGGGCGGATGTTGATCAGGGACTGGGGAGTGACGATATCCAGGTCCTGAATGGTCATGCGCTCCCGGATGACGCGCTCCATGCGGCTGAAGCCGATGCGGAACTGGTTCTGCAGCAGCTCGCCCACGCAGCGCAGACGGCGGTTGCCCAGGTGGTCAATGTCGTCGGCGGTGCCCACGCCATGGGCCAGGCAGTTGAGGTAGTTGATGGAGGCCATAATGTCATCCACGATGATGTGCTTGGGGATGAGATCGTCCATGCGATCCTTGATGACATCCTTCAGCTCCTCGCCGGAGTAATTGGCCAGCAGCTCCTGAAGCACGGTGAAGCGGACCTTCTCGGTGACGCCGCACTCGGCGGGGTCGAAGTCCACGAAATTCTTCATGTCCACCATGTGGTTGGAGAAGACCTTGATCTGAGTGCCGTCCAGGTCCAGAATGGCCTCGTTGACGCCCTTGGCGTCCAGCTCCATGGCCCGCTCACGGGTGAGCACCTCACCGGGCTCGGCCAGGATCTCGCCGGTCATGGGATCCACCACCGGCATGGCCAGCTTCTGGCCATTCAGACGGGTCCAGATAGCCAGCTTCTTGTTGAACTTGTAGCGGCCCACGGCGGACAGGTCGTACCGGCGGGGGTCGAAGAACAGCGCATTGAGCAGGCTCTCGGCGGAGTCCACCGTGGGAGGCTCACCGGGACGCAGCTTGCGGTAGATCTCCAGCAGAGCGTCCTCGTAGGTCTTGCAGGCGTCCTTCTCCAGCGTGGCCACGATGCGGGGATCCTCACCGAACAGCTCCAGGATCTCAGCGTCGGTCTTGGGACCCACCGCCCGGATCAGGCAGGTGATGGGCAGCTTGCGGTTCTTATCGATACGGACATAGAAGATGTCGCTGAGATCGGTCTCATACTCCAGCCAGGCGCCGCGGTAGGGGATCACGGTGGTGGCGTAGGTGACGGTACCCGCCTTGTCCTCGGTGCGGGAGTAGTAGATGCCGGGGGAGCGGACGATCTGGGAGACGATGACGCGCTCGGCGCCGTTGATGACAAAGGTACCGGCCTTGGTCATCAGGGGGAAGTCGCCCATGAAGATCTCCTGCTCCTTGATCTCCTCGGTCTCCTTGTTGCGCAGACGCACCCGCACCTTGATGGGGGCGGCGTACGTGGCGTCCCGGGCCTTGCACTCCTCCACGTTGTACTTGGGGGGCTCATCCATGGAGTAGTCGATGAAGGAGAGCTCCAGATTGCCCGCATAGTCGGTGATGGAGGCTACATCCTTAAAGACCTCCCGCAGTCCCGTGTCCAGGAACCACTGGTAGGAGTTCTTCTGCACCTCCAGGAGGTTGGGCATGTCCAGGATCTCCTCATGGCGGGCAAAGCTCTTGCGGAGGGTTTTGCCGTAGTAGACGTCCTTGACCATCGTAGAAAAAACACCTCGTTTTCTTTGTCTGGGAGCGGCTGGGGACCAGCCATTCCCGGTTTCCGTCGGCTGCTTTTCGTCGAACCGCACGAACGGGGCGGTTCAAGTCGGGTGCTACACACCCGGGCGCGTGGATAAAATATGAAAATATCCTCTTGCGCTTCCCGAGGCCCTGTGCTATAGTTGACACAACATGGGAGAACAGCGGGAAAACGCTGTTTGGACATAAGAGCATTTAAGTATACCATGTATATACTGGGAAAGTCAACAGCTTTTTGAGAGAATCCGGAGTGATCCGGATTTTTTATTTTATATAACGGCAAACGCCCCCGGCAGGATCAGCTCCTGTCGGGGGCGTTTTGTGTTTTAGTCGGCCAGGTTCTGGCAGAAGCGGGCCAGGATCACGGCGGCCTGAGCCCGGGTAGCGGAACCGGCGGGGGAGAGGGTGGTGTCGCTGGTGCCGGTGATCAGACCGGCGCCAATGGCCCAGCCCATGGCGTCCGCCGCGTAGGGAGAGACCTTTGCAGCGTCGCTGTAGCCGCCGAGAGCGGCGGAAGCGGACATGTCATAGCTCTTGTAGCTGGCATAGCGATAGAAGATGGTAGCCATCTGCTCCCGGGTGATGGTGTCGTCGGGACCGAAGCTGCCGTTGTCGTAGCCGTTGACAATACCGTTGGCGCTGGCCCAGGCCACCGCATCGGCATACCACTGTCCGGCAGCCACATCGGGGAAGGATACGCCGCCGGAAACAGCGGGACTGCCCTCCAGGCGGTAAAGGATGGTGACCAGCATAGCACGGTTGGTAGTTACGTCGGGGGAGAAGCGGTCCTCGCTGGTACCGGTCATCAGACCCTGCTGATACACATAGCGCACCGCGTCAGTGTACCAGGTGCCGTCAGCTACATCGGCAAAGGGGAGGGGCTGGGTCCCGGAGCCGTTGGAGCCGTCCTCAGAACCGTTGTCCGTGCCGTTGTCGGTGCTGCCGGAATTGTTTCCGCCATTGCTGCCGGAGCTGTTTCCGCCGCCGCTGCCGCCCGTGCTGCCGCCGGCTACACCGCCGCTTTCCGGAGCGGAAATTCCCCCGGAAGAGGAGTCGGTCATCAGCAGGCCGGAAAATCCGGTAATGGTAAAGGTGGTGTCATCCGCTGCGATCAGAGTGCCCAGCGGCAGGGTACCCTCGGCGGCCAGCACTCCGTTTTTGGCGGTAATGTAGAGGGTCACCTGGCTGCCGCTCTGCTTGCTGGTGGTATAAATGCCGTTCCGGTTCAGGCCGGCGTCAGGTTCGTAGGTGTAAGTGGTTCCGTCCTCAGAGAGAAGCAGAGTCACCTGCAGGCTCTGGCAGTTCGAAGAGACACCGGTCATAGTTACCTCCTGGCTGGTGGACGCCGTCTGAGCGGTTACCAGCTGAGGACCGGCGGCGGCCGCTGTGGTAAACAGCAGGCCGGCCGCCAGGACCAGGGCGGAGAACAGAGAGAAAATCGGTCGTTTCACAGAATACCTCACTTTTCGGTGGCAGTGCCGGTCAGCTCAATGATGGGGAAGGAGGATCCGTCTTCCCCACTCTCGGGGAAGCTGATCCAAAGGGTTTGGCTGGTGACCCGCTGGCTGTCGGCACTGGTAGTTTTGTCGGTGCGGTAGAGTACCGCGCGGATGGACAGAGGATAGGCGTCAGTTACGCCGTCCTTGGCGTTGAGATCGGCCTCAGCCTCCAGGTCGGGCACGAAGATAAAGAAGCCGTCACTGGTATCGCTGACCGCGCCGTCCTCGGGGATCTCAGCGAACATCAGACCATAGCCGTTCATGGCACGAGTGATGGTGGTGACCTCCTGATCCTCCCAGGCCTCGGCGGTGGTGTTGTACTCCGCCTCGATGGACACATAGTTGTAGGCGGGGTCACCGCGATAGGTGCCCAGGATCACCAGCGTGCCAGCGGGGATCACGTCGTCCTTGCCCTCGCCGTAGCGGTAATCGTCCTTCAGAACGCCCACGGTGGCGTCCTCATAGAAGTCCACCCGGTCGCCGGGATAGTCCAGCAGTTCCAGCTGGGCGTCCTCAGGGATGCCGGTGATCTCCAGCACCGCTGCGTCGTAGGTCCAGATGCGGGTGTCGGAGGGGACAGCGCCGGGCTTGTTGAAGTAAGCTACCACCTGGCTGCCAGACAGCTCGCCGGTTTTGGCGGAGGTCCACTCCTCAGCGTCAGCGTCCGCCTTCAGCCGAACCGTGTAGGTGCCGGTCAACTCGGTGCCGGTCACCTTGATGCCGGTAACAGGGACAGAGGTGCCATCCTTCATGGTGATGGTCACAGTATCGTGGTCGCGGTCCAGGGTGTACAGATCGGAGCTGATGGTTTTGTCATAGGCGATCAGAACCTCGCTGCTCTCGGCAGCATCACCCTGATTGCCCAGCTTGTCCACGGGCATCACGGAGTAGGTGTAGGTCAGGTTGTTGGCCGCGCCCAGGTCGTCCACATAGGTGTCCTGGGTGGTGAAGGCAATGGCCTTGCCGTTGCGGCGAATCTCATAGCCCAGGATGTTTTCCCGGTCGGTGTGGCTGATGGTGAGGGTCACCTTGGAGCCGTCCACGGAGGAGGTAACGCTGGCGGAGCCCTCAGCGGCGTCGCCGCTGTTGATGCGGTAATTGCGGGAATCGTCGTTCAGGTACCAGATGGCACGCTCCTCGGTAGGATAGTCGTCCAGAATATCCTGGACGGCGTCGCTGAGAGTCATACCCCAACGGGTAAAGAACTCGGTGAGGTTGCGGTCGGCCACCTTGGAGGCGATGAGAGCCACCCGCTCGTCGTAGCTGTAACTGCTGTACTCACCGGACTTCCAGGCCTTAAAGAAGGCGTTGTAGAAGGCCAGCGGCTGGCCGGCATTGTCGTAGGCCAGGTGGAGCTGCCAGTACATACCCAGCTGCACAAACACATTGTTGGCGGTGCCGGGGCGGCTCTGGGCTACCTTGTTAAAGATTTCAGTCCAGCGGCCATCCTCGGTCAGACGGGTGTCCAGATGCATGGAGTTGCCGTCCCAGGCCTGGAGAGCCAGGGAGTAGATGTTGTTGGTGATTTCGGCCTTGCCCAGCTTGTCCATGTTGTGGCCGATCTCATGGGCGATGCCCCAGCCGAACAGGCCGTTGGCCTTGCCCGCGCCGGTGGCGGAGGTGGGCTTGCCCTGAACCAGGGCAGCGGTGGAGCCGTACTCCACGCCGATGTGGTTTCCGGCGGCGTACATGAAGGCGCCGGCGAACATGCGCATGTAGCGGATGTTCTGGCGGGTAGTTATGGGATACTGGTAATCAGCCAGATCGGTGTCGGCATCAATGATGCCCTGGACCTTGTTGGCAATGAAGAGCTCTTCCTCCCAGGCCAGGATGTTCTGGTACATGACATCCACCATTTCCTCCTGACCATTGCCCACGCCCTTGAGGCCGGAGAGCACCTGGTCGGCGGGGAGGGAGAGAAGCACGCTGGGGGTGGAGATCTCAGTGGCGTTGCGGATGGTGACCTTCCAGGACTCGCCGGAGATGCCGGACTGGGAGAGTGTCTCCACCAGAGCGGACAGCTCCTGGATGTAGGCGCGGATGGCGTCCTTCCGCTGGGTCTCGTTCAGGGTGTACCAATTGGACAGCTCCAGCACCGGCATGGAGAAGACATTGCTGTCTCCACGGACCTGGATCTTGATCTGCTCGGGATGACTGCCGCCGTAGGTCAGGTAGAGCATGCCGCCCCGGGTGTCGCTGAGATTGCCGATCTGCTGTACAGTAATATAGTTTCGGCCGTTTTTCAGTGCCACGGGAGTGCCCTTCCATACGCCGGACTCGCCGTAGTACTGGGTGGGCACCACATAGACGGTAGCGTCGTCGGGCAGCTGGGCGTAGACAGCCACAGTGGCGCCTGCCCGAGCGGTGACGCCCAGAGGCTGCAGATCGCTGGCAGTCTGGCCGGCAGCCTGATCGGCGGCAGCGGAAGTGCTGCGGCTCTGGAAGTCGTTTTTCACTACGCCCAGTGCGTCATCGTTCTGTTCCAGCAAAGCCTGGGCCAGGGCCAGTTCGTCCTGAAGCCGGGCCACATCCAGGTAGTAGCTGCTCAGAGCGGAGAGCCGGGTCCGGAGCGCAGCGATGTCGTCGGCGTCCACATCACCCTTCAGAGCGGTGAAGGAGCCATCGGTAAAGAGGTCGGCGATCTCCGTGGAAAGAGTGTCACTGTCGTAGAAGGCGATCTCGGAGATGCTGACCCGGGGACCGCCGGTCTTTTCACCCAGACTCAGGGTCACGCTCTTGACGCCTTCAGTCTCAGGGAAGGGGAGGATGTAGTAATTGCTGCCGGTGATATTGATCCCGCTGCGATAATAAGTCGCCAGCGTTTCACCGCTCTCACCCTTGAGGGTAACGGTAAAATTATCGATCCGGTTTTTATAGGCGGTGCTCAGATAGGGTACCAGCAGCAGGTAGTTCATGCTGTGGGTATCCCGGAAGGTATAGGTAATGTTGCTGTCATACCAGTAGTTGGCGGCGATCCAGTAAGTGTTGGGGTCCCCGTCGACCAGATCATTCACCGTAAACTCGGGGCAGAGGGACTTGTTCACGTTGCTGGGGTCCTTCATAACGATGGAAGTGATCTCACCGTTGTCAATACGGTTGGTTTCGGGCAGGTTGGGCATTTCAAAGCCCTCCTTGTCCGGGGTGCCGGTGGCAGTGGCGGAGTAGGGGCCAAGGCCCTTGTGGTTGCCTGCCTTCACCGCCACCTCATAGACCGTGCTGTTGGTCAGACCGGTGATAGCGGTACTGGTGGAGGTAGTAGTGCCGCTCCAGGCGATGAACTCAGAGGCGCCCTGCTCCCGGTAAAACACCTGGTAGTAGGTGGCGTCCTTGGTCTTGCCCCAGCTCACTCGCAGAGAGCTGTCGGCGCTCTCCACCTTCAGGTTGGAGGGAGCACCGGGGACGCTGGCGGCCAGAGGCGTAGCGGACAAAATGGCGGAGGGAGTGCCGCTCCAGTCACCGTTGGTGGCGGTGACCTGGAAGTAATAGGTAGTGCCGTTCTCCAGATCAGAGAGGACAGCGCGGTTGGCGCTGACGCCAGCGGTCTTATTCAGGGCGTTCTTGCTGGTACCGTACTTGACCGTGTAGCCGGTGACGTTGGCTACGCTGTCCCATACCAGGGTGATTTCCCCGTCGCCGGCGGTAGCAGCCAGATTCTTTACCTGCGTGTCCGCCGTCTGGGAATCAGAAACCACATCCTTCAGGAACTCAATCTGACTGACGGTGGCGTAGGTGGGTGCGGAGCCGGACTGACCTTCCACCTTGCTTACGGTGATGGTGACCTTCTTGACTGCCACCTTATTACCCAGGTTAATGGTGACTACCGTCTGCCCGGCGGTCCGGCTGATGGCGTGGGTGCCGGCGGGAGCGGAGACATCAAAGTCCACGTTCAGGATCTGGCCGTCCTCGGTCTCCACCTGAGCGGTACCGGCCTGAATGGCACCGTCAGTACTGGGAGAGGTGATAGAGATCTCGCTCATGGTAACGGCTTCCTCAAAGGCAATGGGAATAGACAGCGCCTCACCCTCGGAAGCAGGGGCCAAAGTGACCGGGGCGGTGGAAGCGGTAAACAGGTCCTCCAGCTTGCCCTCGGTAATGGTCACCACCGAATCATCCACCGAGGGAGTCACGATGGCGGTAGTAGACATAATGGCGGGAGTGCCGGACAGGTCCATCATCTTATTGACATAAGACAGATCGACCACATTTACCTTTCCGTCGCCGTTCAGGTCGTAAATGGCCAGTGTTTCGGCATCGCTGGCACCCAGGTGGGCGTCCAGAGCGTCCCGGTCGGCGCTGTCCACGGCGCCGCTGCCATTCACGTCGCCCAGGGAGAAGGTGCCATCATCGGTGCTCATGAGCACGTGCTGGGAATAGTCTCTCAGAGTGACAGAGGTGGAGCAGGGGGCATAGCCTGTGCCGGTCACAGTCATGGTATAGGTCCCGAGAGCCAGGCCGGAGATGGTGGCGCGGTAGGAGCCAATCTGCTGTTCTGTGGTCAGGGGAGAACCTTGACTATTCAAGGTTTCCGTGGTGACGGACAGATCGCCGGCATCGGCGGTGCCGTCCCATAAATGAACAACGGCGACAGATTCATCGCTGCTGTTGGTCAAAGTAATCTGTATCTTGCGGTTTCTCACCTCTTCGGCTCTTTGGGGAAGCGCAAAAGCCAGGGTCAGGGAGATGGAGCCGGTGGCCTGAGTGGTCTGCTGCACTGTGTGCTCCTGCACTCCTGCAGCGGAGGCAGCGGGCAGCCATGCGGTGCATGAGCTGGCGAGTGTCGCCAGGCAGAGCAGGCCAGAAATGGCGCGGCGGGGATGCATCAAATTAGTCAACCTTCCTTTCTGTTTGGTGCCAGGAATATGTTACGTCATATTGGATGACATAACGTGGGCATTATACCTGATGAATTTTCCAGAGACAAGGCTTATTTGGTTATCATTTCTATTTTTGTAGGAGGTGGTAAAAAAACATATAAAACCTACTTTTATTATATGATATTGCACAACGAAAAACGGGCGGCGGTGCCGAACGCACCGCCGCCCGTTGGGGACAGAATTTTAGAATGCCTGCTGGTCATCGTCGTGGTCGGAATCGAGGTTTTCCGCGGCTTCCGCAGCTTCTGCTGCTTCCCGTTCCAGATCGTCCAACTCAGCCAGACGGCGGCGGAGAGCCTCCCGCTGGTCGGCGTCCATCTGTGATACCTGCCGGTCGAACTGCTCCTCCCGGCGGCGCTGGGCGTCCTGCTGATACTTTTCCTGGAGCTCAGCGCCGTATTTCCGGCCTTCCTCTACAGCCACTGCGCCCTTTTCCACCAGAACCTTTCCGGCCTTTCCAGCCTGTTCTACTGCAATGGCAGCCAGGCCCACGCCCGCCAGCCCGATGTTGGTCAAAACCTTGCCGATATCTTCTATCATAGCAAATGCCTCCTTAATAATATGCACTGATTCAAATGCCGTCGTTGGATTTCTGATCTTAGTATATACAGAAAAGCGAAAAATGTCTTTGTAATTCTATGAACAATGGATTAAAAATGGATAAAAGAGTCGGCCGCATTCCTCTTGTGAAGGAGGGCCAGACGTAGTATAATCAAAAGCACGATTTGGATCAGCGAAGAGGATGACACATGAAACAGACACAGACACGGACTTGGGCAGAGATCAGTCTTTCCAATTTGGAGCATAATTACCGTACACTGCGCGCCATGCTGCCCCATGGCTGCCGCTTTGTCGGCGTGGTGAAGGCGGACGCCTACGGCCATGGTGCGGTGCCGGTGGGCCGGCGGCTGGAGGCACTGGGAGCGGAATATCTGGCAGTGGCCTGCCTGGACGAGGCCCTGGAGCTGCGCCAAGCGGGGATCAAAACCCCCATTCTGATCTTGGGCTATACTCCGGTAGAGCGAGCGGGAGCTCTGCTGGAGGAGAATATCACTCAGACCGTCTACGACCTGGATACCGCCCGGGCACTGTCCAGCTTGGCGGAGCAGGCGGGCAAGTCTCTGAAGATCCATGTGAAAGCGGATACCGGCATGTCCCGGCTGGGTTGGCTGTGTGATAAGGAGCATCTGGCGGAGACCGTGGATACCATCTGCCAGGTGTGTGCGCTGCCCGGGCTGACGGCGGAGGGAATCTACACCCATTTTGCCAATGCTGATGGGGACGAGGGCTATACGATGGCTCAGTTCACCCGGTTCCTGGATCTGCTGGAGTCGCTGAAGGCACGGGGCGTGACGTTTGCCATCCGTCATTGTGCGGCCAGTGCCGCTGTGTTAAACTATCCCTGTACCTATCTGGATATGGTGCGCCCCGGCATTGCCCTGTATGGCCACTATCCCGATCCATCCTGCGAGGGACTGGATGGCCCCGGCCTGCGGCCGGTGATGACTCTGAAGACCCGGGTGGCGTCGGTGAAGGATGTACCGGCGGGTACTCCGGTGAGTTATGGCTGCACCCATGTGCTGGAGCGTGATACCCGTCTGGCGGCCCTGACCATCGGCTATGCCGACGGCCTGCCCCGGCTGGCCTCTGACCGCTGGCAGGTGGAGATCCACGGGCAGCGAGTGCCCATTGTGGGCCGGGTGTGCATGGATATGTGTATGGTGGATGTGACCGGGCTGGACGTAGTGCCGGGAGATGAGGCGGAAGTCTTTGGGGAACATGTCCCGGTGGAGGAGCTGGCCGATCTGGCAGGTACTATCCAGTATGAGCTGCTGTGTGCGGTATCCCCTCGGGTCCACCGGGAATACCGGGACTGAAGCGCACCAGCCGACAAAACCCGGCATACAATGGGCCGGGGAGGAAGCGCCGGCACAGCGGCGGAGTATGAGACGCCCGCCTGTTTTTTGCAGGCAGCGGGTATAAATCCCGCCGCCCCGTGGGAAAATCATAGTGACCGCGTTACATAGGCCGTGGCCGTGTGACGCAGGTGACTATTTTCCGGCGGAGTGTGAGCTTTTGTGGATAACAGCGTAAAACGCGGAGATATCTTTTATGCCGACCTGAGCCCCGTGGTGGGCAGCGAGCAGGGGGGCGTGCGTCCGGTGCTGATCGTGCAGAACGACACCGGCAACCGGCACAGTCCCACGGTGATTGCCGCCGCTATCACCTCTCAGACCGGCAAGGCCCGACTGCCCACCCACATCGAGCTCTCGGCCAACACCTACGGACTGCCTAAGGAGTCGGTGGTGCTGCTGGAACAGATCCGGACGCTGGACAAACGGCGGCTGAGAGAGCATATGGGCCGGCTGGACGAAGCGCAGATGCAGCGGGTAGACAACGCCATCGCGGTCAGCTTCGGACTGCACACGGACACGTTGGTGTAAATCAGGTGGGGCCGTCTGAACGGCGGCCCCACATTTAGAAATGGAGGTACATATGAAGAAAAAAGCGTTGCCCGTCCGACTGATTTCCGGCGGCTTGGTGACTCTGGCCCTGGTGGGGGTGGCGGTGGCTGCCGGTCAGCAGGGCAGCCAATCTGACCCGCTGATCACCCTGAGCTACCTGGAGAAGCAGGTAACTCCCTCCATCCTGTCCCAGGTAGACAGTAAGGTAGCCGCAAAGCAGACCGAGCTGGAGAAAAAGCTGGAGACCGTGACGGAGAGCTATGTGAAAGAGGTAGAGGACAAACTGGCCGCTTCCGGTGGGACAAGCACCGGCGGACAGACGGGTACCGGCAGCGCTGTTTATGAGGTGGTTACCCTCAATGCGGGGCAGACCCTGACCGGTGGAGCGGCCTGTGAGTTTCTGCTTCGCAGCGGTACTGCCACCTGTGTCTCCGATTCATCTCCCGGCCTGGTGGATATGACCGATGGGACCACACTGGCAAACGGTGGAGCCCTGAAAGCCAATCATCTTTATCTTGGTACCATAGAGGGACGGGGAGTGAAGGCCTCAACCTCGGTGACCATTATGGTGCGTGGGAGCTATACCATCAAATAATCTTGAGGGCGCACGAGATCCGTGCGCCCTCTTTGTGCATTTCCGTCCATCCTGTCCGCATAACATGAAGGTGAGAGAAAGGGGGGCGGCGGCATGGAACGGCGGTTTTCACTGGAGGGCGGCCGGGGGTGGCTGACCGTCCGGGATTCCCAGGGGCGCGCGGAATGTAAAGGCGAATTGCCTGACGATAAAAATGGGCTTTATAAAGGATGGCTTGCCGGTCCTGGTGGCAAAGTACTACTGGGTACCTTCGTGCCCGAGCAGGGCACACTGCGGTTGTCCCGTACCATGAGTATTGCCGAGCTGGAGCGGCAGGGGGCCTGGCCGCCCACCGGTGGGGAAGCGGTACTGGCCTATGCAGTGAGGCGGGAGCGTGAGAAGCCGTCTCTGCCTGCGGGCTGGAGCCGGATAGCCGAGCCGGCCCGTCTGATGGGGGAGCCTCTGCTGGCCCGAGCGTGGGAGGGGGGAGAGGCTTTGTTTTGCAAGGACGAGCAAGGCTTTTTACTTGCCAGAAAATTTCGGACTGACCGGCCGTTCCCTTTGACGCCGCTTTTTTGTTTTGCCCAGATCAGGGAACTGGACGGTGTCCCCTATGTGGTTTTTCCATTCCGGCCAGGCGGCTGTCCCCGGCTGGAATAGTTGTTTTTTCCTGCCGTTTGCGGTATACTTGCATGGCATCAAGTACAAAAGATATGAGGAATCATTATGATCGACTATTTTCATTTGAATGCCCAGCCTGATACCATCCAGGGCATCAGCAGTCTGGGGCTGGCCCATCTCGGCGACGGTGTATTTGAGCTGATGGTGCGCTCCTGGCTGTGTCTCCACGGCAAAGCTACCTCCAAGGGCCTCCATCGTGCCACTGTGCGCTATGTGGCCGCCCCTGCCCAGGCCCGGGCGGTAGAGAAGATCCTGCCCCTGCTGGACGAGGCGGAGGGGGACGTCTTCCGCCGGGGCCGCAATACCAGCCCCCACAGCGTGCCGCAAAACGCCACCCGGGCGGACTATCAGGCTGCCACCGGTTTGGAGGCTCTGTTCGGCTGGCTGTGGCTTCAGGGACGTACAGACCGGCTCAACCAGCTTTTTGCCGTGATGATGGAGGAGGATGAAGCATGCCGTTAGACGCTTTGTGCCTCACCGCCGTGGCGGAGGAGCTTCGCCCTGTTCTGGAGGGTGCCAAGATCGACAAGATCTACCAGCCCACCCGGGATGAGGTAGTGCTCTTTCTGCGGGGTCAGGGGGAGAACGTGCGCCTGCTCCTCTCCGCTAACCCCGGCCATCCCCGGGCCCATCTTACCACCCTGACCCGGGAGAACCCGGACAAGCCCCCCATGTTCTGCATGCTGCTGCGCAAACATCTGCTGGGAGGTCGAATTCTGGAGCTGAACCAGCCCCCTCTGGAGCGTATCCTGGACTTTAAGCTGGAGACCATTGACGAGTTGGGAGACCGGGTAGAGCGCCGCTTGGTATTGGAGGCCATGGGCCGCAGTGCCAACCTGATCCTGCTGGATGGAGAGGGACGTATCATCGACTGTATCCGCCGCATCGACGGGGATATTTCCCGGGGACAGCGGCAGGTACTGCCCGGCCTGTTTTACCGCCAGCCTCCGGCACCTGACAAGTTAAACCCGTTTACACTAAATGAGGAGCAGCTGCTGGCGGCTCTCGAAAATCCCACTCAGAAAGAGCCGGAAAAGCTGCTGATGGACACATTTACCGGCCTTTCTCCCCTGATTGCCCGGGAGATTGCCTTCCGGGCCGGAGGGGCTGAGGGCCTGTGCGGAGCGTTGCTCAAACTACGAAATGATGTAAATGAAAATAACTTTACACCATGTCTGCTGGTACGGGAGGGCAAAGCGGTAGACTTTTCCTTCCTGCCTATCCTACAATATGGTCCTGAGACAGAGAGCATCCGGCAGGAGAGCTTTTCCGCCATGCTGGACGGTTTTTATGAGCGCCGGGAAGCGGCGGAGCGGGTCAAGCAGCGGGGCCAGGATCTGGTGAAGACGGTGACCAACGCCCGGGATCGGACTGCCCGCAAGCTGGCCAATCAGGAGAAGGAACTGGTGGCCACTTTAGACCGGGAGAAGCTGCGGGAGCAGGGCGATATCATCACTTCCAACCTGCATGCCATGGAGAAGGGCATGACGGTGTTGAAGGCTATGAACTTCTATGATCCGGAGTGCCGGGAGATTGAAATCAAACTGGATCCCCTTCTCACGCCTCAGCAGAACGCCGCAAAGTACTATAAGGACTATAACAAGGCCAAGACGGCTGAAAAGATGCTAACCCTTCAAATCGAGAAGGGTGAAAAGGAATTGGAATATCTGAACAGTGTGCTGGAGAACCTGGAACTGGCGGAAGGGGAGCGGGACCTGGGGGAGATCCGCCAGGAACTCACTGATACCGGTTACCTCCGCCGGGCCAAGACTGCCGCCAAGCGGGAAAAGCGGGTGGCAGGCAAGCCCATGGAGTTCCGATCCAGCACCGGTCTGCGGATCACCGTGGGCAAGAACAACAGCCAGAATGACCAGCTTACCACCAAGATGGCGTATAAGAGCGATATCTGGCTCCATACCCAGAAGATCCACGGCTCCCACGTGATTCTGTGGCTGGAGGGGGGCGAGGCCGACGCCCAGAGCCTTACAGAGGCGGCGGTGCTGGCAGCTACCTTCTCCCAGGCCAGGGAGAGCACCCGAGTGCCGGTGGACTACACCCCGGTGAAATATGTAAAGAAGCCCGCCGGGGCCCGGCCCGGCATGGTGATCTATACCACCTACCAGACCGCCGTGGTGGATCCGGACCCGGAGCTGGCCAAGCGTCTGCGGGTCAAATAGGCGTCCTTTCAGGAGGAAAATAAAGATGGAGACCTATCATATTTTAGTGGTGGAGGACGATCCGGACATCAACAAGCTGCTGTGCCGGGTGCTGACTGGTGCCGGCTATGACTGCCGCCCGGCCTATTCCGGCAGCGAAGCGGCTCTGTGGACGGGCCAGTACGACTACGACCTGATCCTGTTGGACCTGATGCTGCCCGGCCTGACTGGTGAGGAACTTATTACCCAGCTGCGCCAGCGCAAGACCATGCCTATCATCGTCCTCTCCGCCAAGACCGGCCTGGAAGACCGAGTGAATGTGCTTAAACTGGGTGCCGATGATTTTATCCCCAAACCCTTTGACAACGCTGAGGTGCTGGCCCGGGTGGAGGCCCAGCTGCGCCGATACCACCAGTTCTCCGGCACGGTGGGTGGCAGTGTGCTTACCCACGGAGATCTGGTGCTGGATAAGGAGAGCGTGACGGTGACGGCGGCAGGCAAGCCGGTGGCGGTCACTGCCCGGGAGTTCCATATCCTGACTCTGCTGATGGAGCACCCCAAGAAGGTGTTTACCCGGGAGCAGCTCTACCAGCAGGTGTGGGATGGAACCTATATGGGGGACGACAACACGGTGAACGTCCATATTTCCAACCTGCGCTCCAAACTGGCTAAAGCCAGCCCTACCGAGTACATCAAAACGGTGTGGGGTATTGGCTTCAAGATGTGTGATTAAGACTTTCTTCACCTTTGCTTAAAGGCTGATTATTGACTTGCCGCTATACTGGCATCACAATCCAAGAGAAAGGCTGATGCCGTATGACACAAGAAGTATTGGTGACCCACGGGCTCACCAAGCGATATGGGAACCGGCCGGTGGTGGACCGGGTGGACCTGACGGTGGAGAAGGGCCAGATCTACGGCCTGGTGGGCCGCAACGGAGCGGGCAAGACCACCCTGATCCGCATGGTGACGGGACAGACCATCCCCTCCGGCGGGGAGCTGAACCTGTTCGGCGCCACCAGCGGACATGAGCTTGCCGCCATGCGTGCCCGCACAGGAGTGATGGTGGAGACGCCCAGCTTTTACCCTTATCTTACAGCCCGGCAGAATTTAGAGTACTACCGCATCCAGCGGGGCATCCCCGGCAGCCGGGTGGTGGACCAGGTGCTGGAGGAGGTAGACCTGGCGGACACAGGGAAGAAGACGTTTAAGAACTTTTCCCTGGGCATGAAGCAGCGGATGGGCCTGGCCCTGGCACTGATGAATCGGCCTGATTTCCTGCTGCTGGACGAGCCCATCAGCGGCTTGGACCCGGAGGGCATCGTGGAGTTTCGCAACCTGCTGCTCCGCCTGAACCAGGAGCAGCAGACCACCATCCTTATTTCCAGCCACATCCTGCCTGAGCTGGCCAATCTGGCCACCTGCTACGGCTTCATTGACAACGGTGTAATGCTGGAGCAGATCAGTGCCCAGGCCCTGCAGGAGAAGTGTCGGGCCTGTATCGAAGTACAGGTGGACGATGTCTCCCAGGCGTCCCTGATTTTGGAGAAGACGCTGGGTGTCCGGGATTACGAGGTGCTGCCCGGCAACATTGTCCGGCTGTACAGCTGCCTGGATCAGCCCCAGCAGGTGTCCCGCGTTTTGGTGGAGGGCGGCGCTGCTCTGCTATCTATCGAGAGCCGTGGGGCCAATCTGGAGGACTACTTCCTGTCCATGATCGGAGGTGTCCGCCATGCGTAACTATCTGGCTGCCGAGTGCTATAAGGTTTTTCGGAGAAAGTACCTCTACCTCACCCTGATCGTTGTTCTGGCCCTGGAAGGGGTGCTGCTGTGGGGCTGCTGGCTCACCAGCTCCTGGGGCAATGAGGGTATGAACTTCTATTCCGCCTCCACGCTGGTGGCTGCCATGTTGAGCATCGGTGTATATGCGACCATCCTCACCTGTGACATGGTTTTTTCCGAACAGTATAAGCAGAACACCATGAAAAACGAGGTGGCCTACGGCCTGCCCCGGGTGCGGATCTACCTGGGCAAGCTGGCAGTCTCCGCTCTGGTGTCCATCCTGGCCGCTGTAGTGATGGTGGTGCTGTATGTAGCCGGCTGCTGGGCGCTGCTTCCTCATGGGGATACGGATGCCGCAGCGCTGACCCTCATCGGGTACAGCCTACTGGGCGCTTTTCCCCTGTGGCTGGCAGCTCAGGGGATCACCATGGCTTGTTATTTCATAGTACGCAACACCACATTGGCCGCCTTTGTCAGCGTGGGTCTGCTGGGCGTAGTGCCGGGTATCCTCCAGGCTCTGGGACTGCTGTTCCATCCGGTGTTTGAGAGGGTGCGTCAGCTGATGCCTACGGTTATGTTGGAAAAGCTGCCTAATGTGGCCTTCCGCATGGACTACGTGGGCCTGTGCTGGCTGGTGGGCATCGTCCTGTTGGTCCTGTCCATCGTGGTGGGACTGGTGGCATTTCAGAAAAAGGAGATCCGCTGAACGGATCGAACTGCCGGGAGGGAAGCAGGCGTGCTCAACTACATCAAGGCCGAGTTGTGGAAGGCCCTGCACCACCGGATTACCTGGGGCATGACCATTTTCCTGGTCCTGTGTACTGCACTGTTTGGATTTTTGATGAACAGTGCCAACTATGCGGAATTGGTGGGCGCAGTCAGTGTGACAATGCTGACGGGGATGCTGGTGGTGCCCCTGCTGGTCCAAGTAGTGGATGGGAACAAGGGTGAAACCCTGAAAAATGAGATCTCCTTTGGCCTGAATAGGGGAAGAATTTACAACGGTAAGCTGTTGGCTGGCTTGCTGCTAGGTATGGCTTTGTGCGTCATTTTGGTGGCCGGACTCCTAGCTATCTGTTTTCCGCTGCTGCCTCACGATAATTTGGAGCAGGAGCACGTATCGCTTGGGGTACTGGGCTTCTGCCTGCTGGGTGCCCTGCCGATATGGTGTGGGATGCTTGCCCTGTGCCACGCCATGGCAGTGGCATTCCCAGGAACCGCCGTTTGGATGACGGCCTATTATCTGGTCTTTTTTGTAGGTCAGCCCATTCTGGCGGCATTGTCTTCTCTGTTTACTGGGGGACGGGTTTCGCCGTTGCTTCAGGCGATCCTGATGCCGTATACGCTGTTGATGCCGCCCTATTTGTCCGGCTGGCTCACCTGGAAGTACCAGCTCTGGTGCTGGGGGATCGGTTTGGGCTGGGGGGCAGCCAGCACTGCCGTAGGATCGCTTTGGTTTTTCCGGCGGGATATTCGATAAATACAAAAAGGCGCGCCCGGATTCCGGGCGCGCCCTTGGTCTATTCAAGGGGGCGTGAGAAATGGTGATCCTGTGTATCCTGCTGGCGGTGGCCTGCGGACTTCTGGGCTGGTGGGTGTGGGCTCAGCGCCGGGCACTGCGGAGTGCGGCAAAGCAGTTGAAGGAGCTGGAGCAGACGGGCAGCTCCGCGCGGGTACGGCTGGCGGTGCCCAACGGGGCAGCAGAGGAACTGCTCCAGGAGGTCAACGCGCTTTTGGAGGCCCGGCGCATGGATCAGGCTGTCTGGCGCGAGCGGGAAAAGTCCCTGCGCCAGCAGATTTCCAACATCTCTCACGACCTTCGTACTCCGCTCACCTCCATATTAGGATACCTTCAGCTGCTGGAAGACCCCGCTCTGCCGGAAGAAGAGCGGCGGGAGTATCTGGCGGTCATTGAAAACCGCTCCAAAGCGCTTCAGAGCCTGATTACCAGCTTCTATGAGCTCTCTCGGCTGGAGGGCGGCGAATATCCCCTGGAACGGGTGCCGGTCAACCTCCACGCCAGCCTGTCCGGCCTGCTGGCAGCCTTCTACAATGATTTTATGGAAAAGGGCTTTGATATGACGGTAGAGCTGGAGGAGGGTCTGCCGCCAGTGCTGGCTGACGAGGGGGCGGTGCTCCGGGTCTTCACTAATCTGATCCGCAACGCCTTGGAGCATGGATGCGGCAGGATGGAGGTACGGCTGTACCGGGAAGGGGAACAGGTGGTCAGTTTGTTCCGCAATGAGACCACTGACCTGACGCAAGAGGATGTTCCCCATGTGTTCGATCGCTTTTTTACCTCGGACAAGATGCGTACCGGCCGCAATACCGGCTTGGGATTGGCTATTGTAAAGGCGCTTGTCGACCGAATGGGCTGCCGGGTTACCGCAGATCTGGAGGATGGATATTTTGCACTGCGTGTCTTTTGGACAAAAATGGACTGATTAGTATATAATCTGAAAAAGGACCTTGGATGCCATTGACAAGTGGAACAATGGGTGGTATTCTAAAAATAATTGTGGTAATCTAATTAAAATTTAGGTAACCGTATTTTTTGAGAGGTGGGGAACATGGTAAAAATCGTACGAAAGAAGGTCCTCAACCCCAGTGTGACTCTGCTGGAAGTAGAGGCGCCTTTGATCGCCAAGAAGGCTCAGGCAGGGCAGTTTATTATCCTGCGGGTGGATGAGCACGGGGAGCGCATTCCTCTGACCATTGCCGACTATGATCGGGAGAAGGGGACGGTCACCATCATCTTCCAGAAGGTGGGCCTGACCACTGAACTGCTGGCGGACCTGAACGAGGGTGATACCATCCGGGACTTCGTGGGTCCTCTGGGTCTGGCCACCGAGCTGCCCGAAGGCACCAAGCGGGTGTGCGTGGTAGGCGGTGGCGTGGGCTGCGCCATTGCCTATCCCCAGGCCAAGAGCCTTCATGCCCAGGGAATCGCGGTGGACGTTATCGCCGGTTTCCGCTCCAAGGATATTGTGATTCTGGAAGACGAGTTCAAGGCGGCCTGCGACAATCTGTATCTCACCACCGATGACGGTACTTATGGTGAGAAGGGCTTTGTTACCGATAAGCTGAAGAGCCTGATCGAAGCTGGCAATCAGTATGATGCGGTCATCGCCATCGGCCCCATCATCATGATGAAGTTTGTCTCTGCTGTGACCAAGCCTTACGGCATTAAGACCATCGTTTCCCTCAACCCCATTATGATCGACGGCACCGGCATGTGCGGCGGTTGCCGGGTCACCGTGGGCGGCAAGATGAAGTTTGCCTGCGTGGACGGTCCCGACTTTGACGGCCATGAGGTGGACTTTGATGAGCTGATGAGCCGCAACACCGTGTATCGCGGGGAAGAGGCTGAGGAAAAAGAGCGCCATGCCTGCCGTATGGAGCAGATGGCTCACGACATGATTCGTTGAGAGGGGGGCGAGAAGGATGCCGAATATGAGTATGACCAAAGTGCCCGTGCCTGAGCAGGACGCGAAGGTACGCAGCCGCAACTTTGAGGAGGTCTGCCTGGGCTACACCAAGGAGCAGGCCATGGAGGAAGCCACTCGCTGCCTCAACTGTAAGAACAAGCCCTGTGTTTCCGGCTGCCCGGTGAATATCCATATCCCGGAGTTCATCGCCAAGGTGGCCGAGGGCGACTTCAAGGCCGCCTATGAGATCATTTCCGACACCAACGCCCTGCCCGGCGTCAGCGGCCGAGTGTGCCCCCAGGAGAGCCAGTGCGAGAAGTACTGTGTCCGTGGCATCAAGGGCGAGCCTGTGGCTATCGGCCGTCTGGAGCGTTTTGTGGCCGACTGGTACCGGGAGAACATCAATGAGATGCCTGCGAAGCCTGAGAGCAACGGCATCAAGGTTGCCGTAGTGGGCTCCGGTCCTGCCAGCCTGACCTGCGCCAGCGACCTGGCCAAGCAGGGCTATCAGGTGACTATGTTTGAGGCTTTCCATACCGCCGGCGGTGTGCTGGTGTACGGTATCCCCGAGTTCCGTCTGCCCAAGGCCATCGTGGCCAACGAGGTGAAAAAGCTCACCGCCATGGGAGTGGATCTGGAGACCGATATGGTGGTAGGCAAGACCTACACCATCGACGAGATGTTTGAGGAAGGCTACGAGGCTGTGTTCGTGGGCTCCGGTGCCGGCCTGCCCATGTTCATGGGTATCCCCGGCGAGACTCTGGCCGGTGTGTACTCCGCCAACGAGTACCTGACCCGTATCAACCTGATGAAGGCCTACCTGAATACATACGACACGCCCATCAAGAAGATCAAGAAAGCCGCCATCGTTGGCGGCGGCAACGTGGCCATGGATGCCGCTCGCTGTGCCATGCGTATGGGCGCCGAGCACGTGTATGTAATGTACCGCCGCGGCGAGGAGGAGATGCCTGCCCGCCGGGAGGAGATCCACCATGCCAAGGAGGAGGGCATTGAGTTCCTGTTCCTGAACAATCCGGTAAAGATCCTGGGTGACGACAAGGGCCGCGTTCGCGCCATGGAGTGCATCAAGATGGAACTGGGCGAGCCTGACGCCAGCGGCCGCCGCCGCCCCATCGAGGTACCCGGCAGCGAGTTTGAGCTGGAGGTGGACGCCGTCATCATGAGTCTGGGCACCAGCCCCAATCCGCTGATCCGTTCTACCACACCCGGTCTGGACACCAATAAGAAGGGCTGCCTGATCGCTGACGAGGAGACCATGGCTACTACCCGTGAGGGCGTGTATGCCGGCGGTGACGCCGTGACCGGTGCTGCTACCGTTATTCTGGCCATGGGCGCTGGTAAGAAGGCTGCCGAAGCCATGGACAAATATCTGAAGGAGAAGCACGGTAAATAAGCTCCTAAAAGAAATTTCAAAAAAGCGCAAAAAAATGATTGACAAATACAGTCGAGCCTAGTATAATAACCCTCGTCGGTCACGAGATGAACCGATCTGGGGGTATAGCTCAGCTGGGAGAGCGCTTGAATGGCATTCAAGAGGTCAGCGGTTCGATCCCGCTTATCTCCACCAACTCGATAAGAGTGAAACAAAAAACCCGTTTCCTTATGGAAACGGGTTTTTTGTTTTGTATTGAGCGCAGTACACAGATGGCAGAACAGTTCCAATCTCTCAAAAAATAAATACACAATGTGTTCTCGTGACACAGCTCAATCGAACATCACCGCATCAGCTAAGTCTTGATTGGTATTTAATATTTCTGTGTCTACGATAGACACCGGAGCATTACTTTTCACGATTTCTTCTCCTGTGATATCCCATCCGCCGCTAGGAGTAGTTTCGTTCGTATTCACCATCACTTCCATACCATGATACGTGAATCTTAACCAGCCTTCTCCAGTTATTACATCTTCTCCTGATAAGTACTCATAATCGTCGACACCGATCAAGGAGAAGAAATCTTCAAAAGACATTTCATCTTCCATGTCTGGAAAAAGTATATTTGCGGTGGTGACAAAACCAGCGCATGTTAACTGGTCTTCACATTCGTTCATGGCCTTTTCAGCATCACCGCTCTGTGTTCCAAAGAAGTAGTAAAGATATTCCGCCCCCGGTTCCCCAAAACATATAGCAGCACTGTCTGGGAATCCATCAAAACTTACCACAAATTCGCCTTCAGGATGCTCGTTTTTTAATTCACTCAGTGTTTTTCCGATATCTTCTTCCTTCAAAGCTCCCATAGCCGAGAGGCGTTGGGGATTCGAGGACAGGCAGGCCGTCAATACAACGCATACAATAACCGCCGATACTACTATCATCAGTGTCGGCTTCTTATACCTCATAATATTCACGATCCTTTCCTTAGTATCGCCCTCTCCAAAGGCAAGAGGCGCGCCAACGATCACTCTTTTTCCGGTGGAGAATTGCAGCAAAGAGGAGGAATAGTCCGCCCGAATATCTCTGCCCATCTGCTTCATTACCGCCTCGTCGCAGGACATTTCCATATCTTTGCTGGACAGCGCAAAGGCCAGCCAAACAAACGGATTGAACCAGTGGATACACATTGCCGCAAAAGCAAGCAGCTTTATCATATGGTCGCATCTGCGAATGTGATGCTTTTCGTGTTGGATGATATAGGATTGTTCGGCTTCGGACATGGCAGAAGGCAAATAGATTTTCGGGTGGATTAGGCCCATCACAAAGGGCGTGGGAATATAATCCGCAAGGTAAATATTATCTTTCAAAGGGATAGCGCCGGTCAATTTGCGGCGGAGTCGTATCAATTGGAGAAGATGAAACAGCAACATTGCCGCGACGCCGCAAATCCAAACAATGCTTGCAATAGATACCAGAACGTCAATAGAACCTGCTGTCATTACTTCAGCACGGTTGTCCGTCGTTTGATTCAGATCGGAAGCAGGGATATCAACCGTAATTGCTGGCCTTTCCGTATGGAGTTCATTCAAAGACACATACTCAACGCTGCCTGCTTCTGTGGTTAGTGCTGGAAAGAGGCCCATCAGGGAGAATTGCGATGTCAGTGATACCGGACAAAGCAGACGGAACAGCACAACTGCCCAAAGTGCATAGGAAAAAATTTTTGGTGCGTGCTTCAAAATAATTCTTGCAAGCAATACAACAATAATGGCAATGCTTGCAGTAATGGACATATTGAGTACAGCAGAAAAAACGGTATATAATGGCATACGATCACCTCATTTCATCTATAAACTTTTGCAGTTGATTGATTTCGTCATCGGATAACTTTTTCCTCGTAGAAAAGGCAGCCAAAAACTTTGGCAGAGATCCCTCAAATGTGTCCTCAACAAACTTTTCGCTCTGCATAGCATTAAACTCGTCTTTGGATATCAGCGATGTGACCGTGCCTTTGTGGTTCAAGAAAATACCTCGTTCACACAACCTTCGCAAAATTGTATATGTGGTTGACTTTTTCCAGCTCAGTTTTTGTTCACAGAGTTTTACTAATTCGCCAGAAGCTATGGGTTCATTTTCCCATATCAAATCAGCAAAACGGGTTTCTACTACACCTAATCTCATATCAGCCATATGATTTCCCCCATTGTATGAAGCTGAAGTTTACTCGGTGTAAACCTCTTTGATTGCAGTTTATATCGAGTAAACCAATTTGTCAATTAGTTCTTGTAAGAACTTTGTGCAGTGTGAGAAATGTCCTCCATAGAAAATTTGAAAACGCCTGCTCCGCTGTGATGGAGCAGGCGTTTTGTTATTGTGAAGTGCGGGATCCGAAAGGGAAGGGTGGCAAAAAAGAAAACCGGGGAGTTTTAAATATTACAACTAAAGGTGCTTTTTTTAGGATTTACTTAAAAAAGGAAAAGTATATAATGAAACCACGGGAAAGGAAAAGAAATTTAGGAGGTTTTACTATGAAAAAGAAGCTAGCTCTTGCCATGACCGCTGCGCTTTTAGTGGGACTTTTTTCCGGATGCGGCAGCGGGGACACCCCGAGCGGAGAGAATTCCGGTCAGCCGGGCGGGTCCGGCGGTGAGGAGACCTTGGTGGTCTATACCGCCAGAAGCGAAAGCCTGAACAACGCAGTTATCGGGAATTTTGAGGCGGATACCGGGATCCACGTGGAAGTAGTGACCGGCGGTACCGGCGAGGTGCTCAAGCGTGTGCAGTCCGAGGCGGCCAATCCCCAGGGCGATATCTGCTGGGCGGCTGACGAGGCTATGCTCAAGGATTACGCTGACTGCTTTGAGCCCTATGTCTCTCCCGAGGACGCCAACATGATGGAGGGCTACAAGAACACCAGCGGCTACTCCTCTCCGGCCTTCTGCGACCCCACAGTATTTATTGTGAACACGGACTTGGCGGGCGACATCGAGATCAACGGCTTTGAAGACCTGCTGAATCCGGAACTGAAGGGCAAGATTGCCGCCGGTGACCCCATCAACTCCAGCTCTGCCTTCCAGTGCCTGATCGCGGGCCTGTATGACATGGGCAACGGGGATCCTCTGTCCGACGAGGCGTGGGAGTGGGCCCAGGCTCTGGTGAACAATCTGGACGGCGTCAGCCTGAACAGCTCCTCTCAGGTTTATAAGGGCGTAGCCGAAGGGGAGTACGTTGTGGGTCTGACCTGGGAAGATCCTGCCGCCGCCTATGTGCGGGACGGCGTGGCCGTGAAGGTGGTTTTCCCTGAGGAAGGCGCCCTCATGTCCGGCCAGTGCGTCTCCATCATCAAGGGTGCACCCCATATGGAGAACGCCAAGAAGTTTGTGGATTACATGCTGAGCGAGGCCTGCCAGAACTATGTGGGCCAGAACCTGACGGTGCGTCCCCTGCGGGAGGGTGCCACCATGAACGACAGCCTGATCCCCTGGGATTCCATCACCCCGCTGGAGAGCTATGACGGCGTTTGGGTGGCGGAGAACAAGGGCACCATTACCGAGCGGTACAGCGAGTGCCTGGAGAACGCCAGCTGATCCGGCAAAGCCAAACATTAAGCAAGGAGCGGGCCTGCGGTCTTACATCGCAGGCCCCCCTTATTCACAACCGAAGGCAAGAGGAGGGTGAGCCTGTTATGGGTGCCACGATTACGATTGAAAATGCCGTCAAACGGTACGGAAATGATACCATCATCAACGGACTTTCTCTGGAGGTGAAGCCGGGAGAGTTCTTCACACTGCTCGGGCCTTCCGGATGCGGCAAGACTACCTTGCTGCGCATGATCATCGGCTTCAACTCCATTGAAGGCGGGACATTTCGGATCAACGACCGTGTGATTAACGACATCCCCACGAACAAGCGGAATATCGGCATGGTCTTTCAGAACTATGCGGTGTTCCCACATATGTCGGTTTTTGACAACGTGGCCTTTGGCCTGAAAAACCGTAAGATCCCCAAAAACGAGATCCAGGAGCGGGTGGATAGGATCCTGAAGGTGGTCAAGATCGATCATCTGAAGGACCGGATGCCCGCCAAGCTGTCCGGCGGTCAGCAGCAGCGGGTGGCGCTGGCCCGTGCTATCGTCATCGAGCCGGAGGTGTTGCTGATGGACGAGCCTCTCTCCAACCTGGACGCCAAGCTGCGGGTGGAGATGCGCAACGCCATCAAGCGGATCCAGCAGCAGTTCGGCATCACCACCGTCTACGTTACCCACGACCAGGAGGAGGCTCTGGCGGTCTCAGACCGGATCGCCGTCATGAACAACGGTGTGATCCAGCAGATCGACGCGCCTTCCCGCATCTATCAGCGTCCGGTGAATCAGTTTGTCTCCAACTTTATCGGCCTGTCCAACTTCCTGAAGGCCAGGATCAGGATAGAAGGGGAACAGACCTGTCTGTCCTTCCAGGACGAGCCCTCTTATGTGGTTCCTATGTCCAATCTGCGGAAGGATGCGGCGGACGGCATGGAGGTGCTGGTGGCCATCCGCCCGGAGGAGTTTGAGCTGTCTCAGCAGGGGAGCACAGGCATTCCGGCCACCGTGCAGAGCAGTGTATTCCTTGGATCCTCTACCCACTATTTCCTTAAGCTGCAGAGCGGGCAGGAGGTAGAGGCCGTGCAGAACTCTGATATGTGGGAGATCATACCCAATGGCACCCAGGTCCGGCTGACAGCCAAGGCGAAGAAGATCAACGTATTTACGCCGGATGGAAACGAGCCTTTGGTGGTACGGGAGGAATTGCTATGAGGTATGCGGGAGAGAAGCGGTTCAATATCTGGACCGTACTGACCCTGATCCTCCTGGCGCTGTTCCTGCTCTTCGTGATCTATCCCATCGGGATGCTGCTGACCAAGAGCCTGTTTACCGGCGGATCAGTGGATCTGAGCTATTTTGTAAAATTCTTTACCAAGAAGTATTATTGGAGTACCTTGGTGAACAGCTTTAAGGTGACCATTGCGTCCACCGCGGTGGCCGTGCTCATCGGCCTGCCTATGGCTTATTTGCTCCGGAGCATCAAAATCCCCTTTTCCGGACTGCTGAATATCCTGATCGTTATCTCCTACCTGTCACCCCCCTTTATCGGCGCCTACTCCTGGATTCAGCTGCTGGGCCGCAACGGCTTCATCACCCGGATCCTGAACGCCATTTTCCATGTGGAGCTGAAGGGCATCTACGGTTTTCCTGGGATCGTTCTGGTATTTTCCCTGCAGTCTTTCCCACTGATCTACATGTATGTTTCCGGCGCGCTGAAGAATCTGGACAACTCCCTGAATGAGGCGGCAGAGAGTTTGGGCTGCAATGCCTTCCAGCGTGTGACCAAGGTGATCTTCCCTCTGGTAATGCCCTCTCTGCTGGCGGGTATGCTGCTGGTGTTCATGCGGGTGTTCTCCGACTTCGGTACACCTATGATCATCGGCGAGGGCTATAAGACCTTCCCCGTCATGCTCTATACCCAGTTTATGGGCGAGGTAGGCACCAACGATGGCTTTGCGGCCACCATGTGTATCATCGTTATCATCATCGCCCTGATGTTCTTCTTCCTCCAGAAGATTCTGGGCCGCCGGTTCACCTATTCCATGACCGCCCTCAAGCCCATGGAGATGCGCCGGGCCACAGGCTGGCGCAAGGTGGCATCCTATGCGGTGGTCTACATCATCACCTTCGTGGCCGCGCTGCCCCAGCTGACTGTAATCGTAACCTCTTTTATCGGAACCATAAACGGCTCTTTGTTTACCGGGGAATTCACCCTGGACAACTACCGGAACATCTTTGAAAAGGCGAACACCAGCGCCATCACCAACACCTACCTCTTCGGCCTGGAGGCCATTGTGGTGGTGGTGATCTGTGGTATCCTGATCTCCTACCTCAGTGTGCGCAAGCACAGCCCGCTGACCTCCGTGCTGGACGTACTCACGATGTTCCCATATATCATTCCCGGCTCCGTCCTGGGTATCTCGTTCCTGTATGCCTTCAACGGACCGCCCTTCCTGCTGGGTGGTACCGCGATCATCATAGTCGTATCCCTCTCCATCCGGCGGATGCCCTACACCATCCGCTCCAGTACGGCTATCATCGGTCAGATCAGTCCCAGCATCGAGGAGGCGGCTATCAGCCTGGGAGCTTCCCAGGTCAAGACATTTCTTCAGATCACCATCCCCATGATGCTGCCCGGTGTGCTGTCGGGGGCTATCATGAGCTGGATTACCCTGATCAGCGAGCTGAGCTCGTCGGTGATCCTCTACACCAGCCGCACCATGACCCTGACTGTGGCCATTTACTCCGAAGTTATCCGCAGCAACTTCGGAAATGCTGCGGCCTATTCCACCATCCTGACCCTGACCTCTATCCTCTCCCTGCTGATCTTCTTCAAGGTCTCGGGCAGCAAGGATCTGAGCGTCTAAAAGCGGGAAACGGCGCACTCCCCGAGGGTGCGCCGTTTTTATTACCGAGGGTGAAAAAATCCAGCGGACATGATACAATAAAACAAACGACAGTGCTGGGACGGGGGAGAGGGCAGAGTGCGCAGAGTGAAATTTCAGGATCTGCTCCGCAGGTCTTTTATGGGCTAT
The DNA here is from genome assembly GCF_052065355.1 of Flavonifractor sp. HCP28S3_F3. NCBI lineage: Bacteria > Bacillati > Bacillota > Clostridia > Eubacteriales > Oscillospiraceae > Flavonifractor > Flavonifractor sp. HCP28S3_F3. The sequence continues at coordinate 327,594 of NZ_JBQHUF010000001.1, forward strand.
ATCAGCATCATGATCGTAGCTGTCCTGATCCTGATGGCAGGCGGGATGGCGATTAACTTTGCCACGGTGGTGGTAGGCGGCTGCCGGGAGAGCAACCAGAGCCTTGCCGGACATCTGAGTGCTCAGTATGCTGCTTATGAGACCGGCCTAGAGGAGCTGTCCAACCGGCCGGAGATCCAAAACGCGCTGCTGGACAGAAGCGGAGCCAGCCGTACGGCGGCCAACCAGCAGCTGTACCAATTTGTCAATGCCCAGGAGTTCAAGGCTTATTTTGTGTTGCTGGACGAGATAGGGGAGCCGGTCTGTTCCAACTTCAATGAGCGGAATCAGGAGAGCTTTACCGACGCAGCTCTCATTTCCGGGATGCGGGAACGGCTGGACAAATCTCCGGGAGAGCCCCTGTGCTTTATCTGCGACGTGCCGCTGACCAGCGAGCAGATGTGCAGCTACTCCTTCTGCCGGAGCATCCAGGGAGAAGACGGTAGAAGGATCGGGTATCTGTTTTTCAATCTGCGGGCGGAATCCTTCCACAGACAATTCCGGGCGGTACCCCAGGAGGTGCTTCTCACTGACCGGTACGACAATATCGTCTATACCACTATGGACCTGGAGGATGACCCGGAGGATAAGCTGCCTCCCGGCAAATACGCCCTGGGGATGAGCAGCAACGGGATCCAGGAGATCAGCGGCGAGTACTACTATATTGCAACCTCCACCGTTACGCCTCAGGGACTGCGGCTGTATACGCTCACCTCTCTGGCAGTCCATATCCAGGCTCTGTGGTACGGAGTGTTCCTGTTCTTCCTTCTGCTGCTGATCCTGGCGGCGATGGTGGTACTGATGACTCGGGCATTTGCCCGTCAGAATGCCCGGGAGCTGGGAGAACTGACCCGGGCGGTGGAGGAATTGGACAAGAGCAGTGAACTCTATGAGCTGTCTCCCCAATGTTCGGAGGAATCCCAGCGGCTTTATACGCAGTTCCGGCGTATTACCCTCCACCTGCGGGAACTGATTCGATACAACAGTGAGCTGCAGGACCGGCGGCGTCAGATGGAGATCAAGCAGCTGGAGGAGCAGTTCAACCCCCATTTTGTGTTCAATGTGATGGAAATGGTACGCTATCAGATCCCGGAGGACCCGGAGGCCGCTTCAGAGATGCTGATGTCCTTTGCCAACCTGATGCGGTACAGCATCAATTACGGCCACACCAAGGTATCTTTGGAGACCGACGTGGAGTACGTCAACGATTACCTGCTGCTGCAGAAGGTGCGGTACAACAATTGCCTGCGCTATGAATTTATTATCCCGGATCAGCTGCTGGAGTGCCAGGTGCCCAAGCTCCTGCTCCAGCCTGTGATTGAAAACAGCATCAAGCACGGCTATCAGCAGGGGAAGATTCTGGAGATCGTGGTACAGGTGGAGCGGATAGGCGATGATCTGCGCTTTGTGGTGCGGGACAACGGCAAGGGGATCGATGCAGACCGCCTGGCCGCCATCCGGGAGAGCTTTACCATGGAACTCAACAGCGAGTACATTAAGCATATCGGGCTGTACAATATCCAGAAGGTGGTAGAGCTGATGTACGGTCCGGACTACGGCCTTACCATAGAGAGCACGCCGGGCCAGGGAACCACGGTGACCCTGACCATGCCCTATGAAGTGGAGATGGAAGCATGCTGAAGGTCTTATTGGTGGAAGATGAAAACCTGATCCGGCGGGGGCTGCAGTTCCAGATGGACTGGACGGAGGTAGGCTGTGTGGTGGCGGGAGACGCAGCCACCGGGAAAGAGGGGCTGGAGCAGATCCGGGCGCTCAGGCCGGATATCGTGATCACAGATATCCGCATGCCGGACATGGACGGTTTGGAGATGCTGGCGGCTGGCAGGCGGGAATGCGAGTTTGAGTCCATCATCATTACGGGCTACAGTGAGTTTGAGTACGCCAAGCAGGCCATTCACCTGGGAGTATCGGAATATCTGCTCAAACCGGTGGACCTCAACGAGCTGAAGGCCTGTCTCCAGCAGATCGCCCGCCGCCGGCAGGAGGGAAAGGCGATGGACACGCCCCAGATCGAACTGGCACCTGATCTGGACCCGGCGGCCATGGGCAACAAGTATGCCGCTGCCATGCTCCAGTACATCCAGGAACACTATGCTGAGCGGATCTCTCTGACCGATCTGAGCCAGGAACTGAACATCTCCTGCACCCACCTGAACGCCAAATTCAAGGCAGAGACCGGCTATACCTTCCATGACTTCTTGAACTACTATCGGATCAGTAAGGCGGTGGAGCTTCAGAAGCGGGGGACTTACAAGATGTATGAGATTGCGGAGCTGGTTGGCTTTTCCGACTATAAGTATTTCAATAAAGTTTATAAGCGGTATGTGGGCTACGCACCCAACAAGATTTTCCCCGGCCGAAAGATATGAAAAAACCGCCCGTTTGCAGTGCTGCAAACGGGCGGTTTTTGTACATGTCAGGATGGAGACTGGCTCAATCCTCGTCTCCGGCTTTGAAATTATAGATGGGCCGGATAATTTTCACCACTTCTGCCGTAGGACCGATGTTATCCAGAATATCCTGCATACCCTTGTAGGCCATGGGACACTCGTCCAAGGTAGCCTTGCTCACCGAGGTGGTATAGATCTCTGACATCTGCTTTTTAAACTCAGACACCGTAAAGGACTGCTTGGCATCAGCCCGGCTCATCAGGCGGCCCGCTCCGTGGGGAGCAGAGTAGTTCCAATCTTCATTTCCCTTGCCCACGCAGAGCAGGCTGCCGTCCCGCATATTGATGGGAATCAGCAGCTGTTCGCCTGCCCGGGCAGAGACGGCTCCCTTCCTCAGAATCATGCTGTCTGTATCGATATAGTTGTGGATGGTGGTAAACTGTTCCTCCACATGGAGCTTCATGCCTTTGACGATCTCGTCCATCATGGCCTGACGGTTCAGCATGGCAAATTGCTGGACAATCTTCATGTCGTGGATATACTGTTCGAACAGTTCTCCAGACACATAGGCAAGAGTCTTGGGGATACTGGTCTGCTTGAGATTTTTCAGTTTCTTCAGCGCTTTCTGAATTTCCTTCTCCCGGCCTTCCGCTTTCATCTGGGCGACCAGAGCCTGGAGCGAGGCATCGTCGGTGCGGTTGAGCACCTTGTAGCCTGCCTCCTGATAATAGCTGGCTACCTCCACGCCTAGGTGGCGGCTGCCGGAATGGACCACGATATAGAGATTACCTTCGTCATCCTTATCCGCTTCGATAAAATGATTGCCGCCGCCCAGCGTACCGATACTTTTCTCTGCGCGTGGAAGGTCAACATGGCGGGCACAGCACAGCTGGCCCAGATCGATTTGGCTCAGGTACTTATGGGCTTTGTCCCGAATGGAGAAGCCGGAGGGGATCTTTTCATAGATCAGCTTGTCCAGCTTCTGCAATTCCAGACGGGATTCCCGGATGCGGATGGTCTCCATACCGCATCCAATATCTACGCCCACCAGATTGGGCACCACCTTGTCGGTGATGGTCATGGTGGTGCCGATGGTGCAGCCTGCTCCGGCATGGATGTCGGGCATCAGCCGAATACGGCTGCCCGCTGCAAATTCCTGGTTGCACAGCTCCTGCACCTGTGCAATGGAGGCGCTGTCCACCACGTCGGTAAAAATCTTAGCCTGATTAAATTTTCCTTCGATCTCGATCATAAATTCCTTTCTGCCTGTCAGCGTTAGGGATGATATTGGGGAAAAATGTGGGGCATTTATTATACCACAGCCGGTAAGCAGTCAGGTAGCCTTTTACTTGAAGAATCGAGAACCTTTATAAAACTTTATAAAAGACATGTGGATATGCAGAGGGCGGAAACCGCCGACGCGGCTTCCGCCCTCTGGCTCAATATGGTCTTACTTTGCCAGGGTCATGAACCATTCCACGGTATCGGGGTCATAGTGGGAGAAGAACGCACTTTCGGCGGTGTCCAGAGCGGAGATGGCTGCCATGTCCGCATCAGTCAGTTCGAAGTCAAAGATATTGAAGTTCTCCTCCATGCGTTCTACGTGGGTGGACTTGGGAATGACCACTACACCATTCTGGATCAGAAAGCGCAGTGCGGTCTGGGCTACAGATTTGCCGTATTTTGCGCCAATCTCCCGGAGCACAGGATTGGCGAACATACCATTTCTGCCCTCGGCAAAGGGTCCCCAGGACTCAATCTGGGTCCCATATCGACTCAGTACCTTTTGGGCGGTCTTCTGCTGCTGGAACACATGGGTTTCCACCTGATTCACCGCGGGAACGATTTGGCAGAAGTTTGCCAGGTCAATAAAGCGATCCGGATAGAAATTGCTCACTCCGATAGCTCTGGCTTTACCGGCCCGATAGGCCGCCTCCATGGCTCGATAGGTGCCGTAGTAGTCACCGAAAGGTTGGTGGATGAGCAGCAAGTCCACATAGTCGGTCTGCAAGGCCTTCAGCGAGGCGTCGATGGAAGCTGCGGCTTTTTCCTCTCCGGCGTTAGTGATCCATACCTTGGTGGTGAGGAACAACTCGTCCCGGGGCAGGCCGCTTTTCCGCCATGCTGCACCAACGCCTGCCTCATTGCCATAAGCCTGGGCTGTGTCAATAGAGCGATAACCTACCCGGATGGCGTCGGACACACAGCGCTCCGTTTCGGCGGCATTTACCTGGTACACACCATAGCCCAACTGAGGCATTTTTACTCCGTTGTTCAGTGTTACGTTGTTCATACCCATTCCTCCTGTTCTGATGTGCAAATTGTTTTTCCGTTGCTGCCCAGCCAGGCCCGCAGGACGTTTTCCGATTGTCCCGCCCGGGCGCCCACAATTGCGAGGCCCGGCTTGACCACTGCTCTCGGACACAGACGACGAATGTCCTCTTCGCTGCGGCCCAGACCGCTGCCCTCGTGGGTACAGAAGGGAAGGATTGTCTTCCCGGTAAAATCCAACCCCTCCAGGAAGGTAAATACCGCCATGGGCATGGTGCCCCAGTAATTGGGGTATCCCAGGTAAACGGTATCGCAGTCCTCCCAATGTTCCGGCCATGCAGTCAGCTCCGGCCGGGCATTTCGGCGCTGGTCTTCCTGCGCCTGGGCGATACAGGTGTTGTAATCTTTGGCGTAGGGCTTGGCAGGCAGAATGTGAAACAGCTCTCCGCATGTAAACTTTTGTATCATGCTGGCGACAACCTGAGTGTTGCCGATTTCTAGGCTTTTTAGCGCGCCGCTTACATAGTTTTCATCGGCTCTTGAAAAATAAGCAATGAGAATTGCCATAGTTAATCCCTCCTTGGGTTCTTATTTTAACAGCCCATTCATTGACTGGGAATCTCAGATCTGTTAGCATAGTATTAATAAATAGTTTATAGGAGGGAGAGCATGCTCAATCCATTTCTGATGACCTTCCTAACAGTTGCTGACTGTGGAAGCTTTACCAAAGCCTCCAAACAGCTGTATATCTCTCCCACAGCGGTGATGAAGCAGATTGACGCGCTGGAATCCCATTTGGAGCTAAAGCTGCTGGAGCGCACGCCCCAGGGGGTGCATCTTACACCGGCGGGAGAAGTGATCCGGAGGGACGGCAAATTTCTGTCCGATTATGTGCAGCGGTCCCTGGCTAACGCCCGGGCCGCCTCTGAGGCTGCGGATACCACCTTCTGCGTGGGTACTTCACTTTTAAATCCGGCCAAGCCCTTTATGGACCTGTGGTACCTGGTAAGCCGGGAATTCCCCGGCTATAAACTGCATTTGGTCCCCTTTGAGGATGAGCATCGGGGCATTTTGCGGGAGATTGGCCAGCTGGGGGAGAAGTTTGATTTTCTGGTGGGTGTTTGCAATTCTCGTGCCTGGCTGGATCAGTGCCGGATGCTGCCTCTGGGAATGTATCGAGCAATGGTGGCAGTCAGGCGGGAGCATCCTTTGGCCGGTAAGGAGCGGCTGGAAGTTGCCGATCTGTATGGCCAGACGCTGATGATGGTAAAGGAGGGGGATTCAGGGCTCAACGACCAACTGCGAGCGGATTTGCGCGCCAAACATCCGCAGATTCGGTTGGAGGACACGCCGTACTTTTATGACATGTCCGTTTTCAACCGCTGTGCGGAGACGGGAAACCTGCTGCTGACCCTGGAGTGTTGGCAGGATGTCCACCCAGGGCTGGTTTCCATCCCGGTGAATTGGGACTACGCCATTCCATACGGCCTGCTCTATGCGCTGGATCCCCCTTCCGATGTAGAGCGGTTTGTTCAGGCTGTAAAGCGTGTATGTTTGACGGGAGAAAAATAAAGCAGCCCCATCTGTTACACAGATGGGGCTGCTTTTTCACAGTTGCTTAGTTCAGCTTACCGTACACATCGTCGGTAACAGCTTCCAGCCACTGGTTGGAACAGTTCACGCCAGGGACCTCCAAAGCCAGGTGGGAGAACCAACTGTCCGGGGCGGCACCGTGCCAGTGCTTCACGCCGGTGGGAATGTTGACCACATCGCCGGGATGCAGTTCCCGGGGCTCCTGACCCCACTCCTGATAGTAGCCTCTGCCGGCCACGCAGATCAGCATCTGGCCACCGCCCTGGTCGGCGTGATGGATGTGCCAATTGTTGCGGCAGCCGGGCTCGAAGGTGACATTGTATACCCCAACCTGATCGGTAGAGAGAGGGTACAGATAGCTCTGACCTATAAAGTACTGTGCAAAACCGTCGTTGGGCGACCCGATAGGGAAGACCATCTCCTGTTGATGACGGGTCTTACTGTCCTCGGCGGCGTCCTCAGCCCAGACTTCCTTGGCCATGCGGAAGGCTGCCCAGGCCTTGGGCCAGCCGGCGTAAAAGGCTGCATGGGTCAGGATCTCCGCGATCTCCTGCCGGGTGATACCGTTCTGCTTAGCGGTGCTCAAATGGTACTGAAAGGAGCTATCCACCAGCCCCTGCGCCATCAGGGCCACTACTGTGACCAGAGAGCGGTCCCGCAGGGACAGCTTGTCCTCCCGGCTCCATACCTGGCCGAACAAAACATCGTCATTCAGTTCTGCAAATTTGGGAGCAAATTCACCCAGAGCATCTCTGCCTGCTGTTTGCTTCACTGCCATATGAAATACCTCCTATGCGAGAGAAAATGTGACCTGGACAGTGCCGTTGCCCAGCTTTGCTTTCAGGTCGGTAGGGTCATCGATCTTGGCAAGCCGGGTAAAGTTCCAGGAATTTGTACCGTAGTAGATGGTGATCTGAGTGCCTTGATAAAGAATCACGTCACCGGGCTCCGTGGTGATCTGCTGATCGTTCCGGGTCAGGGTAGTACCCAGGGAACCCACCTTTTCAAAGCCGCCGTAGTCGGCCATCTCAACAGTTACCGGGCCCTGTGCCAGCAATTCTCGGAATTCATCGGCTGAGCTGTTGTCCGCAAAAGTAGCGGTCAGCTCGTAGTCTCCTACCGTGATTTTCAATGTGGCTTCCTCCTGACTGGGTGTGGCCGGTTGTTCTGATACTGCCGCTTGAGGCGTGGGAGTAGTGGGAACTGACGGAGCATCACCGGTGCCACAGGCAGAGAGACCCAGGAGAGTAAGGAGCATACAGAGTAGTCTCAAAGTGATCCCTCCTCCCGAAGAATGTTTACTTCAAATGGTCCTGGAAGAACTGCTGGATCTTGTCGAAGGGGATAATATCCTTCCGGTCATAAAGGTCGGTGTGAACAGCACCGGGGAGGATCAGCAGCTCCTTATTGGCGGCGTAGGGGCTGTCCTTCACCATATCGGCGTAGGCGTCCTTACTGAAGTAGCAGGAGTGGGCCTTCTCACCGTGGATCATCAGCACAGCACTGCGGATCTCGCTGCTGTAGCGCAGGATGGGCATGTTAAGGAAGGACAGGGAGGAGGTGGTGTTCCACCCGTCATTGGAATTGAGGGACCGCTCGGTATAGCCGCGATCGGTCTTGTAGTAGTCATAGTAATCCTTTACAAAGAAGGGGGCGTCCTCGGGCAGCGGGTCCACTACGCCGCCCGCCCGGGCATAGCTTCCGTTTTTGTAGTCTTCTGTCCGCTGGGCATTGAGCGCTTTTTTCGTCTCATACCGGGCATCAGCGCTGTCGGCTGCGTCAAAGTAGCCTTTGGCGTTCACCCGGGTCATGTCGTACATGGTAGAGGTGACGGTGGCTTTGATACGGGTATCCATAGCGGCGGCGTTCAGGGCCATACCACCCCAGCCACAGATGCCCAGGATACCGACCCGCTCCGGGTCCACAAAGTCTCTGGTGGAGAGAAAGTCCACCGCGGCGGAAAAATCCTCGGTATTGATGTCGGGAGAAGCTACATTCCGAACCTCACCGCCGCTTTCACCGATAAAGGAAGGGTCAAAAGCCAGCGCTGCAAAGCCTCGGCTGGCCAGTTCTTCTGCGTACAAGCCGGCACACTGCTCCTTCACCGCGCCGAAGGGACCAGCCACCGCCACAGCGGCCAGCGTATCTGTCATCTCCTTGGGCAGATACAGGTCTCCTGCCAGTTCGATGCCGTAACGATTGTGGAAGCGGACCTTCTCTCTCCGAACCGTGTCCCGCAGGAGAAAGGAGTAGCCGTTATATCTGGAATTCATGCGTTATCCTCCTTACACATTTTGGCCCATTTCATAGGCCTTCCGCAGCGCGGGGTGTCCCTGAATCTCTCCCACGGAGGTCACACCTCCGGCAAACACCGTTCCGGCCAGCCGGGCCTTTTCAAAGCAGTCGATCCAGCCCTGCAGGCCAGTGATGGCACCGTCCACCGTGTGTTCCTCTTCCTCCGCAGCCGCAGACAGCAGATAAATCTCCCGGAACTGGTAATCGGAGGGAAACAGGGGATTGGCCCGGTCCAGCATAGTCTTCATCTGGCCGCACATCCCGTAGTAATAGATGGGGGTGGCAAAGACAATGACGTCGGCCGTCAGCATGCTTTGGGCGATGGCGTCGGCATCGTCATGGATGACGCAGCGCAGCGTGCGCTGGCAGGCGAGACACCCCTTACAAAATCCGATGGTCTTATCATACAGCGTGATCTTCTCCACACTGTTTCCAGCCTCCCGGGCGCCGCGGACAAACTCATCTGCCAGCAGGTCGGAGTTGCCGCCCTTCCGGGGGCTTGTGGAGATCACCAAAACCTTTTTGCTCATTGCAGTTCCTCCTCGCTTAAGGCGCGCATGACCCTGGCAGGTACACCGCCCACAATGGTGTTTTCCGGCACGTCCCTGGTCACCACAGCACCGGCCGCCACGATGGCGCCGTCGCCAATGGTTACACCGGGCAGGATCGTGGCGTTGGAGCCGATCCAGACGTTTTTGCCGATATGGATGGGGGAAGGGATCATGCTGCTCCGGTCCTTGGGAGACATGGCATGATTGAGGGTGGCCAGTACCACGTTGTGTCCGATGAGGGCACCGTCTTCAATGAAAATGCCGCCCTGGTCCTGAAACTTGCAGCCCATATTGATGAAGACGTGTTTTCCCACATGGATGTTTTTGCCGCAGTCGGTATAGAAGGGGGGGAACAGTCCGAAGGACTCGTCCACCGGCCTCCCGATCAGCTCCGAAAAGAGGGCCCGCAGCTCCTCCGGCATGTGGTAGCTGCCGTTTATTTCAGCTGTGATGCGCAGGGCTTCCTGACTGACGCCATGCATGAACAAATGGGCCTCGCCGCCGCCCTGCACCAGCTTTCCGCTGTTTAAATGTTCCAGAAATCCGTTTAAATCCATACAATACTCCCGATTCTAAAGTTTCTGCTTCTATTGTAGCACCTCCAAAAACAGACAACAAATGCCTATATAGAATATCTTACTATGCTTGAAAACTATAGTTATTCTGTGCTATCATCAGACAAAACGGAGGTGGGCAATATGGAATTGAGAGTGCTGCAATATTTTCTGGCGGTAGCGCGGGAGCAGAATATTTCTGCCGCTGCCCAGTCTCTGCACCTGACCCAGCCAACGCTCTCCCGGCAGCTCCGGGAGCTGGAGGAGGAGCTGGGCAAACAGCTGATGATCCGCGGAAGTCGGAAGATCACTCTCACTCAGGATGGCATGCTGCTGCGGAAACGAGCGGAGGAGATCCTGGAACTGGTTGGCCGGACGGAGAAAGAGATCATGCAGTCAGACGAGACGGTCAGCGGGGATATCTATATCGGTACTGGCGAGACCGACGGCGTGCGGCAGATCGCTCAGGTTGCCAACCGGCTCCAGATGAGCTGCCCAGGCATCCGTTTCCATATCGTCAGCGGCGACGCTGTGGATGTGTGCGAACGTCTGGACAAGGGACTTCTGGACTTCGGTATTCTCCTGGGCGATATGGATAAGACGAAATATCATTATATGGAGCTGCCCATGAAGGACACCTGGGGTGTTCTGATGCGGCGGGACAGCCCTTTGGCCCAGCAGGAGGCTATTTCACCCCAGGACCTGTGGGACAAGCCGCTGATCCTCTCCCGGCAGGTGGATAACAAGAGCGGTCTGTATCGCTGGCTTCGGAAGGAACCCGCGGAGCTCCATACCGTGGCTACCTACAATTTGATCTATAACGCCTCGTTGATGGTAGACGAGGGGATGGGCTATGCCTTTACCCTGAATAAACTGGTGAATACCACCGGCAGCAATCTCTGCTTCCGGCCTCTGCAGCCGGGGCTGGAGCTGGGGATGTATCTGGTATGGAAAAAGTCTCAGATATTTTCCAAGGCGGCGGAGCTCTTTTTGGAGCAGCTGCGGGAGCACCTTGCCCTTTGATGGTACCTTGCTCATTAAACCAGCAGTTCAATGACAGACGTGATGTTTTGGACTATGATGAGTGCAGAAAGAGTCAAGGGAGGTAAGCTGCATGAATCTGAAAGATGCGTTTCGTGTCCAGAACAAGCTCCAGTCCGTTATGTTGCAGGCGATAGACATTCTGGAGGATCAACGAAATGTCCTCAAGGTCAAAACGACGCACCTGCGCAGCAAGGTGATGAGTGACGCGCAGGATGTTGTTGTGGAGGAGAGCGCCCCCAGTGAATATGCCGGACATGCCAATGAGATCGCGAACTTCCTCATGGCCATGCTGGAGGAGCGGGAGAAGCTCAGCATGGCAATCCGTGACGCCAAGGGAAAGCTGACCTTTGATATGGACAGTGAAGTGGGTCTGAACCGCCAACGGCAGGCTCTGGCAAGGGTTTTTCGCAGTATGACCGCCCTGCGCAACAGTGAGAAAACCATTCCGGGCGGCGGCTCCGGTTATCGGTTCAACGGGGAGGGAAACCAGGTTACTTACCGCTGTGATGCCAAGCAGGTCATTACCATTGACTTTGACCGGAACAAAATCCGTGCGTTGGCGGCCTCTCTGGGCAAAAAATCCGATGCCTGCTCTATGGATATGGACAAATGCCTGGTCAATACAGAGGTGGACTATGTGACTCCCTTTGACCCCAATGACAGCTTTGATACGATCCTGACCGACTTTATTGATAAGCTTGGGGCGTAATCAGCCTGCTATGCTTTCGGGCATAGCGGGTATGGCAAAATGGAAGCACTGTGACGGCCGGTTCAGACGCAGATGAATTATGATGCTGCGTATTTTACAGAGAAGTCAAATGCTTTATGAGGAGACAGCCGCTGAATGCTCAGCGTGCTTGCTAGTTTCGCCATCTGCCTTGTGCTGTGCTCGCTGCCATTCCGTGATTTCTTTTTTCGCAAACTTGATCCTGCACGACCCCGAACATACGTCTCCATTTTTCCAGGTTCGCCTGATGATATGTTTTAGAATGAAGTCGTCCGGGGAGCCGTGTGGCCGACCTGCTGCCTGACAGAGGGCGACCATCGAAATCCCGGCGGATAAGGGTCTAAGCGGTGATAAAGTTTTGCCATACCCCCTGTACCTGAAAGAAAAGGGCCAGAATATGCTTTGAGCAGCAGGCCGAAGCCTGCTGCTCAAAACGAGTATTGATATGGGCGGAGACCAAGATCTCGTTCATGGAGACCTGAAACAGAGCGCTGAGTGCGTAAAGGTTGTCGATGTTCGGCAGGCTCTGTCCTCGCTGCCATTTATAAATTGCCTGCGGCTCCTCAAAGCCAAAGAATTGCTGAAGGTCCCGGACGGTAAAACCGCGCTCCCTGCGCAGCCGGGTTATATTTGCCCCGGTGGCAACAGGATCGATGACCGGAAACCGGATGACCGGCATAAAGACCGCCTCCATTCTTGCCGTTCAGATTGGTGGGGTGGGACCATAACTATAGCCCATTTATTGCCGGAGCGCAAGGCTTGTGAGGAAACTGTAACGCAGTTGTTATACTTTTGCCGGGACAGGGAAAGGAGGAAATCGTACATATGATGCGGATGGTTCCATTGAAGAAGCAGAGCAAGAAAAAACAGCGCGAATATCACGCTAAGCAGCGCGGCTCCTGGTATGGTCTTAACCCGGTTACCCGCACTGTGCCAAGCAGAAAAGCGTATGACAGAAATCGGATGAAGCGGGCAGACAGGGAAATGTCTGCCCGCTATCTTTTATTTGCTTGATTATTTGAACTGGCTGCCGTATTGCCTGCAAGTTCACCCATTTGCATTGGTTTTCAGCAATTTCCCGTATATACAAAGTGCAGGTTTTTCCGCGCCGTTTCGGCCAGTCGGTAGATGGTTTCCACCGGTGTGGGTGGTTGGCCGGTCATTTGATGGCGAGGGAAAAAGCGGGAGACGTGCAGGGGAATGTCCGGACTGATGGATGCGAGCCAGCTGGACAAGGCGCGCATCTCGTCTGCGTTGTCGTTCTTACCTGGCACGATCAAAGTGGTGACTTCTACATGGCAGCGGCCGGCTGCCATAGCGATGGAGCGCTTGACTGTCTCCAAATCTCCGCCCAGTGTACGGTACCATTCCTCGCGGAATCCCTTTAGGTCGATGTTTATCGCATCAAGGAAAGGCAGCAGAGCCAACCATGGCTCCTCTTCAATGGTGCCGTTGGTCACCAGGATATTGAGCATTCCGGCGTCATGAACCAGTGCGGCACAGTCTCGCACGTACTCATAGCCCACCAGGGGTTCGTTATAAGTGTAAGCTACGCCGATATTACCCTGACTGCGCAGTTGGACAGCCTCTCGCGCCAGCTCTTCCGGCGAAACATCCTGTGTGGGGTTCTCCGGCCCGGCCGCCGCGATCTCCCAATTTTGGCAGAAGGGACAGTCCAGATTGCAGCCGAAGCTGCCTACGGACAGAACCATACTGCCGGGGTGGAACCGACGCAGGGGCTTTTTCTCAACCGGATCCAGAGCCAGCGCGGTCAGCTTGCCGTAGTTCAGTGGAACGATCTGGCCGTTTTGGTTGGCCCGCGCCCGACACAGGCCGATCTGTCCTTCGTCCAGCCTGCAGTGATGGAAGCAGAGCCTGCATGGAATACTCATAAGTGCCGCACCACCCTAAAACGCTGGATTTGATAGGGGTCCTTAGCGCGAATACCGCCCTTCTGTCGTGCGATTTCCAGCTGCTGCTCCACTGTGTCTACGCCGTCCAAGTCTGGCAGCAGCAGCCCGCGTCGGTGACCATAGCTGACAATGACGCCATACTGCCTGGGATCCAACTGAGCTGGAGAGTCTACCGGTTCAGGTGGGCTCAATACATCCACACTGTATTCCAGTTTATCCAGTTCGCTGATTCGTACAGGTGAAAACCGTGGGTCCCGGGAGCAGGCGGACACAGCATTCTGAATGATCTCCCGGGCTACATTGGGCTGAGTGGGGGTGAAGGTGCCGATGCAGCCTCTCAGGTTTCCATTCATGTGCAGGGAGACAAACGTGCCTGCGGTCTGGCTGGTCAGCTCCTGGGGTAAGTCAGCGGGCAGCCGATCCAGCCGGTGGCCGGTACGCACATAGGTTTCCAGCGACAGGCGGGCCAGTTGTACCCAGGGGTCTTCCTTGGAAAGGCGCTCCTCCAGCCTGGTCCGCTGAGCGGCCTCACAGCCATTGAAGTAACATCTGCTCGCATCCTTGCCCGTCACCGGGAAGAGAGCCACTGCATAACCTACGCCAAAGGTGCCCTCATAGCTCAGCAGCTGGGGATTTACCGCCAGACTATCCAAAGCCCCCGCCATCATCTGGAAGGAACGTAAACCGCATTCGGCGGCGCGCTGGCAGAGAGATGGATCCATGGTGAGAAACTGCATAAAATCCCCGGATGACATGGCCTGAGTGACAGCCTTGTCAAATGTCGGCCCTTCCGGCGCAAAGCCGTAGGGACCGTCTGCTTTCAGCTTGTGGGAGAGATCACCGCTGGCAACAAATACAGCCCGGCGCCCCAGTCTTTCGACGGCTTTTGCCACACACTGTCCCAGCCGGTAGTGGTCCTGAGGCGAAAAGCCGGACAGCCCCATCCGGACGATAGGACAAGTGATCCCCGCTTTACGCAGAAAGTAGAGGGGGATCAAAATACCGTGGTCCAGAGCCGGGTCACGCTGCCCCAGAGTGCCGGCTTCCAGATCTGCGGCTTGGGCCAGACGTATGATTTCTTCCCGCAGCGGAGCGTCATATTCTGCTTCCAGGCGGACCTGGGGTGCTCCAAAAGCAGACATATCGCCCGTCGCACCGCTGCCAGGGGCAATATGGAAATAGTCTCCATACAAAATGGTGTGGGGTGAAGCTACAACAAGTACATCTGGCTTCCATTTGGCCACCTGCTCGGCTGCGGTGCACATGGCCTGACCTATGACCCGGATTTCCTGCTCCCGGCCTCTGCCCACTTCAGGCAGCAGTACGGGCGGGTGAGGGGTTATGACAGCACCTAGTATCGGCATACAGATCACTCCTTGCTATCAGTATAGCATAAGAGAGACAGCTTTCCAAAGGGCTTTAACTAGGAGAGGGTGGATTGGCTGGCAAAGCCATGCCCATGGGCAATCGCTAAAGTTATTTGTTCCTTATTTGCATTCCTGCTTCATGGCAAAATACCCAATGAGTATGGTCCAGACATAGGCGCAGGTCTTAGGAATCATGAGCATTCCGATCATGGGAATGGTGTCTGCCCACAGCACAACCGGGATATAAAATCCAAAGCTCAGCACAATGGTCAGCCACATCCAGCGAAACGCCTGATCTCCGTGTTTTTTAGCACTCCGATAGAACAGTACGATCACAAGCAGGCCCAGCAGGGCAAAGGGGATGTTGCGCCAGATGCCCCAGGAGAGGGGCGCGTCGGCACTGAGCCACTGATTCTGGGGCATCATGCACAGCAGGATGCGCAGACCGGCCAACACATACACCGCTGCAGTCAGGCCAACTTGGCCCTTGATGCGGTACCGCTGCCGCCATACATAGTAGAGCAGCACATAGAAAATCGTCATGGTGACAGAGGTGATCCACTTTCCCAGCCCCAGAGGGACGGTGTAGTTTTCAAGGCCTGTGGTACACAGGGCGACCGCCCGGGGAACTAAGTGGAATGCGTCACCTGCGCCCAGAACTACCCCCATAATACCGAACAACCGTAACTGACGATCTCCCTTGCAGCCCCGGATCATCAGAATGCCGATCGTAATGACTGAGGTCAGATAGACGGCGTCAAACAGAGTTTCCATGATTGCCTGCATTGTTTACGCTCCTTTTTGTGTAATGTCTTTTTGAGAGGTGGCTGCGGCAAGGAATGCCTTGGTATAGTTGCGCCCAAACAGCAGACCGGCCAGCAAAAGGGCTGCGCCCAAGCCGGTATAGAAAACGGCGATGAACCGTTCCGGTGCAAGGCCGCTTACCCGCAGTCCAATTCCACCTGTCATCATCACTGCCATGATAGCGAAAGCTTTTCCGTCAAAGAACTTCAAAAAGAAGTGCCGTTCCTCCAGATAGGCAGTAATTCTGGTGGTGTGCTTTTTTACCAGCTTGCCAAAGATAAAACGCTGAAATACGGCAAAAACCAGCAGAGACAGCAGGCAATTCAGTACTGAGAGATAGGCCGGATAGGCCATTAAGCCGATGCGAAGGATGTTGAAGCCTGCCGCGCTCCACACCAGGCAGGCCAGGAGCAACAGGGTGTTCCGCTTTACTTTCATCATATGTCTCCTTTAAGTGAACGATGTTCAGTTTCCGGGGTATAAAATTCCCACAGTTCTGTGGGAATTTTAATAGAGGGTCCTGCGGACGATCTCCAGTACTGCGGTAGGGTCAAAATCCTGCCGCAGCAGTGCGGACAGCATCAGGGAGAACAGAAGGTCCGCAAATTTTTCCGCCGTAAATTGTTCAGTGAAGGCATTCGGCCGGATTTTGGTATCCCGCTGTAAAACGGAATGCAGTCCATTTAACATGTGCTTCCAGGTCTGCTGCATCCGCCGTTTCCCATCCGATTTATCCTCTCCCATGAAGCCCAGGGAATGGAGGGTAAAAAATCCGGGATACTGCTTACAACCATATTCCATCCGTTGGTACAGCCAGGTAATACAAGATTGGGTGTCCTGGAACACAGTGTCATCCTCCGGCTGATGGAAGATCTCACGCCAGACGCTTTCCACTGCGGCACCAATCAGATCGGCCTTGGAATCAAAATAGTTGTAGATGGAACCTACCGACACACCACAGGCTGCCGCCACTGAGCGGATATTGATTGCAGATCCGCCTTTTTGGCGAATCAGTTCTCGGCTGGTCTTCAGGATATCTTCTTTTGATGTGACAATGGTATTCATTCGATCACCTCAATATGAACATTGTTCATTATAGAGCTGTGCGCTTATTTGTCAAGTACTTCTTGCTTCCGCACACTCTTTGCTGGGAGGGGCCTTCCTTGCAAGAAGGGGATATTCATGGTATGATGAGGCAACAAGTGAGGAGGTGCCGCTATGTCCCTGTATATTGTGCAAAATGATATTACTACGATGAAAATGGACGCCATTGTCAACGCCGCCAATGAGAGTTTATTGGGCGGCGGGGGCGTGGACGGCGCTATCCATCAGGCTGCCGGGCCGGACCTGCTGAAGGAGTGCCGCACGCTGGGCGGCTGTAAAACAGGACAGGCCAAGATCACCAAAGGTTATCGACTGCCCGCTAAGTTCGTGATTCATACCGTAGGTCCTATCTGGCGGGGCGGGGCCAACGGCGAGCGGGAACTGCTGGTCTCCGCCTACCGCTCCTCACTGGAGCTGGCTCTGGCTAATCAGTGTGCGACAGTGGCGTTCCCGCTTATTTCTGCTGGAGTGTATGGCTACCCCAAGGACCGGGCGATCAAGGTGGCAGTGGACACGATTGCAGATTTTCTGCTTTCCCATGATACGGATATGAATGTCTATCTGGTCATCTTTGATCGAAAAACATACACCATTGGCGGAACGCTGTTTGATGATATCGCCGCCTTCATTGATGAACGTTATGGATCGGAGCATCCCCACAGCGGGGAGGAGCAGCAGGCTTTGAGTCAGCTGGACGAGACCTTTTCCCAAATGCTGCTGCGGAAGATGGACGAGTGTGGCATTTCCGACGCTCAATGCTATAAAAAGGCTAACATTGACAGCAGTCTTTTCTGTGCGATTCAGTCAGATATCCACTATAAACCCTCCAAGCCTGTTGCCATGGCCTTCGCCGTCGCATTGGAGCTGCCTCTGGAGGAGGCCCGTGAGATGCTGGGGAAAGCTGGTTTTGTATTCTCTCATGCCAGCAAATTCGATATCATTGCGGAGTATTTCATCTCCCATCAGAACTACAATATCTTTGAGATCAATGAAGCTCTGTTCGCCTTTGACCAGAGCCAATTAGGAGGCTGATACTGTGCCCCGTGCCGATGTCACGCAGATGCATTTTGCCAAGCTATACCCTCTGCTGGTGAACAAGGCCGAGAAAAAAGGCCGCCGCAGGGAAGAGGTAGACCGGGTGACCACATGGCTCACCGGATACACAGCGGAAGATATCGCTCGATTGGAACAGTCTGATGTCAGCTACGGAGATTTCTTCCGCAATGCCCCTGCTATGAATCCTAACCGGACGCTTATCACCGGAACTGTATGTGGTGTTCGGGTGGAAACGATCGAGGATCCCCTGATGCGGGAGATCCGGTATCTGGACAAGCTGGTGGACGAGCTGGCCAAGGGAAAAGCGATGGAGCAGATTTTGAGAACGTAATTGCGGCTGTCAAACGGCCAATAAAATGCCAAATCCCCCTACCCTGTAACTGGTAAGCACAGGGTAGGGGGATTTGATTATAAAGCAGGTGGGGGTACGCTGACAGCAAGAAAGGCCTTGCCGCTGATAGAAAACTTACATCTGCCCCTTCCAAACCCGGGCTAGGATATCCTTGAGCACCAGTATAGCATCGGTGTTGTTGTAACCGTAGTCTACCCGAAGTTGGGTGAGCATCTCCCGCAGGGCTGGGGCATAGTCATCGATGCGTACCGTTTGATGATAGGTGGCCAGCACCGGATACTTTTTGCTCCAAACCTTGCTCCAGTCGATCCGGGCCTGGGCCTCATCGCTGACGCTCTCGATCATCTGCTGGGCCTGCTGTTCGTCAAAATCGTATTCGATCAGCTCGTCCAGTGTCATGTGGTAGAGCATAGCCAACCCCTTGGACTGACGGATGTCAGGCAGGGTCTCATTGGTCTCCCATTTGGAGATGGTCTGGCGGCTGACCCCCAGCTTTTCGGCTACGGCCTCCTGAGTCAGCCCGCTCTTTTTTCGTGCGTGATATAAACTGCTGCCCAAACTCATTGCGGTATCCTCCTGATCTGCGTTTCTGTGTTTGAGTATACCGCGTACGTCCCCAAAAATCTACCAAGGGAAGCGGTCACTTTCGCCCGGTTTCCTGACATTCTCCCTGCTATCACGCATAGGTGAAGGTTATCTGTATGCCGAGAACGGGCACCGTTTGCCGATACACTGGTTGTTCCGACTGCTGTATGAGCAGACAGGCGTGGTATGCTCCATCTGCACCCCAAGGTGTTCCAGGACAAAGTCTACAGCGGCCAGAATAGCTAGAAAGGAGTCCCGCTTGCAGCACCGGGGGCCACCAGCTTTGCCGATGCTTTCCAGGGCCCGGGCGGTCATCTGGTTGCTCAGTCCCCAGGGCTCCCGGGCAAGGGGTGTGGATTGAGTGACGATGGCCAGGAATTGTCCCGTACTGATCCCTGCTCCGCAGGCGCCCCAAAAGCCGCAGGCTCCCCCGGGGACAGCCTTGCCCCGGCTATACATTTCCCGAAGGGCATTCTCCAGATCCAGCTGACCCCCGGCATTTTTGTAGGCGGTGAGCAGAGCAGCTCCTACCATCACATGGTGTTCGGGGCCGTGCATGTGGCAGAACGGCAGCTCCATCATCCGCCGAAGGATCGCAATAGGGTCGGTGGTAGTCTCGGAGAGACACAGCCCAAAGATGCTGTCCATACCCTGTGTGTGGCAGTCACTGCACACATAATGTCCGTTTACGCAGCGGGTCTTGCTGGCTTCTTTTTTATGGCAGACAGCACATTCCATGATCTCGTCCCGGACCAGGTATTCCAGTGGTGCTTTGCAGATCAGACATTCTTCTGTATTCAAGGTTCTGTCTCCTCTCATTTTATCAATTTGACTCAAGCGGAAGATGGCGAACAAGATTGAAAGGAGTTCCGGCATGTATGGAGACTTCCTTTGATCGGACATATCAGGCTGTCCGATCAGCTTGGCATATCTCCAGTCGGCGTCCCTCTTTTTTCAGCAAATATAGATAAGCTGCCAGGGATACAATCCCGTCGAAAGCGATGCCGAGGCCAAACAGCAGCGCGATTCCAGTCAGAGAGGGAAGCCAAATTCCGGTCCGGTAGAGTATAAACGCCCCGCCATAATACAGCGCATTGGTCACAATAGATTCAAACAGCATGTAATTGGTCTTACCCAGAGCGTAGAAGGCCGCATCAAATATGTTCTGAAAGGCGTATATCATATAAAAGCTCAGCAGAAGCATCACCAGGCGGAATAAAGCGTCCACATCTGCGTAGCCCAGAACGTATTTCATAAATGGTTTCCACGCAGGAATGGTACAGACCCAGAGGATACAAATCACACCTGTGAGCAAGAAATATCCGTGTGAGCGTACTCGGAGTGACGACGGATCTGCGGAAACCTCCTGCTTGATCACTTCTGCAAGCTGTGTGACCGGCAGCAGAAGCCAACCCCATATAAAGTTGTTTGCCACCCAATAGAGGCCCTGCTCCTGGACTACATTCACCATCCGCACGATCATCAGCATGTAGGCGATATTTCGTACAAAAGATTCCAGACCGGAGATGCCTCCGACTTTGAAAAACTCCTTCATCCAGCCGAAGGACAATTTTGACCGGGAGAATACCTGGACGCCCTCCCTGGAGAGCAGGAAAAGGGATACCATAAACAGCAGTCCGTTAACAATGAGGTTGGAATACCCGATTCCATTGACTCCCAGTCGGAGAGAGAAGGGAAACGTTGAGATCAGCAGAGAATCCAGGAATATACTTAAAATCAGCCGAAATAGGGTCAGAATATAAAGAAATTTTACTTGTCCCAAGGTTACCAACGCTACCAGCGTAAAGGAACAGAGCATACCAAAGCTATTGGCGAAACTCTCCAAACAGATGTAGGATGCTGAGGCCTCTGCCATGCCGGGCTCTACTGCCATCCAGCGCAGCAGCGGTCGTACCATGCCGCATAGCAGCAGAGAGATCACCGCATAAATACAGGCAGTTACAAGCAATCCGCTTCTGACCCGATTAGAAAATGTATGCAGATCCTTTTTTGCCTGACCCATGAAGTAAAAAAGAGGGAGTAGTACGGCCTCCTGAATGATTTCATAGACCAGATTTACCCATCCGAGCTGTCCTGCAATGGAGTAGGACCACGGATCAGGTAGCTGACCCAAAAAATGGATGCGAACGGCAGTGTAAACTGCGGGGCAGAGTCCCATGACCAGAAGGGAGGCGTAAAGACGATAGTTGATTACGCCCAAAGAGCTCTGCAGCTTCATCTCAGCAACACATCCTTTTTTAGCCACAGCCCAATGTGTCATACATCCGTTTCAGACCTGTCCCAAGTCCCTCAGAGCCCACGCACCGGCTGGGACGAGTGTTTACGGCATGGTCCAATAGGGGCTGCGCCTGGCTGGTGCGATCCAGACACAGGTCCAGTGCCAGTACATCCTCCCAGGCACGGTTGAGGAAGGCCACCTCCCGGCGGCCATGGGTACGGGTGATCTCAGCAGCACCTGACTGACTTAAATATTCCGCAGCTTGATTTGGGGCAAACCCGGCGGAGATGAGACTCTCGAGAAGCCCATCTCTGAACAGCCCCGGTATGTCCGCCCACTGGAGGGGCGACACATCGTAGCGAACAAAGGTATACCGGCTGTGGCAGTGGACGGCCAGCAGGCACTTACATCCTCCCAGGTCGATAACATGCAGGTCCCAACACAGCCGCCTGTCCGGCTCTGTGCCGTAGGGCGGCGTCTTTACCTTCAGGAATCTCTGGAGGGGAAAGGTCAGGCCCAGTTCCATCACTTTGCTTCGTGGGGGATGGTGACTTTTTCCACCCGGAGCGTTCCGTCTGTCGCTTCCGCTACCATCATAGTGATCTCCTGATGAAACCGACGGGGGCCACAGGAACCGGGATTGAGCCAGAGAATACCGTCCTTTTCCTCCTGAACGTACTTGTGGGAGTGGCCGAATACCACTACATTCACGCCGTCGAGCTTTGCGGGAAGCTCTTTCTTGTTGTGTACCATAAAAAAGGTCACGCCGCCCAGGGTGACTGTGAGGTCGTGGGGGATGGTCTCCGCCCACTCCTTGTCGTTGTTGCCGCGGACAATATAAAGCGGGGCAAATTGCCGCAGCACATCCACAATGCTCTGCTTGTTGATATCTCCGCCATGGAGAATGGCATCGGCGGATTTCAGCTGTTCCACAACCTCCGGCCGCAGCAGGCCGTGGGTATCTGAGAGAATAGCGAGTTTCATATGATTGCCTCCCATTTGTAGCTCAACCCAAGCGGTCTTGTATCTGACGGAAAAAGCAGCGAGCGTGCTCCAGCTCCCGTGCATTCGGGTGTCCCTTGGCGATTCCACCTACCAATTTGAAAGGACCGAAGGTGTCGTAGCCTTTGCAGCTGAATTCTCCCAGCACCGGGCAATTTTTCTCCTTGGCGACCTCCGCCGCGACCTTCGCGCCGTTGCCTTTGGCTCCGCCATAGGTGTAGACGAAGAATACAGGCTTCCCCTGAGGCAGATACTGCCGGGCAAACGCCACCACAGACTTTTGAAAGTCAAAACCATAAATACCGGAGGCAAGGCCGATGCAGTCGTATCCATTCAGTCGGACTGCCTGGCGAGTAGTCACATCGATGAGGTCTACCTCACCCTCCTGGGCCATGGCCTCCAGGACCTTCAAAGTGTTCCCGTGGTGGCGGGAGTAGTAGCAAATAGCAGTTTTCATGAAGATGCTCCTCTATCCAACTTCCAGCCGAAGTCGTTGTGGTAGATCATCTGGCGTGTCATGCCGCCGTCAATGCAGATGTTTTCCCCGGTGATGAAGCCTGCCTTGTCTGAACAGAGATAGAGCACCATATTGGCAATGTCCAGCGGATTGCCTACCCGACCGGCGGGCTGCTGACAGGCGTCTGGTCCGTCATAGCTGGTATAGTCGGTATCGATCCAACCGGGGGAGATGGAGTTCACCCGCACCTTGCCGCCGAGACTCACCGCCAGAGCGTGGGTCAGGGCGGAAATGCCGCCCTTGGCCGCCGTATAGCTTTCGGTCTGGGGCTGGCTCATCCGGTCACGGGAAGAGGAGATATTTACGATGGCCGCTCCAGGTGCAAAGTAGGGTGTGAACAGCTTGGTCAGATAGAAGGGTGCGGTGACGCCCACCCGCAGGGCGTAGTTGAACTCTTCGTAGGTACATGTGTCGATCCCCTTCATCAACGGCAGGGCATTGTTGACCAGAAAGTCCACATGGCCGTGGTCGGCGATGACCTTACGGGCGAAGTCCTCCAAAACAGACTGCTGGGCCAGATCACCCATATAGTAGTCGTTTGGAAGCAGATCAATGATGCATACCTTGGCTCCCGCATGGTGAAATTCCTCTGCAATGGCCTTGCCGATGCCCTTTGCGCCGCCGGTGACCACCGCAACTTTGTTTTCAAACATGGTGTGCCCTCCTCAATCCGCGTCTTCGTCCAGAGCCTCCACCAGAAAGCTCACCGGACGAAAACCGTCGTTGCATGAGAGCATGGCGGATCTGGGGTTCTTCATCCAGCCATCGTAAAAGTTTGTTCCTCCGTGGCTCAGCGCCAGCACAAAAGGGGAGAGAGTGTCCCAGGCGCTCTGACAAAAGCCCTGGGGCTTCTCCCAGCCGTTGGCGATGAAGACCTGGCCCACCGACATATCGCAGGCGTGGGAGATGGGGTTTTCGTATTGAGCCATCAGGTCCTCATATTGGGTGATACGCATGACGGTGATCTTACACTTTTTCATATAAGGATCCCCTCGCAATGATCGATCTCGTGCTGGATGATTTGGGCCGTCCAGCCGGTAAAGGTCTTCAGTCGTTCCTGGAACTTTTCATTTTGCCAGCGTACTTTTATAGAGTTCCAGCGCTTGGCCGGGCGAATGCCGGTAAGGGAAAGGCAGCCTTCCTCCGCGTCATAAGGTCCGGATTTTTTGATGATTTCCGGATTAAACATGACCATATAGGTCCCTTCGTTGTCAAAGGCGATAATGCGTTTATTTACGCCGATCATATTGGCCGCCATACCTACACAGCCATCCTTGTGGTGCTCCAGCGTTTCCAGAAGATCGGCGGCGGTCTGGAGATCATCCGGGGTGGCAGGCTCTGCTTTCTGGGCCAGAAACGCTTCGTCTTTACAGATGTCTTGGATCATAACTGGTCCTCCTCGTGTTGTTGAATGACCCTGGCGATGGTTTCCGCCGCGATGCGGGAACCGGATTCATTGGGGTGAACGCCGTCAGAGGCATAAAGGTCTTGCGTATCAGACAACTCGTAAAACCGTTGCCCCACATCGGCGACGAGGGCTTGGTTTTCCCGAGCGGCCCTGTGGTACGCCTCATACATTTCTCGAGCCATTTCATCATAGTCCCAACCCTTGGACGCCAGCTTGGCTCCGCCCTTCTGGTAGGCCCATGTGGCATAGAGAATAGGAGTGGCCCCATTTTTTCGGATTTGACGGCAAAGCTGCTCCACGCTGGAAAAGAAGCTTTTGGGGGAGGAAATAGGCCCATGGCTCATTTCCTGAAGTACCACATAATCCCAGCGTTCATATTCAAGGGCTGCCTGAGTCTGCGCGCCTAGTTTGGTTTTGGGGTTCAGATGCTCAGATAGCCGTGCTCCGCCCCGGGTGTGGGGGACCACTTCCGCGCCGGTCAGCTGGGCCAGTGTCTGGGGCATGTTGTTTGTAAAGGTGAAGCTGTTGCCCAGTATGAGAATCCGCATGTCAATGCTCCTCGGTAATTTTAGATCCATCCAGCCGTGCCTGCAGGCTATTGACAAAACGACACAGGTGGAAGCCGTCACATACCGCATGGTGAACCTGGATTGCCAGGGGCAGCAGGGTTTTGCCGCTCTCTTCATAGTACTTGCCCATGGTAAAGATGGGCAGCAGGAACGTGTAGCCCTTTTGCAGGTTCAGATTAAATCCCTCAAAGCTGGCCCATGGGAGCATGGATACGGGAAAGGTATTTTCCGGCGTAACAGGTTTGGATGCTATGCCTGGATTCCCACCGTACTCAGCCATGTCCAGCCGATACGCTTCACAGAAGACTTCATAGTCGGGGGTGTACTCAGTCCAGAGGTTAGAAAATGTCTCGCTGTCCTTGTGGAAAATAGTATAGCAGGGGTGCACACGGTCGTAGAACCCCAGATCTCCCGTCTCGTCGATGGCCATGCGGAATTCCTCCCGACAGTTGACCTCTGAAGCGATGTGGTACAGCATGGTTGGATACAGCTTCTGCCCTTGCCGGAGAAGCCTGGTGATGTCCAGCTTAAATACTGCGCTGTAGGTGCAGGGCACCTGAGAAAAGTAGTGGTCAAAATACTCCTTGCGGGCCCAGTGCTCACGATCGATATGGGTAAAGCTCATTTTGCGCCTTCCTCCTTTGCGCGCTCCACGACCTTTTGATAGGGACCGATGATATACTGATTCATCTGTCCTTTCATTTTCTGCTGTACCGATGGGATGGCCAGCATAGCGCCAACCAGCTTCATCTGCAAAATGCGTTTTTTCTGCTTCTGAGGGAAATCGTAGATGCCATGCGCTTTATAAAATTTGTGGTCGGCCTTCATCATGCCCTGCATGACATAGATAAGGTCACGGAAGATCTTCATACCGCCTACACCGTAGAAATTAGCCGGCCGGGAGAGCTTTTTCTCCAGAGCAAACGCCAGAGAATCGGCCAGAGCTTGAATGTCTGCCGCTGTATTTCCCTCGTCGGTGGCTACGCCGCACAGATAGTTGCCGCCCACCTCGCTGCGGCCCTCCACGATCATACGCAGATTACTCTCATACTGGTAGTCACCGCTGATGAGATAGGCAATGGGTGTTCCGTGGGTGACGGTGCGGTGACCATTGCAAAACTGCCGGTCGTCATAGCACTTGAAGCTGGAGTGGGTGTAGTGGTCCGAGATGGTAAAGGCATAGACAAAGGCGTCGGCGGTCTGAATGGTGCTGCGCAAAAATTCGTCAAATCCGTCTTTGTGGACGCACTTACCGGTAATTGCGCAGCCAAAGCAGCCAAGACAGCCGCCGGAGAAGGGAAAGTCCCGCAGATTGACTACCCGGCTTTCAAAAGGCAAAGCGGAACGGAAATCAGCGATCATATTTTGCAGATTTTCATCTTCGGGAGCGCAATTGGTGACGATGACTACATCCTTGTCCTTGCGTTTGGAAGGGGAGGAGAGTACCGGCTGATAAACGGTTTTCACTCGCTGAGGCGCTCTGGCGGGCGGTGTGACGAGAAGCTCATGTTCACAGGAGAACAGCAGCTGATCGAAAAAGTTCCGGGCGTCCCGCTGACCCTGCTGGGTGAGCAGGTCGTCCATGTCGGCAGACAGACCACGCACCACCTTCATTCCCAAGTCAAAGCAATTCTCCTCCACGTATCGATGGGCGGTCACATCGTAAAAATGCTTGGAGGTGGTAATTTGAGAGGCAAATTTTCCAGAGAGGTCCACGCCATCGGCTTTGATCAGTTCAATGAGCCGGTGAAGCTGATAGGGGGCAATAAAGGTATAGACCGGATAGCAGAACAATAGCAGATCCGCCAGCTCCAGCTCCGCTCGCAGGGGAGCAAAATCCCTCTCATAGCTTTTGAGGCGCTGGCCCACCGGAAGAATGGTAAAAGTATGTTCGGGGTGCAGGGCCTGCAAATATAAGGCTGTATGGACTGTGGTGGAGTTTTTGCCCTTAGGACTGGCGTTCAAAACAAGAATCTTCATGGAGGCTCCTCCCATTGGTGGCGCAGCTGCGGATCCATCTGCTGCTGCTTTTATGTACGCAGCCGGAAGGTTTTGGGTGCGAATTTATAGACCAGGATGCAGGCGACGATGGAGTACAGCACGCAAAAGATGATGCACGCCACGCCAAATATCAAGATCGGCAGTCGGAGATTCATCATCGCATAGCATGCCACATAAGTCAAGATCATCACGATGCGGTAAGTTCCGCACTTCATCTCCGTTCCCGCTGTATAGGGCTGCAGCAGATAATAGACGGTCAAATAGTGGATGGAGAAGAACATGCTCATGGTCAGGATGGAAACCAGCAGCACCACATAGTTGAGGGGATTGTCCGTTCCGCCGGAGAGGCAGAGGATCAAACAGAGGCCCACGCCAATGACCAGGGCTGGTACGGCGTTGATTTTCATGATCTCCCGCAGGCGGATCTGGAACAGCTTGAGTACGAAACCGGGCTGCTTATAGAAAGAGTAGGTCAGCAAGCTGTGGTCGCAGTTCATAAACAGCGCTTTGGTGAAGCCGGTGCCTCGATTGATTATGTACATGATGAATGTGAAATATGGGAGCCAGGTCATTACCATATGATTGATGTCTGCTTTTGTTCCTGGCTGCAGGACCATGAGCAATATAATGCCGCAGCAGAGAATTGCGCAGACACCGGCGATCCGGGTGGTGGATTTCCATAAAATTTTTTTGTGCCGCTTGATGAATAGCTCGTTTAGATACTCAAATCCATTTTTGCGGCTGGTAATGGTGGTGTCCGCGGAGATAGTCTTTTCACTGGCAGTTTTGACTGCATTTTTGACGGTGTCCATCTGGGAGAGCATTTGGGAGAGCAGCTCCTGATTTATCTCCCGGTAATACCGAAAGGTCAGGACCCGCCGGAGACAGAGAAGACCTGCCGGGATCCATATCAGCCACAAAACAGCGGAAACCTTCAGCGGCAGCACAAACCCCAGCGCCGGGGAAAGATAGGCCAGCACCAGCAATATACCTGTCAGCAGCCAGGCAAATTTTTGCAGCTTATTCTCATTGCGCACATAGCCGCTTTTTTCGTAATCCCGCAGGGAATAGGCGGCTACGGCCAGCTTGGCTCCTGCCACACAGAAAGGAATCAGCAGGCAGAGCCAGAGCGGAACGCCGCGATCCAGTCCAAACAGAATGGTACAGGGGAGGAAGCCTATCACGGTCTTGCATAAAGCATAGCCATAGTTGACCAGCGTATAAGACCGGGCGTTCATCCGCATGAGGATCATAGCATAGTACTTATCCCGGGTAGGGTCAAAAAGACTGGTGTTCATATACGAGCCGATCAGCGTCAGGAACAGCAGGATATGTAGGAAAAGCAGCTGGGAGGGCGGGGCCTGATAGAGAAGCCCCAGGCCGCAGACCATAGTCAGGAAGTAGATGAACTTAAAAAGGAAGATGGATATGAGTTCCCACAGCACCGACAGGACATTGGCAAAAATCTTGAGTCCCCTGACCTGATACAGGGTGGCAGGGAGGAGGCGACCCAGCAATGGGATCTGCTTCAGGGAGTACAAAATGCCGTTAACCCGGTAAGTGTTCCTCAGGGAAAAAGAAATGCGCAGTGTTTTAAGCATAGCTTTCCTCTTTCAGCGCCGCAATGATTTTTTCCTTGAATTCCTGATTGTCCAGATTGGACTTTTCCACGGCCTCCAGCTCTCCATGACTGAGCAGCACAATTTCGTCGCAGAGATCCAGGGCCAGATCCATAATATGGGTGGAAAAGATGGTAATCCTGCCATCTTTCAGGGAGCGAAGCAGCTGCTTCATTTCCTCAGCTACCACCACATCCAGAGAGGTCAGAGGCTCGTCCAACAGCAGAACTTTCGGCTGGGCAATGATGTTGATGAGCATCTGCATTTTGTTCTTCATGCCGTGGGAGTAGTCCTTGAGCAGCTTATCCCGATCTTCGGGCGCAATACTCATCATGTCAAAGTATTCGTCCAGAGACTTGGGCGTTTGGATGGAAGACCCATTGATGTCCAAAAAGAATTTTAAAAACTCTCGACCCGTCAGAAATTCTGGTACGGTGGGGGTGGAGAGAACGTACCCGATGTCCTCTGCTGCCACTTCTCGGTGCACGCCGTCCTCTTCCAGAAAGAAGGTACCGCCGTCAGCTCTGAGATCGCGGTTCAGACAGTTAAAAAGCGTTGTCTTACCGGCGCCGTTTCGTCCCAGCAGACCGTAGATCTTTCCCTCCTGGAAGGTAAAATCAATGTCTTTCAAGACCTCTTTCTGCTCAAAGTGCTTTGAAAGGTGCTCAATGATAAATTTCATTGGTTTCTCCTTGTTATCATACATTTTGGCAAATAAAGGACAAATCTTATCCCATGGAAGTAACCTTGTCGACATTATACGGTTTTACGAAAAGAAAGGCAATTCCCTCCGGCAGAATTTCCGTATACGATGAGATCGCCCTCTGTGTCAGACTCGGTCTGGCGCAGAGGGCGATCCTGGGATAAGCGAAATTAGGATTCTGAAACCTGCCACTTTTGGCAGAGCGGAGCCAGCGTCAAAGGATCCAACAGATAGACGACTGTTTTTGCTGTGCTGGCGTCGGCGGCGTATTGGAGCGTAAGGTCCAGCGTTTCGTCAGGCTTCAGCTCCTTCGCTACAGCCCGGCTGGCAAGCATCTGCCCATCGGAACTGTATACGGCAAGAATCATATGGACATCGGCCGTTTCGCCGGACCGGTTGGTCAGGACAGCGGTCTGGGTGCCGGCGGTGTCACTGCTGATCGTTACCGGCAGTTCCTCCTGCGTATAGGAAAGCTTTTCTGTGGCGCGGTACTCCACTGCACCGCATACTGCGCACAGCCTATGCTGAAGTCCGCCAGCCGTATGGGTGGCTTCGGTCTCCGTTTCCCATGGGCCAAATTGATGATCCGAGCAGAGGTCTTCCACAGTCAGCAGCTCTACCTCCATAATGTCGCCGCACACCGGACAGCAGCGTACAGCAAAGCCGTCATAGGCCTCTGTGGGCTGGACCACCACTTCTCGTTCCCCTGGAGTACAGGTGTGGGGGGCGACTACGCCGAGCTGGTAGGTATAGGTGTTTCCCTCGCTGTCCTCAATGTGCAGGATACCGCCTGCCTGGCTGGTGGGCGTCACTGAGATCAAGCCGTCTCCGGTGAAGGTGAGCACGCCATTCTCCATTACTGCGGTATCGTTATCACAGGATAGGATAAAGTCTGCGGCTGTATCTTCAGCGGAGAGCAGCCCCAGGGAGGAATCCGCCCGCTCCAGCCATACCCGGAAGCTCGTGTTGCCGGAGGCTGAGGTGGCTTTCAGCTGGGTGATTTGATCTTCAACTGTCTGGAGGTATTGGATCGCTTCGTCTTTGTGGAAGGGATCGTCCAGACCGGGGACCAGCTGAAGGATACCGGGCACGGTGTCCTCATACATGGAGCCAAAGCCATACTGAATGTAAGCCATCAGCGTCCTGCTCAAATCCGTCACGCCGAAATACTGGACGTGTCCCGGCGTGGTGGAATAGGACCAGGGAATACTGGTCGTGTTATCCTCGTCCTCCGTCATGAACACACCTGCGAGAACAAAGCGGATAGGAATTGCGGAGATCAGCGTGCGGATGGAGTCAAAGATATCAAACTTACGGCTCTCTCCGCCGCCGGAGGCCAGCTGATTGCCCAGAGCGTCCACCTGCTTGACCAGCTTGGACAGGTCCTCATAGGCGGTTTCTTTCAGCCACTTTCCGGGATCCTGTGACATGGCGTCCAGGGAGGCGGTAACTCCCGAGTTGCCCATTTTCAGCAGGGCGTCTAAAGTCTTGTCTCCGGTGGAGGAGTAGGAGGTGTACAAGGTGGAGAGCTTTTTGTGCAGCTGAGAGAAGAGCTCCAGCTTTTTAGCGTCCTCATTCTGCAGATTGAAGTCAAAGCCATCCAGGGCTTTGATGGCGCCGGTGACTGTTTTCTGCAGCGTCTGCGCGGCATTGATGCCGGCCTTCACCGCCTTGAAGGCATTGAGCATCTGTTCCGCGCCGTCCACCATCCCGATCAGCTTCTCCAACTGCTGCTCGGCCAGTTCCGACTCAAAGAAGATGTTCACTGTCATCTCCATGATAAGCTTGTCGCCTGGTCGGAATTCCCGTATGGTTCGGGAGGAATACCACTGGGAGGTATCGATCTTTTCCTTGGTGGTACCGTCGGCGTAATAATAAATCATGCCCTGCTCGATCTGGACCTTGTGGCTGAGGTTATACAGGGTGATGTTGGAGACGTTCTCCAGGGTAATGGTGATGGGATAGTCGTCATTGTAGTAGGTGGAGCTGGGGAACTCAAAGTGAAGGTGGAGCGCGTTGCCCGCCCATACCTGCAACTGATTCTGGCAGATGAAGGTCTGGTCGATCTCCTCCTCAAAGGGCATGATCTTACCCTGGAGGCGGGCATTGACTGAATAGCTCCCCGCGGTGTCGCCCCGCACATACCAGTGGACGGAGTGACTCTCACCGCCGGCCAGGTCGGGGAGGGACTGAGTCAGTGTCTGGGGTGAGCCCACCATCGCTGCCAGGGACAGACCTTCCGGCAGTTCCAGCGTGGCACTCAGGTTTTCCAGCGTGTCGGTCATAGAGTTGTTGACCACCAGCATCTCCACGTCAAACATCTCTTTCAGCCAGCGGACCTCGCCCCGGATGATGAGGTAGAAATACTCGCTGACCGGGTAGATGGTGAGGCTCTCTCCGTCGTTCGAGGAGCCGGAGGGCAGGAAAAAGTGACCTTTGCCCTCTCCGTCGTCGATCCAGACCACGGAGGAACTCCCGCTTCCGCCTCCGCCTCCACCGCCAGAGCTGCCGCCGCTGCCGCCGCCGCTTCCGCTGCCGGTACCGAAGCCGCCGAACAGGTAGCCAAATTCGCCCATGTAGTAGGTTAGGCTCAGCCAGTCGATTTCAGGCTCAAAAACCAATTTGAGCTCGTATTTATATACATGCTGATTGCCAACCGCGTCTACATCGATTCCTGCTTCCAGGATCTCGTCATAGGACATGCGATGGGAGGTCACGGTTGCGTCGTAGACCGGCTGGCTGCTCATGCCTACCGCAGGCAGCTCGTTGAGTCCGCTGGTGACTGTGATACGGAAGCTGCGGGGCTGACAACCGGCGGCGGTGACGCAGATGGCCTGCTGGCCCTGAGGCAGCAGCAGCTGAGCCTTGCCGCTTTCGTCAGTGACCGCCGATACCTCGGTGCCATCCTCCAGCGTGGCCAGGATCTGAGCGCCGGAAAGCGGCTCCAGGCTCTGAGCATTGACCACAGTGAAACGGACAGTGCCCATATCCTCCGAGGCCTCCAGCTTGGGGATGACTTGGGTTTCTACTGCACCATCTATGGAACACTCCCGGTGCATGCTGCCCTCTTCCCAATAGGTGGCCTCCCGATCTACGATCCACGGTCCGTAGGAATGGCCTGACGGTTCGGTATACTGATCCCGGTAGGTGTCACCGCAGCGGGTGCAGGTATGGAGTGTATAGCCCTGCTGGGTACAGGTGGGAGGAACCGTTTCTTCCTCGTAGGAATGGCCCAGTGGCTCCAGCACCTCGACGTACTGATAGCCGCACAGGGTACAGGTATAGCGGGCTGATCCGCCTCTGGTGCAGGTAGCGGCAGTCTCCACAGTTTCCTCGAAGCTGTGCTCGTGCTGGTCCAGCAGAAGGTAATTCCAGCCAGCCGCTTCCGCCGCATAGTGGGCAGCCGTACCAGAGTAGCAGTACAGAGTGACTTTGGGACAATTCTGGAAGCTGTTGGAGCCGCAGGCAGAGACGGACTTGGGGATGTTTACAGTCGTCAGATTGCCGCACCCTGAGAAGGCATAGTCGGAGATCGTCTTTAGTCCATCGTTGCACACAAGCGTCACAAGACCGGTACAGTTCTGGAAGGCATTGTTTCCGATGACCTCCAAGGTATCGTTGAAGGTGATTTGCCGCAGGCCCGAGCAGCCGGAGAAAGCATTTCTTCCGATGCTCTGCAGGTTTTCAGGCAGCTCCAACGTGTCCAGGTCAGTACAGTTCTGGAAGGCATAATCAGGGATCTGTGTCAGCGCGGCCGACCACTGGATCTCTGATAGCTGAGCGCAGCCATTAAAGGCATAGGTGCCCATCTTGGTCAGTGTGTCAGGCAAAGAGACACTAACCAAGCTGGAGCAGTTCTGGAAGGCGTAGTCCGGGATTTGGGTGACGCCTTCCGGAATGGTAACTGAGGTGAGGGAAGTGCAGCCTTGGAAGGGGCTGGTATAGCTGTAGCCGCTGTAGGGAAGCGTTTTACTCCAGCCGGTTGGATAGTTAAGCTGGGACAGTCCCGTGCAGTTATAGAAAGCCTGTCCTGCCAGAGAGGTGAGAGAAGTGGGGAAGGAGAGGCTGGTCAGCGAGGTACACCACTTGAAGGCATTAGCTTCGATGGTGGAGAGGCCCTCTCCCAAGGTTAGCTCTTGAAGTCCGGAGCAGTCGGAGAAAACGGAACTGCTCAGAGTGCCCAAAGAACCGGGTACTGCGACTGATTTCAGTCCAGTGCAGTTGGTGAAGGCGTAGCTCTCCAGAGTGGCCAACCCCTCCGGAAGTGTGAGCTCGGTCAGACCGGAGCAGCCTCGGAAGGCGTAACTATCGATGGACTTTAGCCCGGTGGGCAGAGTCAACTCAGCCAGACCAGAACAGCCGTCGAACGTGTATTCTCCGATGGTGGTGAGGGAGTCAGGCAGAGAAACGGTTACCAAACTCGAACAATTTTGGAAAGCATAGTCCGGAATTTGGGTAACTCCCTCCGGAATGGTAACTGAGGTGAGGGCGGTGCAGCCCTGGAAGGGGCTGGTATAGCTATAGTTACCATAAGGGAGCGTTTTGCTCCAGCTGGTGGGATACTCCACCTGAGACAGTCCGGTGCAGTTGTAGAAGGCCCGGCCCGCCAGGGAGGTAAGGCTACTTGGAAGAGATACGCTGATCAGGCTGGTGCAGTCCTCAAAAGCATAGGCGCCGATAGAGAGTAGGCCTTCAGCCAAGGTCAGCTCGGACAGGCTGGTGCACCCTGAAAAAGCATAGCTGCCAATCTCGGTGACAGAAGGCGGCAGAATTACGCCCTTTAGACCGGTATTGTCCTCGAAAGCCCTGCTCCCAATGCTCTGGACAGTGTACTGGCCAATGGTCATAGGCAGGATCACCTTGTCTGCAGTGCCGCTGTAGCCGGTGATTTGACAGTTCGAGCCGTTGAGGACCTTCCAGGTCAGCTCCGATTCATCAGCCACCACGAAGCCGGAAAGGGGAGACGCGGTGACGGTGGAGAGCACTTCGGCTTCAGTTCCGGCCTCAATCCTGACCACGGAGGTGCTGAGGGCATATTCCGTGCTGTAATAGCTGATCTGGATCCTGTGCTCCTTGGGCACGCCAATGGACCAGCTTCCGTCCGATCCGGTCTGTACAGTCTCCAGCGTGCAGCTGTCAGTGAGGTCATAGGCGGTAACCAGGACCCCGCTCACACCTGCCCCCTCTGCATCCAGCACCGTGCCGGAGAGAGCACGGCTGCCTTGGAGAATGGGCGCATGGGAGACCGGAATATCGTGTTGTTCTGCGTACTCCTGAGCATAGCTGTAGCCGCTGTAGGGGAGCGTTTTGCTCCAGCCGGTGGGATAGTTAAGCTGGGACAGTCCAGTGCAGTTATAGAAAGATTGTCCTGCCAGAGAGGTGAGGGAGGCTGGGAAGGAGAGACTGGTCAGAGAGGTGCATCCTTTAAAGGCGTTGGCTCCAATGGCAGAGAGACCCTCCCCTAAGGTCAGTTCCTGAAGTCCGGAGCAGTCGGAGAAAACAGAATTGTTCAGAGTGCCCAAAGAACCAGGTACAGAGACAGAGCGGAGGCCGGAACAGCCGGAGAAGGCGTAACTTTCCAGCGTAGTCAACCCTTCCGGAAGTGTGAGCTCATTCAGACTGGAGCAGTCCCGGAAAGCATATGGCTGACCTGGCATTGGAACAGCAGAAGGCAAAGCAGCGCATGGATGCGCTGGAGAGAAAGGAAGGTGCAAACTATGTTGATGAGAATTCTTAACAGCCTGATCGAGCATACGCCTGTGCTCGCCGCCCGGCGCACAGTAAAAACAAAGTGGTACATCATCAATCGATACAATGAAAGTCATAATGATACCATGGATGAAAGTGCAGTGATGCTGTTTCTCTGTGATGAACAACGCGGCAATCTCACTGAGGAGCAGCGGACCTTTGCGAAAGAGAAGAAGGCAGAAGTACACAGCAGCTTTTCTCTTAGCGTATTTGAACTCATTCTGTACCAGGAGTCTGAAAGCCGGGACGAACTGGTGCGGGAGACCCGGAAAGCCATGCTGGACTTGTCCCGGCAGATGAGTGAGTCGGTCTGCGGAGATTCTGAGACGGAGCGGATGATGCAAAATCTTTCCCAGCAACTTGGCGAAGTGAAGGGTAAGAAGTCTTATGGGTATCTCCCGAAACCATTGAAGCAGCAGGTGGATGAGATCGTAAACCGGATGGAGCGCCTGCCTGTTGTGGACAGGTGCTATCAGAAGTGGTGGGAGCTGCAGTGCAAAGTGAATGACTTTTACTCTGAGAAGGATCGGCAGCGCCCGCCGCTCTCGGAACAGAAAGAGTTCCGCGCGATTAAGAACGCGGTGATTCAGGAGGCTGAGCACATCAGGCAAAACCAAATCACCTATGAGGATAAAAAGATGGAGGACAGGGGCGGATGGCTGAGCCAGGCGGGGATCTCCCTGACCTGCCTGGAGCTGTGGGAGACGGCAAACAGCAAGGAATTCCCTCTTGTGGAGAGAGACGGGGCGGCCGCGGAACTGGAGGAGCTGGCAGAACTGGGGGATGTCCACGCCCAGTTTCTCACCGGCGCACTCTATCGGGACGGCGGGCTGCTGATCCCGGATGCAGAGAAGGCCAGACACTGGTTGGAGCAGGCGGCGGAGCGTGAACTGCCTCAGGCTCAATATGCGATTGGAAAACTGCTTCTCTCTGACGACCCCGATGTACACGATCCCAGCGATGGCATCCGATGGCTGAACGCGGCCGCGCAAAACGGCAACGACTACGCCGCCTACGCCCTGGGCAAGGAGTATCTCAGTGGTGAGCATGTACACAAAGACGTGGACAGGGCGGCGGAGTATCTCCGGCAGGCGGCAGAGGCGCAGAACCCCTGGGCGCAGTATCTGCTGGGCAAGCTGTACCTGATGGGGGAGGGAGCGGAACAGAACCAGGAGGTTGCCTATGGCTGGCTCCAGGCTGCGGCGATACAGGGCCACCCCTACGCGCAGTTCGTTGTGGACCAGATGGAGCAGCAGGAGCGGCAGGAGCAGCACCCATCGCTCGGCGTACTGCTCTCCGTCACACAGCTTCTCCACCACATGGGCAACATCTTCCGGGACAATGTGCCGGAGGATTCCACCAGCACCGGGCTGCACATTGACCACAAGCGGCTTCAGGCGCTCCAGGAAAAGCGGATCGCCCTGGGCCATAAGCCGGATGACCATGTAGAGGAGCAAACCATGGGCGGCATGACCATGTAAGCGGCGCAGGAAATGGGCCGCAAAACAAAGAATAAAATCCCTTCCGCGAGAAGGGTAGAAAGGAATCCAATGAAACGCTCCAAGTACAGCTCGTTCAACGAACTGCCCCTGATGCTTACCGTCCAGGATGTGGCCGATGTGCTGGGTATCGGGCTGGCCCACGCCTACGAGGTGGCCCACCGGCAGGATTTCCCCACCATCACTCTAGGCAGCCGCATCATCGTCCCCCGTGACAAGTTCATGGCGTGGATCGATGAGCAGGCGGCCAAAAAGACGGAAATATTTTAGTGGCTATTTCAAAGATTCTGTGGTATTTGTTTGTATTGCCGAAGGAGGGATAATCAATGGCAAAGAAACGAGCAAACGGCGAGGGCAGCATCCGCAGAAAGCCCAACGGCCGCTGGGAGGGCAGATACACCCTGGGGATTGACCCCGCCACCGGCCGGGCCATTCAGAAAAGCGTATCCGCCAAGACACGGGCCGAGTGCAAGGAGAAGCTGGACCGGGCCATCCGGGACAACCGGGGCATACCGGTGAACCACAACGAGGATTACACCGTGGCAGAGTGGTGCCGGCTGTGGTTTGAAACCTACAGCAAGCCGGTGATCCGGCCCAACACCGCAAAGACCTATGAGAACATGATCGAAAACCACATCGTACCGGCCATCGGAGGAGTGAAACTCAAACGGCTCACCGCCATCCAGATTCAGAAGATGTACAACGACTCCAAGACCCGCGGGCGGGTGCAGCGGTTCGAGAAAAAGACCGACACGGCCCTGTCCGGAAGCACGGTGCGGCGCATTCACATGGTGCTCTCCTCGGCGCTGAAGCAGGCGGTCAAGGAGCGGATCATTCCCTACAACCCCTGCGACAACTGCCGCATCCCGCCCAAGGAGAAAAAGGAGATGGCCATCATCCCGCCGGAGAAGCTGGGGGTATATCTCAGCGAGGCGGAGAAGTACGGCGTGCTGCCCATGTTCTTCCTGGAACTGTCCAGCGGCCTGCGGCGTGGGGAACTGCTGGCCCTCCGGTGGGACGACCTGAATGTGAAGGACCGCATTCTCTCGGTGAGCAAGCAGGTCACCCGCATTGACGGGGAGTTGGTGGTGACGGAGCCGAAAACCAAGAACTCCGTCCGCAGGGTGGCGCTGTCCCAGCAGGCGGTAGATATGCTGGTGAAGGAGCATGAACAGCATCCGGACAACCCCATCCTGTTCCCATCGCCCCGCACCGGCGGCTACTGGAGCCCGGACGCGGTGTCCAGGATCAACCGGAAACTGCTGGCGGAGGCCGGCATCGAGGAGCGTGTTCGCTTCCACGATCTGCGCCATACTTTCGCTACTATGGCCCTCTCCAGCGGCGTGGATGTAAAGACCCTGTCCAGCATGCTGGGCCACTACAGCGCCGGGTTTACCCTGGACACCTATACGCACATCACCAACGATATGCAGAGAGGTGCGGCGGAGAAAATCGGTGACTTCATGGAGACGGCCACAGCCAAGCTGGAACCCGAGCCTCCCGATCCGCCGGAGGAGAGCCGGTGCAAGGTGATACCGTTCGAAAGAGTTGGGTAAAAAACAAGCATAGCTCCAAGGGAGAATATTACCATTCCTTGACGCTATGTTTTGTTTTAGGGTTGAATATTCCAAAGAGTTTCTGCTATCTTATGCAGCCACTTAGCTCTGGCATCAATTTTTCCTCTGTCCATTCGTCTTCCAATAAAATAGCATTTAAGATAACCAGTCCCTCTTGGCGCAGGCGTCAAGCCCTGGCTTATTTGTATCTTTTCCAGACTTTTTTGTAGTCCAATCACTATCTCGTATAACGCATTTAGTGCTTGAGAAATAATTGCAAGATTTCCTAATGTGAGTAGCTTAGTGCCAGCAATATGCTTGGGGTGGACCTGACTTTCTTTATTATGAAAAACGATCTCCATCAGGGCACAACAAAGCTACCCGCTACGGATGTCCATGCCGGGCGATGATTTTTGAGTATTTTAGACGGCAGCGGGTGGAGATCCTGGCTCCCAGCCCAAGGCTTGCAGACGTTTTAGATAGCTCCGAATCTTGTGCTCCCGGTGGAACCCATCGAAATAATTTGCGCCCAAATCACGGAACGGAACACCGTCCCTAAGGATATGGTAGCATGATTGGGCAGGTGGACTTCCAGTGGGGTATAAAGTGCCTCCAGCAGCCATACCTAACCAGAGTGTAACTGAAACACCCTGACATTCTTTAGGCAGGACTTCTTGGGGTTCAGAGGTAATACTCTGTTATATTTTAGATTGCCCCACACTGGGAAAGGGTATACGGAAACAATGGACACAGAAGAGCGCCGGAGAACATGGACCACCAGACGGAAACAAAATGTTCCGAAAACAACAGACCTCATCTTCCCGGTCAGTTAAAATAGATTCTAACTTACTCTAAGTTTCTTCCCGGTATCAGTGTAGCCCAATTTATGCAGCCCCGCTGCAATCTATCCAATAGGGATTGCGGCTCTATTTTCTATCTGATAGAATCAGATGTCGAAAGCGGGGTGTCAGCGCAATGCTTTAAACAGCTCCGACGGACTGACGATCGTCACATCGGAATCAAATTTGGCCTGCTTATTTGCCTACGTTTTGCGCTTATAGGGGAAATCTCTGGCTCAAAAGTGGGTGCAGGTACGCCTTGAGCTTTTTCTCGTTGGCGCCTCTCTCCGTGCGTTTCTTTCGCAGATACGCTTTGTCCGAATTGGAATAATCCTTCTACCTGTTCATGCCAACATCCTTCACCGCCTGCTTTGCGCATCGAGGCAGGGGAAACGGCAGATACATCAGGCTGCGTCAGGGCGGTAAAGCGGCCTGAACTGCCGCACCAGCATGTAGCGGTCGGGTTAATTTTGGATTTCTATTGTATTAACCGGTCCAACATGGTATACTACTCGTATAGAAATATACAGCGCAAAGAAGGAGGCGCATTATGGCGCAGCGGTATCATATCCGGCCAAGGGAGGTTGCTTTTGAGGCCATTTCCGCCTACCTGGTCCAACAGAAGCTGAGCTCCGGGGACAGGCTTCCGGCGGAGCGGGAGATGTGCGAGATGTGGGATCTCAACCGCAGTACATTACGCTCAGCCATCGCACAGTTGGAGCGGGATGGCTTATTAGAGATCCGGCCCGGCTCTGGAATCTTTGTGGCCGGCCCCAAGTTTAACCGAAATTTGCAGGACCTGAAATCCCTGACAGAGACCGCCCAGGAGCAGGGCATGACACTGGAGAGCCGGGTGCTCTCCTTGGGACGAATTGAGTGCGACAAGCAGTTTTCCCGGCTGTTTCGGGTGGTGCTGGGCACACCGTTGTGGCAGCTGACGCGGTTGCGCTGCGTTGACGGAACGCCCATTATGATCGAGACATCTTGTTTCCTGGTGGACCGCTATCCGGATATTGACCGCTTTGATTTGGCCAGGGAATCTCTGTTTGACCTCTTTGTCCGACACTACGGCAGCAAGCCGGTGGAGGGGGAGGAGAAGATTTCCATTACCAGGGCCACGGAAGGAGAGGCGCAACTGCTGGGTATTGAGCCGGACGGTCCTTTGTTCCGCAGTGTGAGCCAGAGCAGAGACCAGGACGGGACGCTGCTGGAGTATTGCCGCGCGGTTGCCCGCGCGGACAAACTGGTGATGACCAGCATATTGGAACGGAGGGAATCAGAATGAGGCTTGCAACAGCCGGGGACAATTGTATGGATGTATATACCGCTTCGGGTCAGGCCTTTCCTGGCGGTAACCCGGTGAATGTAGCGGTGTATAACGTTCGGCTGGGCGGAACTGCGGCTTATATCGGGGCTGTGGGTACGGACGAATATGGCAGTCTGATGCGCCAGGCCATAGCGGACAAGGGGGTAGACGTGTCCCATGTGCACACGCTGCCGGGCAAAACGGCGGTAACCATGGTGGAACTTCGAAACGGGGAGCGCATCTTGGGAGACTACGATGAGGGCGTGCTGGCCGACTTCTGCCTGAGTGAAACAGATGTTGACTTTTTGGCGGGCTTTGACCTGATGCACACCGCCCTATGGGGCGGGCTGGAGAATGAGCTGCCCCGATTGCGCCGGCGTGGTTTGCTCATCTCCTTTGACTTTGCCACAGCCCAGAACGGACCAGTACTGGAGGCAGCTCTGCCCTACACCAACTACGCCTTTTTTGCTCGGGAGGAGGATAGCCCCGGCCTGCGTGATTTTCTGCGACAAGTCCACGCCAAGGGCCCGGAACTGGTTGTGGCTACCTTGGGCGACCAGGGCAGTTTGGCTTACGATGGTCAGCGATTTTACCAGGGCGGTATCGTCCCAGTGAAGGTGGTGGATACCATGGGGGCCGGAGACTCCTATATCGCTGGTTTCCTCTCCGCCCTACATGGCGGGGGGTCCATCCCGGAAGCCATGCAGGCCGGCGCGGCCAACGCTTCGGTAACACTGTCCTATCAAGGCGCGTGGTGATTCCACGAGAAAAGAAAGGAGAGGACGCCATGGAGGAGAAAAAGCTCAGTTACCAATCTCCTCTGTACCTCCAGCTGCGGGAAGTGATCCGCAATAAAATTGAAAATGGGGACTACCCTCCGGGTACTAAGATCCCTTCTGAAAACGCCCTGGCTGAGCAGTATGGCATCCACCGTCTTTCGGTGCGCTCGGCTATCTCTGCCTTAGTGTATGAAGGCCTGCTCAAGCCAATTCAGGGTAAGGGTGTCTTTGTGGCGAGCGAAAAAGATGAGCGGGATCTGGAAACAGTGGGGGGATTCAAGCAAACCATGCAGAATCTGAACCGCACACCCTCCACTAAACTGCTCACCAAGGCCCTTCGCCCAGCGGGTCCCTATTATGCCCAACTGCTGGACATCACCCCAGAAGAGGAGCTCTTCTACATCAAGCGGGTGTGCTACAGCGATGAAGAGCCTTATTCTCTGGAGGAGGTCTACATCCCACGGTCCATTATCCACACCATACCACAGGTAGACCTGAAACTGTTCTCCCTGTATGACGTCTATCAGCTCTATAACATCCGGATCACCCGGGTAGAGCAGTCTTTGGAGATGAGCTGGCTGAACCCGGGCGATGCCCGCTTGCTGGACCTGGACAGCAGCCTGGCGGTATTGAAGTTCCAGGGAATCAGTCGGGACCAAGCGGACCGCATCGTGGAGTATGCCCGCACTTATACCAGGGCGGATCGATGTACATTCCGGGTGCATTATTATTCAGACTAAAATTCACAAGGCGGCGGACACAATCTGTGTCCGCCGCCTTGTTGTATAAAGAAAACCACTCGCTAGGCGAGTGGTTTCAAAAAGCCTAAGGCGATGAAAAAGATAAAAAACTCCCTTTGCTATAATAGGAGTGCGGTCTGCCAACTGCACAAAAGATAGCAAAGGGAGGACATCCAGATGGGACTGAATGACATCAATAGTTTATCCCATACCCGGTGGAATTGCAAATATCATATCGTATTTGCCCCAAAGTACCGGAGGAAGGTGTTTTATCGGGAAAAGAAAGCAGCCATAGGGAAATACTGCGGCAGTTGTGTGAGTGGAAAGGGGTAAAAATCATAGAAGCGGAAGCGTGCCCCAACCACATACATCTGTTCATAGAAATACCACCAAAACTGTCAGTATCGCATTTTATGGGGTACCTAAAAGGGAAGAGCAGCACAATGCTGTATGAGCAAATCGGCGAGTTGAAATACAAGTACCGGAGCCGAGAATTTTGGTGCAGAGGGTACTATGTGGATACAGTAGGGAAAAACGAGAGCCGAATTGCCGAGTATGTGAGGAACCAGCTAAAAGAGGACGAGATGGGCGAGCAACTGAGAATCCCATCTAGCAGCCCGTTTACGGGCGGCAAGTAACAGTCCTCACACAGCTGGCAGACCGTATTACGCGTTGCACGCGTCCGCAAAGAACAAAGGGCTATGCCCGCATAGTGACAACCACCAGCTTCGTTGGTGGTTGTGTTCATTTGGTATAGCTTTAGCGAATAGAACCGCCAGCTCTGCTGGTGAAAATAAAAAAGATTTAGCTGCAAGAAACGAGCGAAGCGAGTTGACAAATAGCAACCTTGCGATTTGAGTAATTTCCTGATAGAACCAAGCATGCTATTTCAATAGCGGCGGAGCAAGTGATGCAGAAGAAAAAAGTTTCGGTGCGTCTTGAGACGCCTGCCGGTAGCAGACCCTTATAGGGCCTACTCAAGCCTCCGGCTTAGCCGGAGGTTTTGACTTTTCAGCCTTGGGAGGATGAAGAGACAATGAGCTGGGTGTTTTTCCACGCGCCCCGCCGGAAACGCGTCACCGAAATGGCGCAGGCAATGATCCAGGCCGGCGGAGTGCTCAGATAGATGGAGCGGAAATCTACCGGCGTCAGGGAGAGCAGCCAGGTGCCACTCAACCGGAGGATCAGGTCGGTGAAGCTGGAGATGATTGGGGCGCGCACATCCCCCGCACCCTGAAGGGCGCCATTGATGATTTCCTGAACGGTAAACACTGGCAGCATCAGGCACATGAGGTCCAGATGCTCACTGCCCCGCAGCAGGGCTTCCCCAGTGATGTTATAGAGACTGAGAATCCTGGTGTCAAAGAGAAACATCAACGTCCCCAGCACCGCCTCTGCCGCCAGGGTGAGCCGCAAGGTGCTGTAAATGCCGCACTCGGCCCGATCTGCCAGGCCGGCTCCCATATTTTGGCCCACAAAGGAAGACAGAGCCGTCGACATGCACAGAACGGGAATATGCATCAGCTCTTCTGTCTTGCCCATAACTGCAAACCCCTCAATGCTGGCGGGGCCAAAGGAATTAACCAGCCGTTGAAGCAGTAGGAAGCCCGCCGCCTGGACAGCCATACGAACCGTTACCGGAATGCTCAGCCGGAAAATGAGAGCCATCTGCTGGGTATGAAACCGGGGGCGGAGCAGGGCAGTCCGCAACTGGGGATAGCGGTAGAGTAGATATCCCAGGGCAGCCACCGCAGACCCGGCCTGGGACGCCACAGAAGCAATGGCAGCTCCTTTGGTGCCCATGCCCGCGCCGGCCACCAACACCAGATCCAGCACCAGATTGAGCACAGCCGCAATCAGCAGGAACGCCAGGGCGGCCTTGGAGTCCCCCAAGGCGCGGGAGATGCCATAGAACATCTGATAGAGGATCTGGAACAGAAAACCGGCGCTGTAGATCACCAGGTAAACATAGGCGTCCCGGTACATTTCCAC
Source organism: Flavonifractor sp. HCP28S3_F3 (assembly GCF_052065355.1). NCBI lineage: Bacteria > Bacillati > Bacillota > Clostridia > Eubacteriales > Oscillospiraceae > Flavonifractor > Flavonifractor sp. HCP28S3_F3. Next base: position 370,777 of record NZ_JBQHUF010000001.1, read on the forward strand.
AGGGGTCTGGAGCAGTCCGGTGAGGAGCGGGCGGGCAGTCAGGATGCACAGAGCGCTGACGGCCAGCCCCAGCAAGATACAGAAGAAGGTGCCGGTGCTGGCCGCCGCCCGGATGTCTTCCTGGCGGTCAGCTCCAAAGAATTGGGCAATGATGATATTGGTGCCGGCTCCCATGCCAGCGGCAATGGATGAGGCGATCCACAGCACTGGGCCCGGGATGCTTACCGCGCCCAGCGCGTTGGAACTCACAAAGTTCCCCACCACCATGGCGTCCACCATGGAATAGGTAACTTGAAGCAACTGGGCTCCCATCATAGGTAGGGCAAACAGCAAAAGCTGCCTGGTAACACTTCCGTTGATAAAACTACGGGACACGGCAGCGTTTTCCTCCTCCCAAAGCGTGCGGCAAGCTTACTCCCCCTGGACCATCACCAGGATATCTCGGACTGCCGGGCCGTCAAATTCACAGAAATAGATCTCCTGGGCGTTCCCTCGGATCAGCCGCCTACCGCTGAGGCTGAAATGGCAGTGGTTGCCGGTGAGCAAAGCGCGCAAGTGACCGGTGGGATTTCCGGCAGTGGAGCCGTAGCTCCGCAGCATCCGGGCATGACTGTAGTCCCCGTCCTCCGGCACCAGACGGCCAAGGAAAGTCTCAATATCGCTTTCCAGACATTCCAGACCCTCGTTGACGGTGATCCCAGCGGTGGTGTGCTTGGACAGCACAGTGACCAGCCCATCCCGGATACCACTTTCTACCACAATCTGCTCTACCTGGCCGGTGATCTTCACGTATTCCTGGTACCTCTCTGTCCGGAGGAAAAGCTCTTTTTGATAAATCAATCCCGATGCACCTCCCGTAGTCCCAAAAATTCCAGAGCGTTGTCCCCCATGATCAGCTCCAGCGTATTCTCCCGCAGACCCAGTGCCTCCATGGCGGTTGCCATGCGGATCTGCTCAAACCGAGGGTTGTCCGATCCAAAGAGTACCTGGTGGCGCAGGGAGCGGTCCAGCCAGGTGACAGGGATATCCCGGGTAAAGGTCTGTTGGTAAAATTCCCTGGCGCAGTCAAAGTAGAGCACTCCGGTGTCGGCATACAGGTTTGGATATTTGAGCAGCAGGGCTGCCGTTTCCCGCACCCAGGGCCACCCAAACCGGGTGATGCAGATGCGCAAGTCTGGGTGGACCATAGCCAGAGGCTCTACCGATAACGGGTTGCCCCAGCACAGATACTGTCCCGGTTCCCATGTCATGCCTAAGTGGAGGAGCACTGGACGATCATACCGGCGGCAGATGGACCAGATGGGTTCCAGCCGGGGGTCATTCAGGCGGAACTTTCCGGCTGCCGGATAGAGGGCCAGACCAAGCAGCCCCAGTTCCCCCAAGGCCCGCTCGGCCTCTTCCGACGCTCCAGGGTCCAGGGGATCCACCGAACCAAGCCCGAAAAAGAGGTCCGGACTCTGGCGTACCAAGGCAGCTACTTCATCGTTAGATACCAAGGCCCCGCCGCTATCGGCCGGATAGACCTGGGCCAGCAGGGTGAGGCGGTCCAGCCGGGCGCAGGACATTTGGTTCCGGATGTGCTCCAGAGGAGCCAGTCCATTTTTATGGATGTCCACCACCCGGTGCCGTATTTCCTCCCGGGCAGGATCCCGATTGATGCTCTCATAAAAGGTGGGGTGAACATGGATATCGACTCGCATATCAGTACTCCTCTTCCATAGTTCGCAGCCGTTGGATGGCCCGTCTGGCATAGAGTCTGGGTTCGTTGAGATAATTGGTCACCAGTTCAATGGTGGCTGTGCCCTGGTAGCCTCGCTCCCGCAGCTCCGCCATTAACTCCGGCAGGGGAAGGCTTCCCTCCCCGGGAATTAGATGGGTGTCACTGTTGTCATAGCTGTCTACAATGTGCATGTGGTACAGCTTACTCCCTAGCTTGTCAAAATAATCCAGGATGCTCTCATGCTGAACAAAGGGGGGCACCACGTCGCACATTCCCACCAAGGCAGGGGAAGGAAGAGCCTCAAAAACACGCTGCAGGTCATTGACTGTGGTGACCACATTGCTCTCATAAGGGGTAAGGGGTTCCAGAATCAGTTTGTGCCCCAGTTTTTCCGCATAGCTGGTCAGCTGTGCCAGGGAGCGCAGCAAACGATCCCAAATTTCAGCCTGGTCGACACGGTAGCCAGCATGGGCGGCGGAGATTAGCGTAGCTTGGCATCCTAACTGGACAGCCATATCCATGCACAGGCAGATGTAGTCCACAGAGTCCTTCCGTTGGGCCTCGTTGCCCAGCATAAAATTGTAGGGGTATGCGTTGGTCTCCGGGGTAAAAATGGGAACCGGCATATCATACCGGTCCATGAGCCGCCGCAGCTCCTGGACCCCGAAGCGTTTAAGATCCGGAGGAAATGCGTGGGGGCGGCCTCCCCACAGTTCAATATAGTCATACCCAAAGCGTTTGGCGTCGGCAAACATATCCTCAATGGAATTGCGCTGATAGCCGGAGGTAAATAGCCCTAGCTTCATTTGGCCGTCTCCTCCTTCTGTCGATAATCCCAGGGCTCAAACACCGAAACCACCTGGGCGGCCAGCTGGGCGCCCAATGCCAGGGAAGCCTGGACACCCAGTTGCCGCAGGCAGCCGTTCAGGAAGCCGGCGATAAAGCTGTCTCCGGCGCCCACGGTGTTAACTATCTGGGCAGGATACGCCTCCTGGCGGTACCACTTCCTTCCATCCCAAGCCAGGCTGCCCTTGTCTCCAAAGGTAGCCACCGCCAGGGCCATGCCCCGCCGGACGCAGCTTTGAATGAAAGCGCGGGTTTCGGGGCCGTCAGCCTCCAGCGAGAAAAAGCCCACGTCCACTTGCGGGATGACTTGGCTTGCCAGAGTACTGTCCCATCCTGTGGCAAAGTCAAAGCTGAGCAGGGCCCCGCCGGCTTTCAGTCCGGCCAGCACGCCCTCTGCCTTGCCCCAGAACGCGGTGTGTACCAGCGCGCAGCCAGCGGCAGCTTGTATATCCTCTGGGGAAAACGACAGCTCCGCCAGAACCCCCTCGCGGTACTCCCCGTGAACCCGCTCCCGACCAACCAGATCCATCTCAGTGACCGCGGTTTTCCCAGGCAGAGTGTGCAGTCGGGCAACATCCAGCCCCTCCCGGATCATGGCCTGCCGTAGCTGCACTCCCCAAGCGTCGTCTCCCACGGCAGAGACCAGGAGTACTTCCCAGCCGAGCCTCCGAAGATGCACCCCGGTATCCACCACGTTGCCTGTGGGATAACTGCGCCCAAGCCGGGGGTAGTGGTCGATACAGGCATCTCCGATCATCAATGCCCTCATAGATTTTCCTCCTGCCTACCGGGTATCCCCTTGAGCCATGCCGCCGTTCGGAGCATAGCGGCGTGGGGGTTTTCCCAGTACATGGAATCATTGATCTCCAGGTCAATGTAAGCCTGATAATTCCGTTGGTGCAGTAGCGTCAACCAGTGGTTCAAAGGCAGGCTCCCCTCTCCGGGTACCTGGTGGTTACTGTCAGCGAAATGAACCCAGCAGATCTGCCTTCCAAGCCGGTCCAGCCAATCCTCCATGGTCTCACCCGCCGTAGCCATGGCCACCACATCCAGGCATACCTGGAGGGCAGGAGAGTCGACTTCCGCCAGCAACTGTTCCATGTCGGACAGGCTGTTGAGCAGGTTGGATTCATAGGGTTGAAGGGCCTCCACTACCAGGCTTACCCCCATGGAGCGGGCGGTCTCGGCGATGCGGGCCACACTCTCCAGCATACGGCACCAGCTGTCCGCACGGGACAGGTCACGGGGGGCAGAACCGCTGGTGAGGAAGAGACGGTTGACTCCCAATGCCAGGGCGTCCTGACAGGCGGCGGCAAAATATGCCTCCGTCCGTTTGCGGATCGGCTTCTCCGGGCTGGCCAGGGAGAAAGGATAGGACAGCGTCTCCGGGGTATACATCACCACATCCATGCCGCGGGCTTCAATCTCCTTCCGCAGCCGGGCCAACTGATGCTCCGCCGCAAGCTGGTTGGGCCAGTCCAGCCGGCAATAGTGGGGAGCGCCGCCCCAAAAATCCAAATGCCGGAATCCACAGGCTGCCATGGAGTCCAGAAAGGCGGAGAAGCTATACTGCAGGTAGGACACACCCATAACGGCGTATCGGTCAAGCGATACTTTGTCTGGCATAAGCCGGTTCACCTCACAGAGTGTATTTAATATTTCATACCAATTTATGCTATCATATCAGATTTTTGTGTCAGCGTCAACAGAAAATCTCATCAGAGAGCGGAGAACCCGCCCTTGAAACATTACTTTTCGGCAATGCCACCTCTGTATTGCCATTAAATCAATTGCTATTTATGTATATAGTACAATTTCAAGATTCGCTTGCATGGAGTATTTTTATAAAAGCGGTTTAAAATTGTTGACAACATATATATATGTGATATAATTCAAGCAGCTACGAATGATGTTGTACCGGGAGAGCTTGGGGCAGGCTCATATCGGTACAGGCGTTCGGAAAGAAATAAGAGAAAAGGAGAGATCACAATGAAAGCACTCAAACGGCTCCTTCCCGCCCTGCTGGCGGTGTGTCTGCTGGCTGGTTGCGGCGTGCCCGCCGGACAGCAACCCTCCGGTGACGGCAGTTCGGCGCCAGTCACCAGCGATGGCAGTGAGGGTAAGGTCCTGCGGGTAGGCCGCATGGCCGAACTGTTCGACATGGACTCCACCATTGCCACTGAGGCCGACTGTCTGGAAATTATCTCCGCCATCATCGAACCGCTGTTTATAACTGCACCTGACGGCACGCCCACCAATGCCCTGTGTGAGACCTACGAGATGAACGAGGACGGCACCGTTTATACTTTTCACATCCGGGCAGAGGCCAACTGGATGAATGGTGAGCCTGTCACCGCCAATGACTTCGTATATGCTTGGCGCCGGCTGGTGGATCCAGCCAATGCCTCCGAGTATAGCTTTATGATGGAAGTGGCCGCAGTAAAGAACGCCACTCCCATTATCTCCGGCGAGCTGCCCACCGACCAGCTGGGCGTGTCTGCCGCTGACGACAAGACACTGGTGGTGGAATTGGACCGCCCGGTCACCTACTTCCTGAATCTGATGACCTTTCCCAGCTTCTGCCCCATCAACGAGGCTTTTGCAACCGAAAAGGGCGACCAGTACGCCCTGGGAGCAGACAATCTACTCTGCTGCGGCCCCTTCTACATGTCCGCCTGGGAGGTTGGCGGAAACACCTACCAGTTGAAGAAGAACCCCACCTACTATGATGCCGACTCCGTTAAACTGGACCAGATTGACTTCCAGATCATCAAGGACCCCCAGCAGACCATGCTGGCTTATGAGAGCGGCGATCTGGACTATGTGCGCCTCTCCGGTGAACAGATATCTAAGTATGAGAGCATGGAGGGCTTCACCCGCATTGAGGAGGGCTATCTGTGGTACCTCTCTCCCAACCTGAACCCTAAGAGTGCGGAATATTCTTGCGGACTGGAGAATGAGAACCTGCGCAAGGCTATCGCTTTGAGCTATGACAAGGATATAATCTGCAACGAGCTGCTGAAGGACGGTTCCGTTCCCGCAAATTTCGCCATCCCCTACAAGCTGGCCATTGGGCCGGACGGCAAGGACTTTCGGGAGACCGCCGGCACCTACCTGGAGACTGACAAGGCCAAGGCCCTGGAATACTGGGAGGCTGCCAAGGCTGAACTGGGCGTGGACGAGGTAACTATCGAGCTGCTGTATGAGGACTCCGATTCTACTCCCACCATCGCTCAGTTCCTCCAGAGCGAGATCGAGACCACTTTGCCCGGCGTGCACATCACTATGAAGTCTCAGCCCAAGAAGAGCCGCACTGAGCTGATGCAGAACCGTGAGTACCAGCTGGGTCTGACCCGCTGGGGCCCCGACTATGCGGATCCCATGACCTATCTGGACATGTGGACAACCGGCTCCACTTATAACTACGGTGAGTGGAGCAACGCTGAATATGACAAGCTCATCGCGGACGCCAACGGCGTCCTGGCCACCGATCCCGAGGCCCGCTGGGAGGCCCTGAAGCAGGCAGAGAAACTGGTGATGGAGCATGCCGTGATTATGCCCGTCTACCAGAAGGGTACTGCCGCCATGGTACGTCCTGGTGTTACCGGCCTGTCCTTCTTCCCGGTGGGCGTGGGTACCATCTACAAGGATGTTGACATAAACTTCTAACCCTGCGTACCGAAAGCGGCTGCGGTTACTCCACCGCGGCCGCTTCTTCTATTCTGGGCCCGGCGCCCCCCTGTGCCGGCTGCTGCATTGGAAGGAATGTGAGGTTTTATGCTGAGGTATGTTGCAAAGCGCGTACTCATGTCCGTAATCACGGTTTTTATCATTCTTGGCCTGCTGTTTACAATGCTACACGCCATGCCGGGCAGCCCTTTCAATGATGAAAAGATTACGGATGTGCAGCGTGCTAATCTAGAGGCCAAATATGGTCTGGACAAGCCTGTGCCCGTCCAGTTCGGCAATTACGTCAAGGCTATGCTCAGCGGCGATTTCGGTGTGTCTTACGTTTTCCAGAAGAATATGCCGGTCTCTGAGCTGTTAAAAACCAGGATTCCGGTCTCGATCCGCATCGGTGTCCAGGCGGTGTTGCTAGGCACTGTGATTGGACTGATTATGGGTATATTGGCGGCACTCAAACGAAACTCACCACTGGACACGGCGGCTACCGTGGTATCGGTTATCGGCGTATCTTTCCCATCCTATGTGTTCGCCATGGCCATGAGCTACTTGATAGGCTACTGGTTGGGGTGGCTGCCGCTGATTTACAGTACAGCTGACCCGGGGCGGTCCACCATTATGCCCACCATCTCCCTGTGTATGTTCTCTATGGCCACCGTGGCCCGCTTTGCCCGCACAGAAATGGTGGAGGTTATGGGCAGCGATTATATGCTGCTGGCCGATTCCAAGGGTATCCCGGTCTGGCGGCTGCTGGGTGTCCATGGCCTGCGCAACGCCCTGATCCCCATTATCACCGTGCTAGCCCCCCTGACGGTGGAATTGATGACCGGCAGCCTGGTGGTGGAGCAGATCTTTGCCATCCCAGGCATTGGCAGTCTGCTAGTCTCTGCCATCCAGTTTAATGACTATAACGTAGTGCTGGCGGTAGTGTTTGTATACAGCATCATGTTCATCGGCGTCATGCTGGTGGTGGATATTCTCTATGGAATCATAGATCCCCGGATCCGGCTGGCAAAGAAGGAGGGTTGAGCATGACCAACAACAAGCAAACTTCCCCGCCGGTTGAGCAGAAGGATTTCGTCCTGGCCAACCGGCACGACCTGGGCGTGGATCACGCTTACAATGCCCAGAGTTTTTGGCGGGACGCAGTAACCCGCTTCATTAAGAACAAGGGCGCGATTTTCGGCTTGGTAATGATCGTCGTCATCATTGTCATGGCCATCGTCGGTCCCGCCATCAGCGGCTACGACTACCGCACCCAGGATATGACTCAGCGCAATCTGCCGCCCCATGTGGCGGGACTGGAGTTTATCCCCTTCTGGTCGGGGGTCCGCACCGAGTATGTCAACGGCCAGCCCGTCCGCACCGACGTGTACGCGGAGAAGGGAATCCAGGACGTAACGCATATCTTTGGTACCGACACCTTGGGCCGCGACCTGTTTGCCCGCACCTGGACCGGTACCCGGGTATCGCTTTATGTGGCGCTGCTGGCCATCCTGATCGATACCATAGTGGGCATGAGCTACGGGCTGATCTCCGGTTACTTTGGCGGAAAGGTGGACTTCTTCCTCCAACGCATTGTGGAAATTCTGTCTACCATCCCAACGACGGTTATCGTCACTCTGCTGATTGTGGTGCTCAAGCCTGGCCTAACCAGCATCACGGTAGCCCTGATGATCACCGAGTGGATTGGCATGAGCCGGGTGGCCCGTGCACAGACTCTTCGCCTGAAAGAGCAAGAGTTTGTGCTGGCCTCCCGCACCCTGGGCGAGTCTACTTTCTCCATTATCTTTCAAGAGGTGCTGCCCAATATCTTCGGCCAGATCATCGTCATGTGTATGATGACGATTCCCAACGCCATCTTTACCGAGGCCTTCCTGGCCTTCATCGGCCTGGGTATCCCCGCGCCGCTGGCCAGCCTTGGCTCCCTGATCAGCGACGGCTTTAAATCCATGACCATGTATCCCTTCATGGTGACCTGCCCGGTGGTGGTGCTGGCCCTGCTGATGCTTAGTTTCAACCTGATGGCGGATGGACTGCGGGACGCCTTTGATCCCAAGATGAAGGAGATGTGAGCCATGAGAGAAAAAAGCCTGACCATCCGGGATCTGACGGTCTCTTTCCGCACCAGCAACGGAACGGTCAACGCTGTACGGGGGGTGGACCTGGATCTCTACAAGGGGGAGACCTTGGCGATTGTAGGGGAGTCGGGTTCGGGCAAGAGTGTAACGGTGAAGGCGGTTATGGGGATTACCAGTTCCAACCAGAGCATCGACGCCGGTTCCATCCTCTACGAGTATGAGTCCCATGGGGGCACAAAGGAGCAGAAGGAACTGCTCAAACTCTCCCGCAAGGAGATGCGCCAGCACATCAACGGCACTCATATCGCTATGGTATTCCAGGACCCCATGACCTCACTTGACCCCACCATGAACATAGGCACACAGCTGACGGAGGGGATGATTCACCACCTGCATCTGACCAAGCGGGCGGCCCGAGCCAGGGCGGTGGAGTTGTTGGAAATGGTTGGAATCACAGAGCCTGAGAAACGGATGAAGAACTATCCCCATCAGCTCTCCGGCGGTATGCGCCAGCGGGTGGTCATTGCTATCGCCCTATCCTGCAACCCGGATATCCTTATCTGTGATGAGCCCACCACCGCCCTGGACGTAACCATCCAGGCCAAAATTCTGGAGCTTATCAAGGATATCCAGCAGCGTATTGGCATCTCGGTCATCTATATTACCCATGATTTAGGCGTGGTAGCCAAGGTAGCCGACTATGTAGCGGTGATGTATGCTGGACGTATCGTGGAGAAGGGAACGGTGGAGGACATTTTCTATGATCCCCGCCACCCCTATACCTGGGGCCTGCTCTCCAGCATGCCGGATATCTCGTCCGACAGCAGCCAGCGGTTGTACACCATTCCGGGTTCCCCGCCCAACATGGTGAACCTGCCGGCGGGGGATCCCTTTGCTCCCCGCAACCAGTTTGCCCTGGAGGCCGACTTCAAGGTTGAGCCCCCCACCTTCCAAATCAGCCAGACCCACTATGCTGCCACCTGGCTGTTGGATAAGCGTGCGCCGAAAGTGGAAATGCCGGACAGCCTCCGGCAGCGAATCAATACCATGAAGGGAGCGGGTGACGGCTGTGAGTGAGCATCTTCTTGAAGTTGAGGGGCTGAAGCAGTATTTCAAGGTCAGCAAAAAATTTACCGTCAAGGCTGTTGACGGAGTGTCTTTCTACATTGACGAGGGGGAGACCTATGGCCTGGTGGGAGAATCTGGATCAGGGAAATCCACCATCGGCCGGTCTATTATCCGTCTGTATGAGCCCACCGCGGGCCGGATTACCTTTGAGGGCACCGACCTGTCCGGTAAGCTGGGGAAGAAAGAGCTGTGCCACCTTCGCACCCGGATGCAGATGATTTTTCAGGATCCCATGGCCTGCCTCAATCCCCGGAAAAAGGTGAGTGATATCATTGGCCAGGGACTTGATATCCACCATCTGTACAGCAACCGTGAGGAACGGCAAGAAAAAATCTACCGCATTATGGAGAAGATGGGTCTGGATCGTGAGCACGCAAACCGCTATCCTCACCAGTTTTCCGGCGGCCAACGGCAGCGCATCGGCATTGCCCGGGCGCTGGTGATGGAGCCTAAGCTGGTCATCGCCGACGAACCCATCTCTGCCCTCGATGTGAGCATTCAGGCGCAGGTGGTCAACCTGATGAAGGACCTCCAAAAGGAACTGGGCGCAGCCTATCTCTTTATCGCGCATGACCTATCTATGGTCAAGTACATCTCTAGTCGCATCGGAGTGCTCCACTTGGGACATCTAGTGGAGGCGGGTACCACTCAGGATATTTTTGACTGCCCCCTGCACCCCTATACAAAAAGTCTGCTGTCCGCCATTCCCCACGCTAACCCCAAGGTAGAGAAGCGGCGGGTAGCCCTGAACTACGACTACAAAACATCGGGTATTGATTATACCACCGGCACCTACCACAGTGTCTCATCCACCCATACCGTACTGGCTACAGACGAGGAGTTCGCCCGGTGGATGGCCCTGGCCGGTCAAAACTGACCCGTCGGCACATACCTCATTAGAATTGATGTATTAGGAGGATATTACTATGTTGAAGTTCGACGAGGAAAAACAGCTTGCCAGCGTCCAGGGTGCACTGGCCCTCCGTCCTCGGATCGAGAAGATCGTAGACGGGATCTGCGGCGAGGGGTTCCGGAACCTGTGCTGGCTTGGCATTGGCGGTACATGGGCCTCCTGCCTACAGGCGGAAACCCATATGAAGGAGCGTTCCTCTCTGGAACTCTTTGTGGAGAACGCGGCGGAATATCTAACCACAGGCAGCCGCCGGGTGGGCGAAGGTACCATTGTGATTATCTCCTCGGTCACCGGCAACACGGAAGAGATGGTGGAGGGTGTCAAGGCCGCCAAGGCGGCCGGGGCCAAAGTGCTAGGCTTCATTGATGTGGAGACGGCGGAACTAGCCCACATGACAGATTGGACAATTTCCTATCCGGCCAATGAGCAACTGAAATTCTTCATGGTAGCCGACCGATTTATGTACAATCGCGGGGAATTCCCTGAGTATGATGACTACTATGCGCAACTGGACGCCCACCTGGCCCGCGACCTAGTGGAGGTGGAGAAGACGGCGGATGCCTTTGGCGCACAGTTTGCCCAAAAGCACCATGATGACAAACTTCACTACTTTGTAGGCGCAGGCAACCAGTATGGCTCCACCTATTCCTACGCCATGTGTTATTGGGAAGAGCAGCACTGGATTCGCACCAAGAGCATCCATGCCGCTGAGTTTTTTCACGGAATGCTGGAGATTGTGGATCGGGATACCCCAGTGACCGTGTTTGTCGGCGAAGACGCCCAGCGGCCTTTGGCCCTGCGAGTGGCGAAGTTCTTGCCTCGGGTCTGCGGCAACTATACCGTTATTGATTCCAAGGACTATTCGTTGCCTGGGATAAACGAGAACTATCGAGGGAACCTCTCCCATTTGGTAACCCACGCGGTGACTCAGCGTATTGATGCACATATGGAGGCCATCAACTGCCACCCCATGGAGATCCGACGCTACTACCGCCAGTTTAATTACTGATCCCAGAGGAGATAAGGGAGTACAGCTTGATAACATGGTCCCGTAACGATAAGGAATGCAGGTCGCCGTGTTGCAGGCGCAAAGTACTCACACTTGCGGGTTGAGCAGTGTTTTCCCGAGGCGCATGTCTCTGGAAAACAGATTCAACCTTTTTTCGCCGCACGCAGGCAGCGAAACTCTACCTTTTTCAACAGTATGAATGAAGCAGCAGACCGCTTGGTCTGCTGCTTCATTCATACTATCGAAAAGCTCGGCCCATACATTAAGCATGGGCTGGTTTTCAGGTGTATAAAGGCCAAAGGAGGATAGGGATAACTGCAGGAGAAAAAATCATCGCCTTTCCTCGCAGTAGGGATAGTCTCCTGCTTCTGGATAGATGCCGGCAGTGGTGAGGAAGTGATTTTACCCACATTTGGGTGGGGCAAACAGAGCGTTTGGAGACGCCCGCACCTACTTTTATTCCGGCTGGCAGCCAAATAGCTGCAAACAGGCATAGTAAAAATTGATACGCGAAACAAAGAATAAGGCACAGATCAAAGGCAACCGCGGTTCCCGCCATGTGGTCGGCTGTAAGCCGCTGTGCCCTGCTCCGCCATCGGCATAATACAACAGTCTTGCCATTATGTTATCATGCAACTGTTATGAAAGTAATATGATGATTGGTTGTTATACGCCTCCAAAGCACGATATTTAGCCATTAGGGATGGGTTAGGGATTTGGCGGTTTCAGCGGCTATCTTTGTTCATGCTCCCGCCACTTTTCTGTCCCTTGAACCACCACAAAACAGCAATCGTCCAAACCACAAAAACAGAATAAAAAACGCAGAAAAACCGCCGAAAACGGCGGTTTTTCTGCCAAAGGTGGTCGGAGTGCGGGGACTCGAACCCCGGGCCTCCTGCTCCCAAAGCAGGCGCGCTACCAACTGCGCAACACCCCGATATGAAATTGTGGAACTGCCCGGGCGGTTTCTCCCAAAGCAAGCGCGCTACCAACTGCGCTACACCCGGTTATGAAATTTTCCAATTGTGGTCAAACATGTGGTCAACGCCGATTTTTGACCAGTTACCGGCGAGGGGGAAAGAGCTGTCAGCCCAGCTGTCCCAAGGCTTTCCGGGCTTTCAGATGGTTGGGGATCGAACCCGAGCCTCACGCTCCCAAAGCAGGCGCGCTACCAACTGCGCTACACCCGGTTGTAAAGTTAAGATTGGCTAAGCGTTTTCTGGGCACTATTTTGGCAATTGCAAAAAGCATTATAATATATCTGTTCGGGGATTGCAAGGGGATAAAAGAATATGGTATGATGACTTTCGCGAGGTGACCGTGAGATGCGAATGAGAAAGAAACCCAATTTGATTCCGCGGATGGAGCGTTGTGCCAGGGTTTGGATTACAGACCCAGAAGAGCATCAGGGACATTGGCGTGAGCTGATGCCTGAGGCAAAGGCGTTGCATGTGGAACTTGGTTGTGGAAAGGGAAGGTTTACTGCTGAGACAGCAGCGAGCATGCCTGACACGCTATTTATTGCGGTGGAGAGAGTGCCTGATGCCATGGTGATAGCTATGGAGCGGGTATGCGCACAGGAACTGCACAATGTGTTTTTCGTGGATGGCGATGTGGCGCAGCTTACTTCATTTTTTGCCCTTGGCGAAGTGGACCGGATCTATATCAATTTCTGCGATCCATGGCCGGGCAACCGGCATGCGAAGCGGCGCCTGACACATCCAAACTTTTTGCAGCTATATCGACAGGTTTTAGCAGAAAAAGGTGCGATTCATTTCAAGACGGATAATCATGACTTGTTTGAGTGGTCGCTGCTGCAATTTCCCCAGGCATCCTTTTCGCTTCAGGCGGTGACGCGAGATCTGCATGCCAATGGGATTTGTGGCGTGATGACTGATTATGAAGAGAAATTCCATCAGCTTGGTACGCCTATCAATCGTTGTGAGGCAGTGATGGAACCGGAGCAGGGCAAGGGAGAAGCGCCGGTGATTGCGGAACTTTAAGAGAAACGGCACTCTCGTTTTCATGAGAGTGCCGCTTTTTTACAGATAAGCTACAACCTGATACATCAGCATGAAGTGGAAAAACGAACCCAGCAGGATGAATAGATGAAAAATCTCGTGGCAGCCGAAGCGGGGATTGTCACGGCCGGGCCATTTGACAGCGTAAAGAACACCGCCTACCGTGTAGAGAATGCCGCCCCCCAGGACCCAGAAAAAGCCTGCAGTGGGGAGGCAACGGGTCAGCGGCACTACTGCAATGAGGGCCAACCAACCCATAGCGATATAAATCCCGGAGGTGAGCCAACGGGGTGTGGAGATCCAGACAAGAGTAAGCACCAGTCCGGCCAGAGCCAAACCCCAAATCACACCGAATAACCCCCAACCCCAGGCTCCATATTCTCGTAAAACGACCAGACACACTGGAGTATAGGTTCCGGCGATCAGAAAATAAATGGAGGCGTGATCATACTTTTTCAGAGCCACACGTCCCTTGACGCTGACGTTGCGGCAGTGATACAGCGTACTGGCGGTGTAGAGGCCGACCATGCTCAAGCCATAGATCAGAAAGGAGACCACGTGCCACATGCTCAGTTCCAGCAGAGCGCAGCGAACCAGCAGCAGAACGGTACCAATAGCGGCCAATACAGCTCCGATACCATGAGTAATAGCAGACCAAGGGCGTAAGCCATCATAGGGATCTCGGTCCTTCTCTTTTACTTTGCGCCGTACTGGACGAGCAGGCAGTGAGCAGGGGAGAGAAAGAGACTGATAGGGGAGTGTGCGCTCTGAATTCATGATTATCACCTTACCTTGAACATAGTATAACACACACCTTGGAATAAAATCAATAACACATTTAAATATAATATTGAAAATTATATTCAAATTTATAAAGCAATAGGGAACTGCTAAAAGACAGTTTACCCAAACGTGAAGAAAAAAACCTGGCTGGCAGTGCATTTCACACTGCCAGCCAGGTTTGCTCCGGAGTTATCCACGATAAGGACGATAGCCACTCCTTCCGCCGCGCCGCCTGCTGCGACGGCGGGAACGGGTGGCGACACGATAAATAATGAAGATGATCAGGAGAAGCAGGATCAGGAAGAACAGAAGAACCAGAGCGCCGACCAAATTTAGGCCTCTCAGCAGCTGAATGGGGTTCCAGGATGGAGCGGCTGTCTTGCGGCCTTCTGGTGCGGAATATCTGGTGTCCACTGTGCCCATGGAATCAAGATAAGAGGCCAAGGCGTACCACTCTTTGACTTCGGTGCCGTCCGGATTATGGATGATATGGTCCTCGAAATCGGTCACTTCATTGCCGTCGGCATCTTTTGGAGTGATAGTCAGGATGCCGAAGGACTGATCATTCACAGTACCCAGCATCTGGCCGGAGTACAGACCGGTGACCACACGGTAGAGCTTGTCATCCTCCAGCGGAACGGTGGTGCCGTCAGGCAGGACCTGTGCGCAGTCCGTTACCTTATTGAAGATGATTCTGTTGGGATTCCAAGTCCAGGTCATACCGGCGCCATAGAGCTGAGCGGCAGACATGAGGGGCGTAACAGAGGCATCCACCTCAAATGCATCTTTCAGTTCCTTACCGGTAATCCAGACGGAAATGAGAGGATATCCGGGGGTGCCATCCGCTCCGGAACCCAGGGAAGAAACATTGAAGGCGTCGGACACAGTGATCTCACCTGCGGCAAAAGAACCACGGATCACACCGGAGGCTACCACCGCGAAATCCACAGGAATATAGTCATCGCCCTCCGCCTGTTGAACGGCGTAGATGTAGGAGTCTGCAATCAGATTGCCCAGGGTGTCTTCCCGTTGTTCTGTTCCGAACTGACTGATGGGGGTGAAGGCGAAATCTGTGGTGGCCAACACCTGATCGAACTTCATGCCGTACTGGTCCAGATATTCGCTCTCCACCAGAGGCTGGAAAGTCTTGACCATCTGGACCATGCTGGGATCGTCCGGCACAGTTTCATCTACTGGGATCAGTTGGTATTCTGTAAGCGTTTTTTCTCCGTCGTTGGTCCAGGAAATGGTGATAGAGCCCAGGTAACTGGTGTATTCGCCGGCAGAGACGATAAAGGTATCATTGACCTGAATGGGTTCCTCCAAAGTGGTGTGGGTATGACCGGAGATGATCAGGTCGATGCCGTCCACCTGCTTGGCAAGCTCATAATCCTCGCCCTTTCCCTTGCTGTTGGTGCCGCTATGGGAGAGACAGATGATAAAGGTAGGATTGGAACTGTCAGCCAGCTCCGCCTGGATGGCGGCCACCGTGCGTTTGGCGGCATCCACGATCGGTTCAAATTCCATGCCGGACATAGGGGCGTTGCTGTCAGCTTCCTCACCCATCAGGCCGAAAATGCCATAGTTGATTCCGCCGCGCTCGATAATGATGTAGTCCTGAATCCCATACTGCTCCCAGGCTTCCCAGGATTCCGTGTCAGCTTCCGGCGGCTTGTAATTGGCCTGGACAATAGCGGGCAGGGGAGCGCCGCTGTCCACAGCGGCGTTCAGCATATCTGCCAGACCAGCGGCCCGGTAATCAAACTCGTGGTTACCAAGGGTAGTGACATCATACCCCATGGCGCCCAGAGCTTGCAGTTCAGGAGCATGGCTGGTATAGATGGTCTGGAACAGGCTGCCCATGGAGAAGTCGCCGCCATCCAGCGTAAGTGCGTCAGGGTGCTTGGCCCGCTCCTGGTTCAGCAGAGTGGCAAGGCGGGTATAACCGCCATACTCGCCGCCGGCATCATCCGGCATGGGAAGAAAGTGGTCGTGTGTGTCATGAGTGAACAGGACTGTGCTCTCATAAACAGGTTCAGGGGAGGCGGCCCATACCGGCAGAACGAACCCGGTTATCAGGCATAGTGTGAGACAAAGAACAGACAGATGCTTCAAGACAGAATGCCGCATTTTATTCCCTCCTCTCCATTAGTTTGCCACATTTTCGCACAAAAAGAAAGTGGGAAAGGGGAGAAGATTTTTCTCTTGACAAGGCGCAAACAGTCTGCTATACTATCAAAGCAAAACAAAGCAGGTTCGGTACCCCCGTCCTCACCTCCAGCCACAGGCAAAGAGGTTAATCCGGTTTCACAGGCGTTCTTTTAGAGCGCGTGTGTGTTGTGTAGCGCGGGTACCGAAACGGTAGCCGTGTTTTTTTACGCGAATGTGAAATGGAGGTGCTTTCGTATCAGCAAACAGGGTCATCAGATCAACGAGGAGATCCGCGACAAGGAAGTCCGACTGGTCTCAGAAACAGGGGAGCAGCTGGGAATCATGTCTGCCCGGGAGGCACTGGAGCGTGCTGAGGAGCAGAACCTGGACCTGGTGAAGATCTCTCCCACGGCGAATCCGCCCGTGTGCAAGCTCATGGATTACGGAAAGTACAAATTTGAGCAGACCAAGCGGGAGAAGGAAGCGCGGAAAAATCAGCATGTGGTGGAGATCAAGGAAGTCCGCATGTCGCCGAGCATCGACGTGAATGACTTCAATGTGAAGCTCCGCAATGCCCAAAAGTTCCTGGCCGAGGGCAATCGAGTCAAGGTCACTGTCCGCTTCCGCGGTCGTGAGATGGCTCACACCGATATCGGCAAGGATCTGCTGCTGAAGTTCGCGGAGCAGTGCAGTGAGGTGGCCGCGTTGGACAAGGACCCCAAGCTGGACGGACGGCATATGTCCATTTTCCTCTCTCCCAAGGCTGCCAAGGACGGCAAAAAGTCCTGAACGAATCCCTACGCTCGAATTGAACAGAAAAGGAGTAAACCACCATGCCTAAACTGAAGACTCACTCCGGCGCGAAGAAGAGATTCAGCCTGACCAAGTCCGGCAAGGTCAAGCGCGCCCATGCTTTCAAGTCCCACCTGCTCAACGGCCACGGCAAGGACACCAAGCGCAAGAGAGGCCTCCGCGCCGGCGCTTATGCGGACAAGACCAACGAGCCCGCCATCAAGCGCTTGATCCCCTACAAATAAGATAAGAACGATTTTACCTTAAAATAGGAGGCTTTTTACAATGGCTAGAGTGAAAGGCGCGATGATGACGCGCAAGAGAAGAAATAAGATCCTGAAGCTGGCCAAGGGCTACTGGGGTGCCAAGAGCAAGCACTTCAAGATGGCCAACGAGCAGGTCATGAAGTCCCTGACCTACGCTTACACCGGCCGCCGGCTGAAGAAGCGTGACTTCCGTCAGCTGTGGATCACCCGTATTTCCGCCGCCTGCAAGAGCAACGGCATGAACTACTCCACCTTTATGAACGGTCTGAAGAAGGCCGGTGTGGAGATCAACCGCAAGATGCTGGCTGAGCTGGCCGTGAACGACAAGGCCGCTTTTACCGCCCTGACCGAGATGGCCAAGGCCCAGCTGGCCTAATTAAAGGAACAGAAGAGGACGCCTGTCTGCTGACAGGCGTCCTCTTTGCTAAGTGAGTTTGTTTGGAGGATAGGCAGGTTATGTCTTAAAGTGAGGCATCAAATTTATTTTTCCGCCAGGAGCTTGTTCAGCTCTGCCATAAACGTACTGATATCCTTGAACTGACGATAGACTGAGGCAAAGCGGACATAAGCCACCTCATCCACGCCTTTCAGACGGTCCATCACCAGCTCGCCGATCTTAGCGGATGGGATCTCACGGTCCATGTCGTTCTGCAGGCTCTGCTCGATTTCGTTGGCAATGGCCTCCAGAGTATTGAAGGAGACGGGGCGTTTTTCACAGGCTCGGATCATACCGTTAAGCAGCTTGCTCTTATCAAAGCTCTGGCGGCTGCCGTCCTTCTTGATGACCATGAGAGGCAGACTTTCCATCGTCTCATAGGTAGTGAACCGTTTGTGACATTCCAGACACTCGCGGCGGCGGCGGATGCTGGCACCCTCATCAGAGGGGCGGGAATCGACGACCTTGCTCTCAGGGTGAGCACAATAAGGGCATCTCATGGCACTTTGCCTCCCTTGTATGGATTTGATGGAATTATACCATAAAGACACACGATATGGTATCCCTGAAAAAGAAAAATTTTCCGTATTATTTTCCAGTAATGGGGCAGAATAGGGGTGGTGAAAGCGAGGTGAGCGCTATGCAGAACCAAGGCAACGGACAGAACATGAAATCCAGAAACCAGAAGCCCGATTCTCAGATGGATCCTCAGGCTACCCAGATGCAGAATAAGAAGAAGAACCAGCATCAGGACAAGAGCGAACGGTCCTGACCAAACCAGAAGGGGAGAGGCCGGAGCAAGGCTCCGGCCTCTTTTGTTTTCTGATGAAAAGATTGACAAGGCGGCCTAAGTATAGTAATATATTATCTGCGCTCCGTTTGGGCGCAGGAAATTGCTAGTGTGGCTCAGAGGTAGAGCAGCTCACTCGTAATGAGCAGGCCGTGGGTTCGATTCCCACCACTAGCTCCAAAAATTCCCGAAAACTTAGGTTTTCGGGAATTTTTGCTATGTGAAGGTGGAGGTTATGAAAGCAAATACAGCGATTTCTCGGGAGGATGTGTTCCAAAAGCTCCCCATTCCCACAGCGCTGCGGGTAATGGTCGTTCCCGCTATTGCCAGTCAGCTTATTGTACTGATCTACAATATGGCAGATACCTTTTATGTGGGGCAGACAGACAATCCCTACATGGTAGCCAGTACCTCACTGATCCTGCCGGTGTTCAACATTACGCTTTGCCTGGCGGGACTGGCGGGAGTTGGCGGTGGTGCACTGATTTCCAGACTGCTTGGGCAGGGACAGACGGATGAAGCCCGGCGGGCCGGTACGTTTTCTCTGTATCTGGGCGCACTTATTGCGGCTATCTTTGCGGTTGGGATGGGGCTGTTTATGGGCCCAATTCTGAATCTGCTGGGCGCAGGGGAAAATACGTATACATATGCCAGACAGTATGCGCTTTGTGTCATTGTTCTGGGTGGGATACCTACTGTGCTCTCCAATGTGCAGGCCAACCTGATCCGAAGCATCGGACGCTCCAAGGAAGCGGGAGCCGGCATCATTTTGGGCGGGCTGCTGAATATCGCGCTGGACCCGCTGTTTATGTTCGTGCTGATGCCGGACGGACTTGAGGTGCTGGGTGCCGGAATTGCCACCTGCCTGTCAAACTGCGTGGCCTGCCTGTTCTTCCTGATCGTGCTGCTGCGAATGGGAAAGGGATCCATCATTACATTTAACCCCAAAGTAGGACTGCCGCGGAAAGAAAGCATGATTGCTGTCTTTGCGGTTGGAGTGCCGTCAGCTATTACCTCATTTCTCTTTGATATGGACTATGTCGTCATTGACAAGCTGATGGTTTCTTATGGCGACTTGGCTTTGGCGGCTGTGGGCATTGTTCTGAAGGTGGAGCGGTTCCCGCTGAATGTGGGTATCGGTATCTGCCAGGGTATGCTGCCTCTTGTGGCTTACAACTGCGCCGCGCGGAACAAGCAGCGGATGGAGGATACCATCCGTCTGGCCCGGACGCTGGGACTTGTGATCGCCGGAATCAGTGTTGTTCTCTATGAGTTGTTCGCCGTTCAGTTTACCCGCCTGTTTATCTCGGATACCCAGACGTTGGAGATGGCCGCCCAGTTCTTACGCATCCGGGTGCTGGCCACGCCGCTGATGTTTTTGAGCTTTTTCACCGTCTACCTGTTCCAGTCCTTTGGCAAAGGTAGGATCTCTCTGTTCCTGGGAGTGACCCGGTGGCTGGTGTTCAATATCCCTATGCTCTTCCTGCTTAACACGCTTTTCGGAATGTACGGGATTGTCTGGTCCCAGGCAATAGCGGATATTCTGACGGTAGCACTGTCTTTCTTCATCTATTACAGACACAGACCTCGTTTTTGAGAAACACCCGGTGGGTTACCGCCGGGTGTTTTTGCACAAATGCCTTGACATGGGTGTCTACAAGGTATAGACTATAGATGTCTACAAGATGTAAACAAGGGCGGTGAGAATAGATGAAGGAATTTCAATTAGGAGCGGTAGAGGCCAGATTCGCAGATTTGATCTGGGCTCATGCGCCTCTTACCACCGGGGAATTGGTGAAGCTGAGCCAAGAGGAGCTCCAGTGGAAGCGGACCACCACCTATACGGTGCTGAGGCGGCTGTGTGATCGGGAGATCTTTGAGACCAAAGACAGCATGGTAACGGCCAAGATCTCGCGGGAGGAGTTTTACGCCTGCCAGAGTGAGGCGTATGTAACGGAATCCTTTGGCGGCTCGCTTCCTGCTTTTCTGGCGGCCTTTACCACTCGGAAGAGCCTGTCTAAAACCGATGTAGAGGAGATTCGAAAGATGATCGACGCTTACGGAAAGGGGGAGTGAGCGTGGAAATCCTGTTTGCGAAACTCTTGTCTATGAGCTTCACCGCCAGTTGGCTGATTTTGGCAGTCCTTCTGTTGCGGCTGGTACTATATCGGGCGCCAAAGTGGAGCCGCTGCGTACTGTGGGCACTGGTGGGGCTGCGGCTGGTCCTGCCTATTTCCATGGAAAGTCCTTTGAGCCTGATTCCCCGGATACAGACTGCATCTCAGCCTGTTTTTGATGAAAAGGCATTTGACTTTACAGATATGACGACCTTTATTCCAAGTGGGGGAGCGGCACTGCAGGAACAGACAACGTACAATGCCCCGGAGTCGATAACCGGGCCAGGGCTGATGACCGTGCTAAGCTGGATTTGGCTGGCGGGAGTTATTTTGCTGCTGGGATATGCCCTGGTGAGTGCCCTGCGCCTGCGGCGGCGAGTAGCAGAGGCGGTGCCTAGTGGGAAAATGGTCTGTCAATGCGATCGCCTTGACACCCCTTTTATTTTGGGCGTGATTCGTCCGAGGATCTATCTGCCCTCCGATTTGCCGCCTTCGGCAGTAGGGCCGGTGTTGGCCCATGAGCGAGCCCATCTGTCCCGGAGGGATCACTGGTGGAAGCCGCTTGGATTTCTTCTGATGACCGTTTACTGGTTTCATCCGCTGGTGTGGCTGGCCTACTACCTGTTCTGCCGGGACTTGGAATTAGCCTGCGACGAGCGAGCCATCCGAAACCTGGACGGTGAGGGAAGACGGGCATACTCCCTGGCTCTGCTGAACTGCAGTGTTGACCGACGCACGCTGGCCGCCTGCCCTCTGGCTTTCGGGGAAGGAAGTGTGAAGGGGCGGATCAAAGCGGTGCTGAATTATAAGCGACCCACTTTTTGGCTGGTGTTGGCGGCGGCGGTTGCCTGTGTCACGGTGGCGGTGTGCTTTCTCACTGACCCGGCAGATGATCCCGCTCTGAAGTGGATTCAGGAACTGACACCGGAGCAGGTAGCCTCCGTTGATCTGGTGGTACTGCCTCAGAGCCAGGACAAGCAGTACAGGCAGATCCCAGAAGATGAGATTCCGGCTGTAGTGGAACTGCTCAGCCACAGTAGGGGTAACACGGTCAGGGAAGCCGAGATTCTGAATGGGCAGAGTATCTGGTTTTACCTCACGCTCACCGACGGAACCAGGCATGAGGTGGGGAACATGGGCAACACCTATCTGGTCATTGACGGGGACTACTACGATGCACCCTATGACTGGCTCTCAACCTGGGAAGATGCCTATGGGGTGGGGGATTCCCCTTTGCCGGAGGAATACTTTGACAGCACTCTCACGCTGGATGAACCGGCGGCCCTCTTTGCAGCCATTGCCTCCTCGCCTGCCGATGCATCCTTTCCCGGAGCCTATCTGGCGGCCCACCCGGAGGAACACCAGGCTTTGCTGGACGGAGGAAGAGATACCCTGCGCTACATTTTCACTCAGTTTCTGGCGGGAGATCAGACAGGACTAGAGGGACATCTGATGCGTTTGGTGCTGGACGAACTGGTGCCGGAAGCCCAGCTCAAGCTGGCCGCGGACACCGGACAGGAATACTTTGATGCTTGGCGGGAGGCGGCGGAGGGCGCCCTGGCTGAGCACGGAGCAGAGTGGATGGAAGAAAACCAGCCCGCCATGTGGCTGATGCTGCAAATGAGTCAGGCGGAACCGTAACGGTTCCGCCTGACTGTTTTTTATTCGCTTTTAATAGCCTCCAGAGCGGGTATCTGTACCGCCTTGTTGGCGGGATAGTAGCCGGATCCAAGGCCGATGAATACGGAAAAGACGATGGCGAAGATAAGAAGCCAGGGGGGGATGACCGACACGCGGTTGACGCCCTCGCCTCCCAGTATAGCGGCGGGGATATTCTCCGGTGATAGGCCAATGGATACCAGGTTGATGATGACTGACGCGATGAAGCTGATGATACAACCGATCACCCCGCCGATCAGCCCGATGGCTCCCGCCTCGGACAGGAACATGATGCGCACGTCGGAGACGTAGCAGCCCAGAGCCTTCATGATGCCGATCTCCCGGGTGCGCTCGGAGATGGACATGATCATGGTGTTGGTGATGCCCAGAGCGGCCACGAACAGGGAAATGGCGCCCAGGCCGCCCAGCATCATCTGTTTCTGGCGGGCTTCCTTTTCCATGGGCTTGCGGATGCTCTCCATGGACTCAGTGGCATATCCCATGGATTTGATCTCCTGCTCTACATCAGCAACCTGATCGATGGAGTTGACTTTGACCAGAACAGAGTCGTAGGGCAGCTTCTTTTTCACGGGGCCCTGGATCTTGTCCAGCAGCTTGCGCAGGTCGGTCAGACTCATGATCATGCCCTCGGAGGTCTCGTAGCCTTTAGAGTAGTCTTCCTTTACCACACCAGAGGGGGTGACCGGAATCTTGATAGTGCCGGAGGAGGATGCGATCTCCAGGGTCAAGCTGCTTTTCATGGGATCAAAGTAGGGAGGCGGAATTTCCTTGGGCTGGCCGTTGTCATCCAGTTCTCCCGCCCAGCGGTCGATGATGTTCCGGCCTTCGGGCCGCAGGGTGTCCTTGAAGCTGTATGCCAGGAATTCCCCGATGACCACATCGCCGCTGCGTTTGGCGGCGGAGCCGCTGGTGATCTGGTATCCCAGTCGCTCCATCTCCTCGGTATCCATGCCCACGACAGAGGTCCAGTCGGCCACATAGCGATTGCCGGTACCGGCCAGGACGCGGATGGAGTCCACTTCCAGCCTCTGCTTGGGGGAGACGCCAACAACGCCGTTGAGATTGCGCAGACGCTTGACCAGCGCTTCGTCCAGCTTGACCTTACCCTTGCCATTCTGGGGGGCGGAGACGGTGATGATCGTCAGATCGCCCATCTCTGCCAGCAGCTTTTCCTGGGTCTCCTTCATGCCGATACCCAGGGAGACCATAATGACGATAGAACAGCAGCCGATCAGGACCCCCAACACCGTCAGAAAGGTACGGGAGCGGCGGCGCATGAGGTTTTGCAGGCAGATACGCAGCAGGTCTTTCTTCTGCATGGATCATTCCTCCCCGCTGCCGTTGTTGCCGTCATCCCAGTCGTCCCAACTTTCGCTATCAACGGCAGGAAGCTGGGAGGCTTTCTTTTTCCGTACCACGACCACCACAACAATCACTGCCGCCGCAGCGCCCGCGGCCAAGAGAATGGGCAGCCAGGGAATGCTGATACCGTTACCATCCTCCGCGAAGTCGCCTCCGTCGTCCACCGGAGGAACATACTCCTCTGCCGTCAGCTTGATGGGAAATTCCCGGGTCTGGAGCTGCTGGTCGGCATTTTCATAGGTGATCTTCAGCACCACATTGATCTCGCCCGCCTTGTTGGGGGAGATGGCAAAGCCCACGTTGCCATTGGCTCCGGCGGTGACGTTGCCCAGATACTGGGTGCGGGCCGGGGTGTCCACATCCTCGCCCACCACAGTGGCCTCCAGGTTGGCGATATCGTCCTTGCCCTTGTTGACGTAAGCTAGGATAACTTCGATCTCCTCGCCAACGGTACCGTACTCTGGTACAGTGGGCTCGTTGATCTGGAAGCGATCAGGCTGGTAGACGGGGATGGACAGTTTGATGTCAGAGGTGGCCTGAGTCCGCTTTTCGCCGTCGTTGTACTCGTATTTAAAGGATACAGAGATGCTCTGTGCGCCGCTCTTCCCGGTGGGAACCACCCGCATAGGGACCTGCTGGGTCTGGGTACCGCCTGCGGCAAGAGACCGGTAGAAATAGGTATTGGTGCTTCCGTCCATGGCGAAGCTCTCGCCGCCGTCTATGGTCACGACAACGTTTTCCACTTTAGCCGCGCCGGTATTCTCAAAGGAAAAGTCCAGAGGAAATTTGGTGCCCGCGGCTACGGACTCTCCGCCATAAGAGAAGCTCCGGATGACCAGGTTTGGTACCGACTGGTCGGACTTGGAAGTCACATTGGCCGACAGATTGATACGGTCGGTGGCGGTGGCCTGGGTGATGGTTTCCCCGTTATCGTAGCTGTATTTCAGTTCGGTGCTCAGAGACTGGGTGGCGGAGCTCAGATCTTTGGAGGCCTTTACCTTGACCAGAATGGCGGCGTTTTCGCCGGGGCCGATATCGGGGAGCAGGAAAGTGGAGGTGTCATTCATAACCACGAGAGAGTCGGAGGGGGTGACCGAAGCCACGGGAGAGATCAGCTTGGTGGAGCCGGCGTTCTGGAAGGTCAGGGTGAGGGAAACCGTTTCACCGGGATTGATGGGCCGGTCCATGCCCGAGCGGGTAACCAGCACCACCGGCTGAGGGATGCTCTCCTTGGCCAGGGCGGGGATGACTACTTTGTCGGAAGAGGAAACCTGTGTAAGGGTACCGCCGTTATCGTAGCCATATTTCAGCTCGGTGCTCAAAGTCTGGGTGGTAGCGGTAAGGTTCTTCAGCGCCTTGACCTTGACCTGGATGGATGCGGTCTTGCCTGCTTCGATATCGGGAAGCAGGAAGGTGGCTGTGTCGTTCATCACCACCAGCGACTCAGAGGGGGTAACGCTGACTACCGGCTTTACCAGTTTGGCAGAACTGGTATTCTGGAAGTAGATGGTCACATCGGCAGTGCTGTCTGGGGCAATGGGCGCCTCCATGGGGGACCGGGTGACCAACACCACCGGCTGCGGTACGCTCTCTCTTGCCAGGGCAGGAATGGACACTTTATCTGAAATCGTCCCCTGAGTGAGAGAGACGTTGTTGTAGTAGTTGAACTTCAGATCCACACCCAGAGACTGAGCAGGGGAGGGAATGGTACTGTTGGCTTTGATCTTTACGACCACGGAGCCGGTCTTCTTGCCGCCGATGTCTTTCATGGTGAAAGAGGAGGAACCACCTGAGATGGTGAGGCCATCGGAGGGAGTGAAGGTAGCAACAGGGGATTTAAGTGTTGTATTGCTCAGATTCTGAAAGGTGATGGTGAGAGAAATTTCCTGACCAGCCTCCAGTGGCTCTTTGATGTCACTGCGGGAGACAAGGACCATGGGGGCGGGGATAGGTTCCGGGGGCAGGGAGGGAAGCTCGGGTGGCTTGGCGGAGGGATCGTAGACCACTGCCTCGGTGATGGTAAGCTCCAGCGTCTGGTAAGAAGCAGGGTCGCCGGGTATACCGACCTGAAGCCGCAGATTCTGCCCCGTACCCTTGTACTGCAGCCCTGTGAGCTTGACAGCGTAGACCAGGGGCTTATCCGGTTCCGAGGTGCGCTCCGCTACGGCGGAGCCGCCGGTAAAGCTGTCCTCCAGCTTGGTGACATCCAGAGTGCCCACGTCGGTGCTGGGAGCGCTGGTGTCCTTGATAGACACAGTGATATTGACTGTATCGCCCTTTTTGATGGAAGATATGGAGCCGCCGGAGCCATTGGTCAGGGTATAGCCGGTGACATAGAGGTTACCACTGTCGGCGCCCAGCGCGGAGGGCAGTGCCGCCGTCAGCATGGCCAGAAGGAGCAGAAGAGATAAAAGACGTTTTGAAGTGTTATGTTCCATGGTGAGGTTTCTCCTTATTGTTGACTTGATTGCTGACGATCTCTCCGTCAATGAGGGTAACGATCCGGTCGGCGTAGGATGCCATTTCCGGGTCGTGGGTAACCAGAATGATGGTTTGATGATAGTCACGGGCAAAAGAGCAGATCATATCCATGATCTCTACTGTGGTCTTGGAGTCCAGGTTTCCGGTAGGCTCATCGGCAAACACCACATCGGGCCGGGCAATAAAGGCCCGGGCAATGCCCGCTCGCTGCTGCTGGCCGCCGGACATCTGCCGGGGGAAGTGGTCCAGCCGGTGGGACAGGCCTACCCGACACAGCAGCTTCCGGGCTGCGGCCTCCCGCTGGGCCTTGGGCACACCGCGGAATAACAGTGGCATGGCCACATTTTCCGTGGCGGTCAGATTGGGGAGCAGGTTATAGGACTGGAATACAAACCCCAGATGTCGCTGTCGGAAGGAAGCCAGCTGGTTTTCATTTAGCCTGGAAATGGGGATTCCGCCGATCAGCACTTCACCGCGGGTGGGTTTCTCCATCCCAGCCAATTGACTGAGTAGGGTGCTTTTGCCGGAGCCGGAGGTTCCGAAAATGCAGCAGATCTCCCCGCGCATCACATTCAGATTGATGCGTTTGAGAGCGACCACCGTTTCGTCGCCAATGGGGTACTCCTTGCGGATGTTTTTTACTTCGATGATGGGCCGGCTGCGGGCGTCGGGTGGATTCATCGGCTCCGCCTCCTTTCTGGAGCTATCTTAGCCGGTCAATCTTCATCTGCCACATGCAAAAAGCTAAAGCTTTCTAAAGAGAAAGATTAAGGTCCCGGACCGCTGATCGGTCCGGGACCTTAAATATCTTATGGAGCAAGAGGCAGCTCCAGCAGGAATTCCGTGCTGCGACCCGGCGTGGGGTGGGGGACAAGCGTGATGGTGCCGCCGTGCTTTTCCACGATCCTGCGGGTGATGGAAAGCCCCAGCCCGCTGCCTTTTCCGGAACGTGCTTCGCTGCCCACCACAAAGGGATCGAAGATTCGCTTTGCCCGTTCCGGCGGGATTCCAGCTCCGTTGTCTCCGATGCGGAGCAGAGCGGACTGCGGGGTGCTGCTCACATCAAAAAAGAGCATGGTACCCAGTCGGTTATGCCGCAGAGCGTTGGACAGAAGGTTGTCCAGTACCCGGCGGAACTGCATGGGATCCAGAGCGCAGAACAGCGGACGCTCCGGGATGGAAATCTCCAGTGTGAAGCCGGCCAGATCAATTTCGTCATATTTGCCAGCCAGATATTCCCGGAGAAATTCGCACAGGTCGGTGCGCTCAGGATGGAGGACAAACTCGGGATGTTCCACCTTGCTGTACTCATGGAAGGCATTTACCAGTTCAGTCAGCGCTTCCGCCTTTCCCTGAATGGCACGGAGGTAGCGTTCCTGCTCCTGAGGCGGCACCTTGCCGTCACAGATGGCGTCTATGTAGCCGGCGATGACGGTAATGGGAGTCTTGAGATCATGGGAGATGTCGGCAATAAGCTTTTGACGGTCCTGATCCATCCGCTGCCGCTCCGCCTCGCTCTCCGCCAGACGGTCGGCGAAGCGATCAAAGCTCTCGCCGATTCGACGAATCTCTCGAGGTCCGCCGCAGTCGCCTACCCGTGCCGGCCGGCTCTCTGACTGGGCCACCACCGCGTCGTTGAGGCGGCGGAGGGGGCGGGCGATCTTCCGTTTGAGATGCCAGATAAACAGGGCGGTTACAATGAAATACAGGGGGAGAAACAGCAGCCAGATTTTCCAGGAGCTTTGGTAAACGGAAAGATAACTCTCGTCACTGACGAGCGGGATGCGGAACACTACCCAAGCTGACTGGCCGTCCGGCTGGCGGAAGGAGGCGCGGAACAGCTCCTTGGAGCAGAGCAGCTGATATTCCCGATGGGTGTAGGAGGTTCGGCTGTCTCCCAGACCGCCGAAAACCACCAGAAGGTCCTCGTCCAGCGCCATAATATCGGGTGAATTCACAGTGCCGTCGGTATAGGTGGTCTTGACCAGCAGGTGCAGGAGAGAACCGTCGCCCTGGACCTTGTCATAGACATCAATGACGGCGGCCTCTTCGTAGCTAGGGATACATTCCAGTTCCTTGGCGGTATAGGAAGTGTCAAAGCCCTGTGCGGAGGCATATACCTGTTTGCCGGAACTGTCATAGACTGCAAAGGCATCCTGTCCACGGCGAAGGTAGCGGTTCAGCTCCTGATAGTTGCCTGCGGCGAGGGCAGGGTCCCGGAGCATACCGTCCCAGTCCGAGGGCTGATAGGCACGGTCCAGGGACAGGTTCCACAGCCCGAATACCGCCGCCACGATGAGCAGCAGGGTCAGAGTAAACAGCAGATAGCTGCGCACCAAAAGCCGGAACAGCGTGCCTGACGAGGCTTTATTTTTCAATCTTATATCCCAACCCTCTTACTGTAATGATGTAGCGGGGATCCTTGGGATCGTCCTCGATCTTCTCTCTGAGCTTGGAGATATGTACCATCATGGTGTTATCGTCTCCTTCAAAGTAAGTGCCCACGGCGCCCTCATAGAGCTGGATTTTAGTAAAAATCCGTCCTGGTGAACGCATGAGCAGGGCCAGAATTTTATACTCCATCGGAGTGAGAGAAATGGTGCGGCCTCCTTTGGTGAGCTGGAAGGAGGAGGTATCCAGGACCAAATCCCTCACCGTCAGGGTGGAGTTGCTGTCACGGGCTGCCCGCCGGAGCTGGGCTTTCACCCGTGCTACAATCTCAATGGGGTTGAAGGGCTTAGCGATGTAGTCGTCAGCGCCCAGATTGAGGCCCAGGATCTTATCGCTGTCCTGGCTTTTGGCGGAGAGAATCAGAATGGGAATGTCACTGAATTTCCGCAGGGCACGGGTAAGCTCGTAGCCATTGAGCTCCGGCATCATCACATCCAGAATAGCCATGTCTGGCGATTCTTCCCGGGCAAGCTCCAGAGCCCTGGCACCGTTGTCCGCTTCCAGGACACGGTAGCCTTCACTTTCCAAATACAGCCGCAGCAGCCCGCGGATATCGCCATCGTCCTCCGCGATCAGAATTGACGCGCTCATGGTGGGACCTCCTTAATATCTATAATATCTATGAGGATAGACCTATTATATGGGACAGCCCTTCCCGCGTCAAACAAAAAGCGGCTGCCTGCCGAAATGTGAAAAAAGAAGGCCGGCGGGAAAATTGCATAAAAGGAAAATGGCGGTGGAAAGGCTTGCTGTTTGTTGCAACAAAGTTTCCTGAGCACAGGAAAAATCCCTTGACACCCATTGGGAAAAAACGTATACTAGCACCAACAGTTGTGAACAAAGGCGTTCCGACCCTGCGGGCGGAGCGCCTTTCTTCGTACTTGCTATCCGTATAAAATACCAGATACGAAATGTGCAGAGAGAAAGGGGATCGCCTGCCATGGCGCACAGTAAAGAGGACATCATCCGCATGGTCAAGGAGGAGGACATTGAGTTCATTCGCCTCCAGTTCACCGACATCTTCGGCCAGCTGAAAAACGTGGCCATTACCGCCTCCCAGATCGAAAAGGCGGTAAACAACCAGTGTATGTTCGACGGTTCCTCCATTGAGGGATTTGTGCGGATCGACGAGTCCGACCAGTATCTCTATCCCGACCTGAAGTCCTTCCGGGTCTTTCCCTGGCGTCCCCTCCACGGTAAGGTAGCCCGTCTGATCTGCGACGTGCACAATACCGACGGTTCTCCCTTTGCTGGCGATCCCCGCTATGTGCTCAAGCGGGCCATTCAGAAGGCCAAGGACATGGGCTTTGATGCCTTCAATGTGGGTCCCGAGGCGGAATTCTTCCTGTTCCAGACCGACGATGAGGGTAAGCCCACCACCAAGACCAACGACGAAGCCAGCTATTTTGACCTGGGCCCTCTGGACCACGGTGAGTCTACCCGTCGGGAGATCTGCATGGCGCTGGAGGATATGAAGTTTGAGATCGAAGCCTCTCACCATGAGTGCGCCCAGGGTCAGCATGAGATCGACTTCAAGTATGAGGAGGCGCTCCACGCCGCCGACAATATCATGACATTCAAACTGGCGGTTAAGACTCTGGCCCAGAAGAACGGCCTGCATGCCACCTTCATGCCCAAGCCCATCTTCGGTGTGGCCGGTTCCGGTATGCACACCAACATGTCCCTGTTCCGCAACGGCAAGAACGTGTTTGCCGATCCCAACGGGGAGCGTGGCCTGTCCAAGGAGGCCTATTCCTTTATTGCCGGCCTGCTGGCCCATGTGAGAGGGATGGCGGCCATTACCAACCCGCTGGTCAACTCCTATAAGCGGCTGGTACCTGGTTATGAGGCTCCCTGCTACCTGGCCTGGTCTGCCTCCAACCGCTCCGCCCTTATCCGCATCCCGGCCTCCCGCGGCCAGTCCACCCGTGTGGAGCTGCGCTCTCCCGACCCGGCCTGCAACCCGTATCTGGCCTTCGCGGTGTGCCTGGCCGCCGGCCTGGACGGCATCGAGAAGGGCCTGACTCCTCCCGCCGAGATTACGGAAAATATCTACGCCATGGACAACGCTGCCCGGAAGGCTCGGGGCATTGAGAGCCTGCCCGGATCCCTGGAGGAGGCCATCATCGCTCTGGAGCAGGACCAGCTCATCCTGGATACCCTGGGCGACCATGTGGCGGCTAACTACATCGAAGGCAAGAAAAAGGAATGGGAGGAGTACCGGACCCGTGTCTCTTCCTGGGAGCGGGAAAAGTACATCATGAACTATTGAGCCCTGTACTCCTGAAGCGGGGAGTGAAGCTGATTGGATCAGGTAATCGTCGCCTTTGAAAGTGAAAAGACCTGTCGGCGTATCAGGGATATTTTGGAAAGCTCCGCTGCAGCGTCCTGTTTGATCTGTCGGTCAGGGGATCAGATCAGACGATATGTCAACAAGCAGCATATCACCGTGGTAATCTGTGGCTATAAACTAGCAGATGAAACGGCAGAGGATATCCTCCATGATCTGCCGCAGGTCTGTTCCATGCTGCTGCTGGCCTCACAGGATCGTTTGGATATGGTGCGCAGCGATGGACTGTTTTCCCTGCCTACTCCCGTATCCCGCAGTGAGTTGGCCGCCTCGGTGCGGATGCTGCTCCAGCTGGGATACCGGCGGGAACGTTCCGCCAGCCCCGGACGGGATCAGGAGGAGCGGGAGCTGATCCGTATGGCCAAGCAGGTGCTGATGGAGCGCCTGAGCCTGACAGAGGAGCAGGCCCACCGGTTTTTACAGAAAAAGAGCATGGATGCCGGAATGAAGCTGTCCCAGACGGCCCGGCTGGTTTTGGAAGAGCCCTGAGCCGCATAACATGAATGACAGATACGGTCTTGCGGCGGCAGTCCGATCGGGCTGCCGCCCTTCCGCATACTTTGAGGAGGGCGCCGCATATGGAATTCATCAAAATGCAGGGGTTAGGCAACGACTATCTGTTTCTCAACTGTCTGGACGGAGAACCGGTGGATCTGCCGGGACTGGCTGTCCGCATGAGTGATCGGCATTTCGGGGCTGGCTCCGATGGACTTATTTGCCTGTGTCCCTCGGAGCTGGGAGATTTCCGCATGAAGATGTTCAATGCCGATGGTTCAGAAGGGGAGATGTGCGGCAACGGCATCCGCTGCCTGGCTCGATACATCCGGGAGCAGGGTTTGAGTGATAAGAAGGTGCTGGATATTGAAACCAGAGCCGGCCTGCGGCGGACAGAACTGTTGGAAGACGCTGTACGGGTGGATATGGGCGTACCCCGGTTGTCGCCGCCGTTGGAGCTGGAGACGCTGGGCAGACGCTGGCGTCTGACGCCGGTTTCAATGGGGAATCCCCACGGGGTGATTTTCTGTCCTGAGATCAACGGTCTGGACCTGACCTCTGTTGGACCAGCCCTGGAAAAACATCCGGCTTTCCCTGACGGAATCAACGTGGAATTTGTGGAGGTCGCAGATCGAACCACTCTGCGGATGCGGGTGTGGGAGCGGGGCAGTGGAGAGACCATGGCCTGCGGCACGGGTGCCTGTGCGGCGCTGGCGGCGGCGGCCTCTGCTGGCCTGACAGAGCGGACTGCCCGGGTGGAGCTGCCCGGAGGGACGCTGGAAGTCAGCTGGGATCAGAATACAGTTTTTCTCACCGGACCAGCGGTCACGGTGTACAAAGGAGACTATCTCCTGTAAAAAATGGAAAAGGAGCGAGTGATATGGTGACCATCAACGAAAACTACCAAAAGCTGCCCGGCAGCTATCTGTTCTCTGAGATCGCCCGGCGCGTGGCGGCCTATTCGGAGGCCAATCCGGACAAACGTCTGATCCGGCTTGGCATCGGCGACGTGACCCGGCCTCTGGCGCCGGCGGTGACCCAGGCCATGCACCAGGCAGTGGACGAGATGGCCACCGTAGAGGGCTTCCATGGCTACGGCCCTGAACAGGGCTACGCCTTCCTCCGGGAGGTCATTGCCCGGGAGGACTATCAGACCCGGGGCGCAGATATTGCTCCTGACGAGATCTTTGTATCCGATGGCGCCAAGAGCGACTGCGGCAATATCGGGGATATTTTCGGCAGAGATAACGTGGTGGCTGTGTGTGATCCGGTGTATCCGGTCTATGTAGACACCAACGCCATGGCTGGTCGGGCAGGGGATTATGACGAGGCCGCTGGCCGCTGGAACAAGCTGGTCTATATGCCCTGTGTGGCGGAGAACGGTTTCTCTCCCGAGATCCCCAGCCAGCCGGTGGACCTGATTTATCTGTGCTTCCCCAATAACCCCACCGGCGCGGTGGCCACCCGGGAGCAGCTGAAGGCCTGGGTGGATCACGCCAACCGGACCGGAGCGGTGATCCTCTATGACAGCGCCTACGAGGCTTTCATCACGGATCCAGCCGTACCCCACAGCATTTTTGAGATCGAGGGGGCCCGGACCTGCGCCATTGAATTCCGCTCCTTCTCCAAGACCGCCGGCTTTACCGGCACCCGCTGTGCCTATACCGTCATCCCCAAGGACCTGGTGCGGGGCGGTGTGGCCCTCAACAGCATGTGGAATCGCCGTCAGTGCACCAAGTTTAACGGTGCACCCTACGTGGTCCAGAAGGGTGCAGCTGCAATCTATACGCCTGAGGGCAAGGCACAGGTGAAGGAGACCATTTCCTATTACCTGAATAATGCTCGGGTGATCCGGGAAGGATTAGCAGGAGCGGGCCTGACGGTATGCGGCGGGGAAAATTCCCCCTATATCTGGGCCAGAACGCCGGACGGCATGGGCTCCTGGGAATTTTTTGACCAGCTGCTCCAGCGGGCCAATGTGGTGACCACTCCTGGCGCGGGCTTCGGGCCCAGCGGCGAGGGATATATCCGTCTCACCGCTTTCGGCGGTGCGTCGGACACGGCTGAGGCGGTGGAGCGGATCCGCGCCATTCTGTAAAATCGGGGGCGTCCGGCTTATGGGGCTGGACGCCCCTTGTTGCACTTGCCTTTTTTGTTCCCTGCGGGTATGATAGAAGAGATCCGCAGGCGGCGCTCCTCCGCGGCGGAAACCTCAGAAAATGGTGATGACCCTTGAAGCGTTTGTTCCGGGCAGCCGCCAGGCTGCTTTTGATTTTTGCGGTGCTGATCGCCGTTGCGTTTATCAGTTTGGCGCTGCTGCGATGGCGGGGCCTGATCCTGCTGTCCCACGAGTCTGATCCCGAACAATGGGAAGTTTTTGGCGTGGATGTGTCCTCGTATCAGGGGGTAGTGGACTGGCCGATGCTGGCCGAGCAGGGTGTGGATTTTGCTTTTATCAAGGCTACCGAAGGCTCCGCGCTTCAAGACAGACAATTTGCCTTCAACTGGACAAGTGCCCAGACCGCCGGGATCCGGACGGGAGCCTACCATTTCCTCAGCTATGACAGCCCGGGGGAGACCCAGGCAGATAACTTTATTTCCATGGTGCCGGTGACCCAGGGGGCGCTGCCGCCGGTGGTGGACATCGAGTTTTACGGTCCCTATCTGGAAACCCCGCCGGACAAGGAGCATGTCCGGTCCATCCTGGACCCGCTGCTGGAACGGCTGGAGGAGCACTATGGAGTCAAGCCGATTCTCTATGTGACGTACCGTTCCTACTATCGTTACCTAGCAGGCGGCGGATATGAGGAATATCCCATCTGGTGCTCCAGCCCTACCATTTTCCCGCTGGTGCCTGGCTGGGACTTTTGGCAGTACTCCCATACTGCCCGGCTGGAGGGGTACTACGGCAGTCAGGATCGCATTGACCTGAACATCTTCCGGGGTAGCCGGGAGGAGTTTGAGCAGTTCGGCCTGGGATAAGGCCCTCTTCTATTTTTAGCCTTTTTCTGGTATACTGATACAATAACGTGAGCATCATCTGGAGGTCAGCATGGATCAATTGGAGACACTTGCCCGGACGCTGCGGGAACGGTTCCCTGAGCTGGAACTGCGGGAGCATGAGCCTATGAGCCGCCACACCACCTTCCGTATTGGCGGCCCTGCCCGGCTGATGGCGCTGCCTTGGGACAGAAAAGAGGCTGCGGCTGTAGTGCGGACGGCGGCCGAGGCAGGGGTGCGTCCTTTTTTCCTGGGAAATGGCAGCAATCTGCTGGTGTCCGACCAGGGTTATGAGGGGCTTATCATCAAATCCAGCGGTCTGGATCAGACCCGGGAGGTCAACCGCCGCCTGCGGGCGGAGAGCGGTATCCCCCTGGCCCGGCTGGCCATGGCGGCTTTGGGCCGTGGCCTCACCGGTCTGGAATTTGTCCACGGGATTCCCGGCACCCTGGGAGGTGCCGTGGTGATGAACGCCGGGGCCTACGGAGGTGAAATGGCCCAGGTGCTGACGGCTGTTACCTATTTGGACGAGACGGGGAAGATAAACACGATCCCGGCGTTGGAGTGCGGCCTCAGCTACCGCCACAGCCTGTTCTCCGATCATCCGGACTGGCTCATCCTGGAGGCGGAGATGGAGCTCCAGCCTGGGGAGGCAGAGGATGTCCGAGCACGGATGGACGATTTGACAGCCAGGCGCCGGGAAAAGCAGCCGCTTGAATGGCCCAGCGCAGGCAGCACCTTCAAGCGCCCGGAGGGCCACTTTGCCGCCGCTCTGATTGACCAGTGCGGCCTGAAGGGCCTGTCAGTGGGTGGTGCTCAGGTGTCGGAGAAGCACGCCGGTTTCCTGGTGAATAAGGGAAATGCCACTGCGGCGGATATGCTCGGGCTTATTGATCTGGTGAAGGAGCGGGTGCTCCGGGAGACTGGTGTAGAGCTGGAGCCTGAAGTGAAGTTTTTGGGATTCTGAGGTGAGTGTCCATGGATTTTGTGATTATTTCCGGCCTTTCCGGCGCCGGCAAGAGTAAGGCGGCCTCCTTTATGGAGGATATGGGGTTTTATGTTGTGGATAATATGCCCGCCCCTCTGATCCCCAAGTTTGCAGCCCTGTGTATGGCCCGGCCCGGTTCCTATGAGCGGGTGGCGCTGGTCACCGATATCCGGGGCGGCCAGACCTTTGACGGGCTGTTTGACGCCTTGAATGAGCTCCACGAAATGGGCTGCGATTACAAAATCCTCTTCGTGGAGGCCAGCGTGGAGACCATCATCAAACGGTACAAGGAGACCCGGCGGAGCCATCCGCTGTCCGGCACGGCCCGCTCCCTGGACGAGGCGGTGCGTACTGAGCGCACCATGCTGGCCCCGGTGCGCCAACGGGCAGAGTATATCATTGATACCAGCGCCCTTTCCACCGCCAAGCTGCGGGGCGAGGTGCTGCGGCTCTTCGGCCGGGGTGGGGAGACGCCTGCCATGACGGTGAACGTCATTTCCTTTGGCTTCAAGTACGGTATCCCCATCGAGGCCGATCTGGTCTTTGACGTGCGTTTCCTGCCCAACCCCTATTACATAGCGGAGCTGCGTCACCAGACCGGCCTGGACGACGGGGTATATAACTTTGTCTTCGGCTACCAGCAGACCAAGGACTTCATGACCCACCTGGAAGGGCTGATCGGCTTTTTGCTGCCTCAGTACGTGGAGGAGGGCAAGACCATGCTGGTCATTGCCGTCGGCTGTACCGGCGGGCAGCACCGCTCGGTGGCCATTACCAAGGCTCTGGCGGAGTTCATCCGGCAGAAAGGCTATCAGGCAGCGGAAAACCACCGCGACATGACCCGGGCGTGAGGAGGGATACCGTGAGCGAGACCGCATTTGACCGGCGCTGGGAGCAGGGGCCCAAGGTGGTGGCCATTGGGGGCGGCACCGGCCTGTCCACCATGCTGCGTGGCTTGAAGAATCACACCAAAAACTTGACCGCCGTGGTGACGGTGGCCGATGACGGCGGCGGCTCCGGTATGCTGCGCCAGGACCTGGGCATGCCCCCTCCGGGGGATATCCGTCATTGCATGGAGGCCCTGGCCAATGCTGAGCCGGTGATGCAGCAGCTGCTGACCTATCGCTTCCCGGAGGGATCTGGCAAGCTCACGGGCCAGTCCTTTGGCAATCTGATCCTGGCAGCTCTCAACGGTATTTCTGACACCTTTGACGAAGCGGTGGCCAAAATGAGCCAGGTCCTGGCCATCACTGGTCGGGTGCTGCCGGTGACCACCGCCGACGTGACCCTGGAGGCCACCTTTGAGAACGGTACCCGGGTCCAGGGAGAGTCCAAGATCAGCGACTTCAAAAAGGCTCAGGACTGCCGCATCCAGAGTGTGCGTCTGCTCCCTGAACATCCCCAGGCTCTGCCCGAGGCCATTCGGGCTATCCAGGAGGCCGATCTGATCCTGCTGGGCCCCGGCAGCCTGTATACCAGCGTCATCCCCAATCTGCTGGTGGACGGCATCTCGGATGCGGTGCGTGCCTCCAAGGCCATCAAGATCTATATCTGCAACATCATGACTCAGGACGGAGAGACAGAGGGTATGACGGCCTCCGACCACGTGAAGGCTCTGCTGGACCACTCCGGGCCGGGTCTGGTAGATCTGTGCCTGTGCAACTCCGCCCCGGTACGTCCCGGCCTGGTGGAGCGGTATAAGGAGGAGGACGCAGTACCCATTGTCGTAGACAAAGAGGCCATTGAAGCTCTGGGGGTGGAGCTGGTCACCCGTCCTCTGGCCTCTGAAACCTTGAACTATGCCCGCCACTCCTTTGCCCGCCTGTCAGCAGCGGTCATGGACCTGTACCGGGAGCGGGCCGATACCAGGATCTTTTAATTCTGCCGGGGCGCTGCCGCCGGCCTGGAGGGAACTTATGTCCTTTTCATCCGACGTGAAAGCCGAACTGTGCCGGACGGCCTTGTCCCGGCGGTGCTGCGCCCAGGCGGAAGCCTACGGTGTGCTGCTTTACTGCGGCCAATTTGATGCCCGCCAGGTGCGTATCACCACCGAATCTGCCGATTTTGCCGCTAGACTGCCTGCCTTGTTCAAGAAGGCTTTTCAGATGCAGTTTGACCGGGTGCCAGAGGAGGGAGCGGGCAAGCTGATCTTCACCCTGACGTCAGCAGACAAGCTGTCTGTGCTGGGGGATACCTTCGGCTATCATCCGGCGGAATCTCTGGCCCACCACATCAATTTTGCGGTGCTGGAGGAGGACCACTGCCGTACTGCCTTCCTCCGGGGCGCTTTCCTGGCGGGAGGTTCCGTGACCGATCCCTCCAAGCGCTACCATCTGGAACTGGCAACTCCTCACCTCAGTGTCAGCCGGGAACTGCAGGCTCTGATGCAGGAGGCGGGCTTCAGTCCCAAGGAGAGCTGCCGCAAAGCCAACTATATCACCTACTTTAAGCAGAGCGAAGCCATTGAGGACTTCCTGACATCCATCGGCGCCCCTGTGGCAGCTATGGAGCTGATGAATGCCAAGGCGGAGAAGGACCTGCGGGGGAGCATCAACCGCCGGGTGAACTGCGACGCTGCAAATTTGGATAAGGCGGTGGAGGCGGCTCAGAGCCAGATCGAGGCCATCTACCGTCTGGAGGAGCGAGGTATGCTGGAGGAGCTGCCCGACAAGCTGAAGGAGGCGGTGGACCTGCGGATGGCCCACCCCGAGCTGACCCTCACCCAGCTGGCGGAGCTATGCGATCCGCCGGTGAGCAAATCTGCCTTCAATCATCGGCTGCGCAAACTGATGTCCCTGGCAGAGAAATGATGAAACGAGAGAAACCAATCGTCCTTCGCCCATCAGCGGAAGGGCTGATGCTCAGACTTTTGCTGCCGGGATTTTTCCTGGTTGTTGTGCTGGCCGCTGCAGTGGTGCTTGCCCGCCTCGGCCTGTGCCTTTTAACATTGTGTCTGTTGGCAATGCTGATTCTGCATTACATCCTGAGCGGCAGGCATGAGATTCGTTTTGAAAAGCAAGAGGCCATTGAGCAAACCGCATTTACGTCCTATCATTATTCCTATGAAGGCGCTGAGGTTCTGCTTCGCCGCAGCTGGACCACGGCTATGGGAAGATGTGCAGGCGGGCTGAGCCGGACGGCTATATCCCTCCGCCGCAAGGGAAAGGTCCTGCTGACTGTCCCGGTAGGCTGGGGTCCGCCTGAGGAGTTGGACCGTGCGGTGCGGTTTCTGGAATGCCTGCCAATTCCCAAACATTATCTGTAAAACACACACCCTATGTTATTTGATAAGCACTTCCATAGGCAAGGGTACGGTAGTTTAGAAAAGGCTGTTTTTATCGTGCATGTGAAAACCAGAGGTGAAGTTAATGAAGGTCAGACGCAGGTGGATTCTTATTCCCGTAATATCTACATGCCTGCTGATCATTGCGATATGGCTGCCGTACCTGACCGGTGGGGCGGCCTGGAGTATACCGCTGCTGGTGGTGCTGGCGGTGGTGGACTGTGTCTGCTTCATCGTCAGTAATCAAAAGCTGCGTTGCCCCGCCTGCGGTGAGCCGCTGCGTGGGATCCTCCATCGCTATTTGTTTCAGCAGGAGCGCGGCTACTATTGTTCTGGTTGCGGTCAGTACATTGAAATCGTTAAATAAAGATCCCGTTTTAGATTTTGTTCTTATTTACCCAAGGAGGTACCTATGTCATTTGTCCACCTGCATGTCCATACCGAGTTTTCCCTGCTGGACGGTGCCTGCCGCATCCCGCTGCTGGTGAAGCGGGTGAAAGAGCTGGGGCAGCCTGCCGTTGCCATCACCGACCACGGGGTGATGTACGGTGTGGTGGACTTTTATAAGGCCTGCAAAGCCGAGGGCATTAAACCCATCATTGGATGCGAGGTCTATGTGGCCCCACGTGGCCGCACCGACCGTGTCCATGAGCTGGACGCATCCATGTATCACCTGATCCTCCTGTGCCGCAATGAGGAGGGTTATCGTAACCTGTGCTATTTGGACTCCTGCGCCTTTACTGAAGGCTTTTATATCAAGCCCCGTATCGACAAGGAGCTGCTGCGGCAGCACGCCGGAGGCCTCATCGCTCTGTCCGCCTGCCAGTCGGGAGAGGTGCCCCGGCGCATTCTGGCAGGTGACTACGCCGGAGCTAAAGCTATTGCCCTGGAAATGCGGGAGCTGTTCGGGGAGGACGGCTATTATCTGGAGCTTCAGGACCACAACCTGCCCAACGATCCCGCCATTAACCAGGGCCTGATCCGGATCCACCAGGAGACTGGCATTCCTCTGGTGGTGACCAATGATGCCCACTATCTCCGCCGCGAGGATGCTCAGATGCAGGATACCCTCATGTGCATCCAGATGGGCAAGACGGTGGACGATCCCAACCGCCTGAAAATGGAGACCAGCGAGCTCTATGTCAAATCCACTGAGGAGATGGCCGCTCTCTTTCCAGAGTACCCAGAGGCGGTAGAGAACACCCTGAAGATTGCGGAACTGTGCAACATGGATTTTCAATTCGGTACCTACCACTTGCCGGAATTTAAGCTGCCGGAGGGGTATACCGACGGAGATGCCTATTTTCAAAAATTGTGTGAAGAGGGCTATGCCAGGCGCTATCCCGACGATCCGGAGGGCTTCCGGGACCGGTTGGCCTATGAGATGGGAGTTATCCGACAGATGGGGTTTGTGGACTACTTCCTCATTGTGTCAGACTTTATCGGCTACGCCAAGAGCCAGGGTATTCCGGTAGGTCCTGGCCGGGGCTCTGCAGCGGGCTCCATGGTGGCCTACTGCATGAACATTACCGATGTGGACCCCATGAAGTACTCCCTGTACTTTGAACGCTTCCTGAACCCGGAGCGGGTCACCATGCCCGATATCGACATTGACTTCTGCATCCGCCGCCGGCAGGAGGTCATCGAGTACGTTCAGCGGAAATACGGGGAGGACCACGTGGCCCAGATTGTCACCTTTGGTACCATGGCGGCCCGGGGCGCTATCCGGGACGTAGGCCGGGCCCTGAACATCCCCTATGCCGACGTGGATGCGGTGGCCAAGCAGGTGCCCAGCGGGCCCGGTGCTCTCCATATCACCCTGGACGAGGCCCTGAAGCTGTCCAAGCCTCTGCGGGATCTCTACGAGGGTGACGGCCGGGTAAAGGAACTCATCGACACCGCTAAGGCCATCGAGGGCATGCCCCGCCATGCCTCCACCCATGCCGCCGGTGTGGTCATCACCCGCAGGCCGGTGATGGACTATGTGCCCCTGGCGAAAAACGACGAATCGGTGGTCACCCAGTATGTAATGACCACCCTGGAAGAACTGGGCCTGCTGAAAATGGACTTTCTGGGCCTGCGTAACCTGACCATCCTGGATGACACCGTAAAGCTGGTCCAAAAGAGCAGGCCTGGCTTTACACTGGCCGACATCCCGGACAATGACCCGGAAGTATTTAAAATGCTGTCCGACGGCCATACCCCCGGTGTGTTCCAGATGGAATCCGCCGGTATGACCGGTGTGTGTGTGGGCCTCAAGCCCCACAATATTGAGGACATTACCGCTATTATCGCCCTCTACCGGCCGGGCCCCATGGAGTCCATACCCAGGTTCATTGCCTGCAAGCATAACCCGGATAAGGTCAAGTACAGACATCCGGCGCTGGAGCCCATCCTGTCGGTAACCTACGGCTGTATCGTCTATCAGGAGCAGGTCATCGAGATCTTCCGCCGCCTGGCAGGGTATACCATGGGACAGGCTGATATGGTGCGCCGTGCCATTTCCAAAAAGAAAAAGGCTCAGATCGAGAAGGAACGGCAGACCTTTGTCCACGGCGATCCGGAGCGGGGTATCGTGGGCTGTATCGCCAACGGCATTCCCCAGCAGACCGCCGAGGATATCTATGACGAGATCGAGGCTTTTGCCCAATACGCCTTCAACAAGGCCCACGCGGTGAGTTATGCCATCGTGGCCTATCACACCGCCTGGTTCAAATGTCACTACACAAAGGAGTACATGGCCGCCCTTCTGACCTCTGTGCTGGATTCCAGCGAAAAGGTGGCGGAGTATATCGCCGAGTGCAAGGACTGTGGCATCCAGCTTCTGCCTCCGGATATCAATGAGTCAGGTGCGGACTTCACTGTGGCGGGTGACCACATCCGCTTCGGCCTGGTGGCAGTGAAGGGTGTAGGCCGCGGATTTATAAATGCTGTGCTGGCAGAACGTGAAAAGGGCGGGGCCTTTACAAGCTTTCCTGACTTTTGCCAGCGCATGTTCAGTGCCGACTTGAACAAAAGGGTGCTGGAGAACCTCATTAAATGCGGTGCCTTTGACAGCATGGGGGTGTATCGCTCCCGGTTATTGGACGCCTACGAGTCTCTGGTAGATACGATTGCCCAGAATAAGCGCAAGAATCTGGAGGGGCAGTTTGATTTGTTCGGCGGGGGAGGGGACGAACCTCAGAGCGCGCCGGAGCTGCACCTGAAGAATATCCCGGAGTTCTCCCGCCGGGAGCTGATGACCATGGAGAAGGAGACCACCGGACTTTATCTGTCCGGCCACCCAATGGACGAATATCGCGATCTGGTCAAGCAGTGTAAAGCTGTTTCCATTGGTAGCATTCTTACCGATTTTGACCAGGACGGCGGTCCCACCAAATTCCGTGACGAGCAGCGGGTGAAGATTGCGGGAGTGATCGCTACGGTCCGTACCAAGACCACCCGGAACAATACCTTGATGGCCTATGTGACGGTAGAGGATGACAGCGGTTCCATGGAAATGCTGGTGTTTGCCCGAACATTAGGCGAGTGCGGATCCTACCTGAAGGAGAACATGCCCATCCTGGCCGAGGGGCGGATCTCTGTTCGTGATGAAAAGGCGCCTCAGCTCATGTGCGACAGAGTGGCGCCGCTGGAGCAGGTAAAAGATGGCGTGAAGCTGTCTGGGGCAGGCGGTGAGCGGGCAAAATGCCTGTATATCCGTATACCCGGCCTGTCCGATCCCAGATGGGAGAAAATCAAACTGATCCTGACGATGTTCCCCGGCACGGAGCAGCTGAAGATCCGCTGCGAGGACACCGGCAAGCTGCTGGGCACCCCGTGTCTGGTCCACGACGCCTTGGTACAGGAGCTGATCGAGCTTCTGGGTCAGGAAAACGTGGCTGTCCGCTAGGAGGCGTTGTATGAACATCAAGAAACTGGCATCCATTCTGTTTCAGCGACGAGTGATTGTAGGCCTGCTGATCCTGCTGCAATCTTTGGCGCTGCTGTCCACAACTCTGCTGTTTTCCTGGGCGTATTTCTATCTTTATTGGGCCTATGTGATCCTCTCTGTGCTGGCTGTATTGATTATTGTCAGCCGTCAGACTGATCCGGGCTACAAGATCGCCTGGATCATACCAATCTTGCTCTTTCCGGCTTTTGGCTGGCTGGTCTATCTGCTGTGCGGCGGAAACCGCATGTCTGCCCATCAGCGCCGGAAAATGCAGAGTGTGGACCACACGATGCGCAAGCAGCTAGAGCGCGATTTTAAAGCGGACGAGCTCTCCGGCTTTGGAACGGACGCGGTGAACCAGGCACGCTATGTGGAGCAGTATGCACGCTGTCCGGTCTATACCAATACCTATACCCGGTACTTTCCTCTGGGTGACGACGTCTTTCCTGTCATGTTGGAGGAGCTGAAAAAGGCACAGCGGTATATTTTCCTCGAATATTTCATCATCAGCCCCGGCGTTTTCTGGGACTCAGTGGTGGAGATCCTGAAGGAAAAGCATGCTGCCGGAGTGGATGTACGGGTGATCTATGATGATGTGGGTTCCCTGAATACCCTTCCCATGAACTATGCGAAAAAATTTGAGGCGGAAACCGGTATCCCATGTTGTTTTTTTAATCGGTTTAAGCCTGTGATTTCCATCCGGATGAACAACCGCGACCACCGGAAGTTCTGCATCATTGACGGCCACACCGCTTTTACCGGAGGCATCAACCTGGCCGACGAATATATCAACCAGCTTCCCCGGTTTGGTCACTGGAAGGACAGCGCGATCCTGGTGAAAGGGGAAGCGGCCTGGAGCATGACCGTAATGTTCCTTACCATGTGGGAATACGTTCGGGAGGTCAAGGTGGACTATGATGCCCTGCGTCCCACTTCCTTGCCGGCCGAAGCCGCTCTGGGGAATGGGTTCTTTGTCCAGCCCTACACGGACAACCCCTTGGATAATGAGGCGGTAGGGGAGACAGTATATCTGAACATGATCTCCAAGGCAGAGCGATATGTGTATGTCATGACGCCTTACCTTATCATCAGCGACAGTGTAAATACCGCTCTGTGCAACGCTGCAAAATCCGGGGTGGACGTGCGCATCATGACGCCCCACATCCCGGACAAGCCTCTGGTGTTTGAGTTGACCCGCTCCCACTACGAGCCTCTGCTGGAGGCAGGCGTGCAGATATTTGAATATACGCCTGGCTTTGTCC
Source organism: Flavonifractor sp. HCP28S3_F3 (assembly GCF_052065355.1). Lineage (NCBI taxonomy): Bacteria > Bacillati > Bacillota > Clostridia > Eubacteriales > Oscillospiraceae > Flavonifractor > Flavonifractor sp. HCP28S3_F3. The sequence continues at coordinate 414,800 of NZ_JBQHUF010000001.1, forward strand.
ATGCCAAGAACATGGTGGTAGATGATGTATACGCGGTGGTGGGTTCCATTAACATGGATTACCGCAGCATGTTCCTCCACTTTGAGGACGCTGTGTGGCTGTGTCACGACCCTACTGTAAAGGATGTAAAGGCAGATTTCCTGTCAACTCAGATCAAGTGTCAGCCCGTTACTCTGGAGCAGTGCCTGGCCCATTCCTGGCCCAGACGCCTGTTCCGTTCCATCCTGCGGGTTATGGGCCCGCTGCTTTAAGCAAAAAGAAGACTTGCCGCTCAAAGCGGCAGGTCTTCTTTTTGAATTCATATGACCAGTGTCCCTGACTCGTCCTCCAAGAGCAGTAGGATACGTTCTTGATTTCCGGTCTGGGCATTAACATAGATCAACACGTGACTGCCGTTGCTGCTTTGACATTTGAACTCATGGCAGAGCACCTCATATTCGCCGCCGGTAGGGATGACGGCCAGCTGCGTGCTCAGAACCTCGAGGCTGTCCGGCACCTGTTCCGCGGCCTGTTCAGAGGATACTGCAGGGGCAGAGAGCTCCCGGGCACCGTGATTCATCAGATAACCATGGGCCTCAAAGCCTACTACATCCCCGGTATCCAGGGCAACCTGAACCTTCACCAGATCGGGATAGCAGTAGACGTTATCCTGCCGGGAGGCAAAATGGATAGTGAGCAGGCCGTTCTGATCAATGGCATAGCTGGGATACATATCCTGGAATCCGCGGCTGGACAAGAACTCAGCCGCACAGTCATACCCTTCCCGCCTGGAAATAGCCTGTTCGCCCACCGGCCGGGAGCTGAGCAGCTGAAGGATCTGGCCGCCTTGCTTGGTTACCTCGATATAGAGCTGGCCGCCGTCCACCATGGCAGTGAAGCCATAGGTGGGCAGGGCGCCCTCTCCGGAAGAGGTAAGGGTGAAAATATCACTGCGCAGCTCCAGAAAGGCGGCAGCTGCTTCTTTGGCGGTCTGTTCGTCTACCTGGGGCAGCCCTTCCAGCATCCTGGGGGAGCGGTTGGACAGGTGCTCAGAGAAGGGGCCGTCATAGATCAGAGAGGGCACCTCGGGAAAATCCGCCTCGGCAGTCTGAAAAGTAGAACCACTTTCCACTTGCTCTCCTTCCTGGCCTGCGGCGGTCAGTCGCTCCTGAACTTGCTCCAGACTTTCCGGCTCCAGCGTACCTGCAGTCAGGTCCTCCTGAATGCCCTGAAGGATCTCAGAGATCTGGGCAGCAGACTGAGAGAGGGACTGGAGCGTATCACGATGCTCCTGGGTACAGACCTGACCGCTCTCCACTGCTCCCGCCAAGGCCAGAGCGTAATCCCCGGTTTTGGCCAGGAAGGAGGCCGTTTGTTCCAGTTCCACATTGCCGTAGGGAAGCTCTCCCAGCGCGGATTGGGCTGCCATAGCCTTAGCATAAGTCTGGGCGCACAGCACGGAAAACAGGGCAGGAGAGGTGGCATAGGCTGCTTTCTGGAGTGACACGTCCAGCTCGCCCGCGGCCGTGGCCAGCTCCGCAAAAGCGTGCCTGTAGCTGTTATCCAGCAGCCGGCGGTATCGGGCGGCCTGGACATGTCCCTGCACTGCAAAGCCGATTGTAATGGCAAAAGCCGCTGCCAGAAATATAATGCTTAAGCGCTTGATCTGCTTTTTCTCCATGAAAAACGCCCCCTTTTACCGCTAGGTTGCGTAAAAGGGGGCGTTGTATGCCACACTTATTTTGCCAGCTGAGCAATGCCCAGATGGATGCGGCGGAGGGTTTCCTCCTTGCCCAGAATGTGGGCCAGTTCCACTGCGCCGCCGGGGGTGACCGCCTTGCCGGACAGGGCGGTGCGCACCGGCCACATGATGCGGCCGTTTTTCAGCTCCAGCTTTTCCGCCAGGCCGATGAGCGCGTCGTGAATGGCGTCATAGGTCCAGTCATTCAGGCTCTCCAGCACCGGCAACACCTGCTCCAGAGCCTCCTTGGAATTCTCTTCGTTGGTCTTCATCTTCTTGTGGCAGTACAGCTCGTTGGAGTACTCCGGAAGAGCGTCAAAGAAGTCTACCTGAGGTGCAATATCCAGCCAGGTGTCACAACGGGGCTGCACCAAGGGAGCGATCAGCTTCAGGTCGATGCCGGGGGTCTTAATGGCCTCCTTCAGGTAGGGCTCCGCGCCTTCATAGAAGGCCTCAGGGGAGAGCGCCCGGAGGTAATTGGCATTAAAGTATTTCAGCTTTTCAATATCAAAGATAGCAGGGGATTTGGAGATGCCGCCGATATCGAAAATCTCCGCCAGCTCGTTCAGGGTGAAGAACTCACGCTCGGCGTACTCGCCCCGCGGAGACCAACCCAGCAGGGTGACATAGTTTACAACAGCCTCGGACAGGTAGCCCATGGCGATCAGGTCCTCATAGGAGGGGTCACCCTTACGCTTGCTCATCTTGTTGTGCTGATCCCGCATGACGGGGGAGCAGTGGATATAGGTGGGCACGTCCCAGCCGAAGCCCTGGTACAGCAGGTTGTACTTAGGCGCGGAGGACAGGTACTCGCTGCCCCGCACCACGTGGGTGATGCCCATCAGATGGTCGTCGATGACGTTGGCAAAGTTGTAGGTGGGCAGACCGTCCCGCTTGATGAGTACCTGGTCATCCAGGGTCTTGTTCTCTACGGTGATGTCGCCGAATACAGCGTCGGAGAAGGTGGTGGAGCCCTCAGCGGGGATCTTCTGCCGGATTACATAAGGGTCGCCTGCGGCAACTCTGGCCTTGGCCTCTTCCAAACTCATGTCCCGGCAGGGGTCGGCAGCCCGATCAAAGTCGCCGGAATCCTCCTCGGACTCAGTCTTTTCGCAGAAGCAGTAGTAGGCATGTCCCTTTTCCACCAGCAGCTGGGCGTACTTGCCATAAAGGTCCCGCCGCTGGGTCTGAATATAGGGGCCCACCGGTCCGCCCAGGTCAGGACCTTCATCCCAGGTCAGACCGCACTTGCGCAGGGTATTGTAGATGACCTCGGTAGCGCCCTCCACCAGGCGGCCCTGATCGGTATCCTCAATGCGCAGGATGAATTTACCGCCATTGTGGCGGGCAATGAGCCAGGTGTACAGAGCGGTGCGCAGGTTACCCACATGCATGTAGCCTGTGGGAGAGGGGGCAAAACGGGTGCGGACGCCATCCTTGGGGATGCGGGCCTCCATCTCCTCAAACCAGTTCAGTTCCATTGGAAAAACTCCTTTTCGCAGTATTTGCGATGTTTGTCACCTTATTCTATTTTTTCTTCTTAGGATTGTCAAGGCCTCTTGGATATGATATGATAACTCAATATGGGGCATTATGCCTGAACAGCAAAAATCACGCGTAAGAGGTGTGTTTTACTATGGAAAATGAGAAGAAGGTCCTTCTCTCCGGAATCCAGCCCAGCGGAGACCTCCATTTGGGCAACTATCTGGGTGCCATCAAGAACTGGGCGGAGCTGTCCGATCAGTTTGACTGCTACTGGTTTATGGCGGATCTGCATACCATCACCGTCCGGCAAGACCCTGCAGAGCTGCGCCGCCGTACCCTGACCCAAATCGCAACCTACATCGCCTGCGGTCTGGATCCGGAGAAGAACACGATTTTTGTTCAGTCCCATGTGCATCAGCACGCCGAACTGGGCTGGGTACTGGACTGCTACACCATGTTCGGTGAGCTCTCCCGTATGACTCAGTTCAAGGACAAGTCCGCTAAGCACGCCGACAACATCAACGCCGGCCTGTTTACCTACCCCTGCCTGATGGCGGCGGACATCCTACTTTATCAGCCTGATTTCGTGCCGGTGGGTGAGGATCAGAAGCAGCATGTGGAGATCTGCCGGGACATTGCCAACCGCTTCAACCATGCCTATGGCGAGGTGTTCAAGGTGCCTCAGCCCTACATCCCCAAGGCGGGAGCCCGGGTAATGAGCCTGAATCAGCCGGATACGAAAATGAGCAAATCCATCCCCGAGGGCTGTGTGTTCCTCATGGAGAAGCCCGAGGATATCATGCGCAAGTTCAAGCGGGCCATTACCGACAGTGATACGGAGCGGTGTGTCCGGTTCGACCGGGAGCAGAAGCCCGGCGTGTCCAACTTGATGAACATTTACTCCGCCATCACCGGCAAGAGCTATGAAGAGATCGAGCAGGAGTTCGAGGGCAAAGGATACGGTGCCTTCAAGCCTGTGGTGGGCGAGGCTGTGGTGGAGTTGCTCCGGCCCATCCGGGAAGAGACCCAGCGCCTGCTGGCCGACAAGGCCTACCTGGAGAGCGTATATCGCGCTGGCGCAGAGCGGGCCTCCTACGTGGCTGAGAAGACCCTCCGAAAGGTATACAAAAAGGTGGGCTTCCTGGCCCGTTGACATAAAGGAGCATCTTTCCTATGGCGATGAATTTGAATCTACCCCTCATCGGCATCGTAGCTGCCGCCTTGGTAGTGGCTTTTGTGGTAGCCCTTATTACCACGCCGGTGGTCAGGAATCTGGCATTCAGAATGGGAGCAGTGGACGTACCGAAGGATAACCGGCGTATGCATGACCATCCCATTCCCCGAATGGGCGGCCTGGCCATTTTCCTGGGGTTTCTGCTCAGCGTACTGGTTTTTATGGATCTGACCGATCAGATGCGCGGCATGCTGCTGGGTGCGGTTATTATCGTGATCCTGGGTATTTTTGACGATATCTACAGCCTGGGAGCCAAGCTGAAGTTTCTGATTCAGATCGGAGCCGCCCTGGTAGCCGTGCTGTCGGGCAACGTAATTGATACCTTGTCCAATCCTAACGTATTTTCTCAGGACCTGTACTGGGACCTGGGTGTTCTGTCGATTCCCTTTACCGTGCTGTGGATCGTGGCTATCACCAATGCGGTAAACCTGATTGACGGACTGGATGGCCTGGCCTGCGGTGTGTCCGCCATCAGCTCCATGACCCTGCTGGTCATTTCTCTGGCTATCAGTGACGGTCCGGTTGCCATTCTGATGGCAGCCCTTACTGGCGGCTGCCTTGGCTTTCTGCCCTACAATATGAATCCAGCCAAGATTTTTATGGGGGATACCGGCTCCACCTTCCTGGGTTTTATCCTGGCGGTGGTATCCATCCAGGGCTTGTTCAAGCTGTATACCATCATTTCCTTCGCGGTGCCCTTCCTTATGCTGGGCCTGCCCATTTTTGACACCTGCTTTGCCTTTATCCGCCGCATCGCCCATGGTCAGAGCCCCATGCATGCCGATCGGAGCCACGTGCACCACCGGCTCATCGACATGGGCCTGAACCAGAAGCAGGCGGTGGCGGTGCTGTATCTGATCAGCGCTATTCTGGGCCTGTCCGCCGTGGTGCTTACCACCAGCGGCCCGGTGAAGGCCATGCTGCTGATGATGGCCCTGTGCTTCGCCGGTGCCATCGCCGGACATATCTTCCTGAGCAACAACCGGAAGGAGCGAGAGAAAGAGGCTCAGTCCGGTGAGCAGGGAGAGGAGGAAGAAAAATGAAGCCTGTTCGTGTTATGACGATTTTCGGTACCCGTCCGGAGGCCATTAAGATGGCGCCTCTGGTCAAGGAGCTGCAGAGTCGGCCGGGGATTCAGTCTATCTGCTGCGTTACCGCCCAGCACCGTCAGATGCTGGATTCCGTGCTGGACATCTTTCATCTGAAGCCGGACTATGACCTGAACATTATGGAGCCCCGCCAGACCCTGTCTACCATCACCACAAAATGCCTGCTGGGGATGGAAGGGGTACTGGAACAGGCAAAGCCCGACCTGGTGCTGGTCCACGGCGATACCTCCACTACCTTTGCCGGTGCTCTGGCTTCTTTCTACCATCAGATCATGGTGGGTCATGTGGAGGCCGGCCTGCGTACCTGGGACAAGTATTCTCCCTTCCCGGAGGAGATGAACCGGAAGCTGGTAGGCGACATCGCTGACCTGCATTTCTGCCCCACTGCGGCCAATCGGGAGAACCTGGCCCGGGAGGACATCCGTGAGGGTGTGTTTATTACCGGAAACACCGTGATCGACGCTTTGAAGACAACGGTTGTAAAGGACTATCGCTTTGCAAATGAACTCCTGAATGGATTGGACTATCAGGGGAAAAAGATCATTCTGGTGACCTGCCACCGGCGGGAAAACTATGGACAGCCCATGACCAATATCATGACCGCCCTGCGTCGGGTGGCAGATGCCTTTTCGGATGTGGAGCTGGTTTATCCCGTCCACCTGTCTCCCGTGGTGCGGGAGGCAGCAGGGAAGTACCTTTCCGGCCACGACCGCATCCATCTCATTGACCCGCTGGATGTGGAGGAGATGCATAACCTGATGGCACGGTCCTACCTGGTGATGACCGACTCCGGTGGTCTTCAGGAGGAGGCGCCGGCCCTGGGACGTCCGGTGCTTGTCCTGCGGCGCGAGACCGAGCGGCCGGAAGCGGTGGCGGCAGGAACCGTCAAGATCGCCGGTACGGAGGAGGAGACCATCTACCGTATGGCCGCTGAACTGCTGACCAACGAGACTGCCTATCACGCCATGGCCCATGCGGTCAATCCCTATGGCGACGGTCATGCCTGTGCCAGAATCGTGGATGCCATCGAGTGGAAGTTTGGCCTGCGGGACCAGGCTCCGGCGGCATTTGGCGTATAAACCGGGCAAGACTCTGGGAGAGAGGAGGGGCGCGAGATGGAACGACGCAAACGGAATATTATCGTGACCCTCATCGCTGTCATCATTGCTGTGGCAATTCTCTCTAGTTTTGGCCTGGGCATTTTTGCTCCGGATACGGCCAGGATCGAACTGCCTACGGCCGAGCCCTCCGCCTCTCCCGGCGGCGAAGAAGATGGGGATCTGGTCCGGGTAGAAGTGACTCCCCAGACTGTTCAGAACGTCATAGCTACGCTGAAGCGGCCGGAGAGCTACGGCCGAACAGTTACGATCCAGGATATTTGGGGCGAAGGGGATGCCAATCAGGGTGTTACCCAGGCCCAGGTTTGGGTAGACGCGGGATGGACCCGGACCGACGCTGTCTGGCCCGGCGGGACAGTCCGCCATTCCATTGTTGGGGATGATCAATTCTGGATCTGGTATGGTAACGATCAGGAGATCCTGAATGGGCCGGCTGACGGTTCTTCAGCGGACCTGGAAGGACAGCGCATCCCAACTTATGAGACGGTTTTGGAGTTGGATCCTGACTCTATCGCTGCTGCAGAGTATCAGGAACTGGATGGTTTGGGCTGCATCTATGTAGAAACTGTGGCTGATGATCAGGGACATGTGGCGCGCTATTGGGTAGATGATGACAGCGGGCTGCTGGCAAAGGCGGAGCAGCTAAAGGACGGTCAGGTGGTTTACCGCATGACTGCCACCGCGCTGGAACGGCCCGCGCCCTCTGACAGTTCTTTCACACTGCCTGATGGGACAGTACTGCATACAGTAACCAGATAAATCAATCCTCACCCAGCCCCAGCAGTAGGATGAGCCCCAGCGCAATGACTAATTCCATGTCATCACCATCCAGGAAGAGCAGCAGCAGGATGAGCAGCAGCAGTGCGTCTCCGGTATCAAGGGATTCCAGCTTGAGAGATTTGAGAAGACCGGAGAGCAGCCCAGACCTCCGGTCCTCTTTTTTGTCCCGCCGGGGAGGGGGAGGAGGCGTCGGCTCTGGCTCAGTAATACGGGTATAGGCAGTGCCGTTGGGAATGTAACGGTTATACATCTTCCGCCTCCTCTCTCTGCTCCCTGAAGAACTGGAAGGCAGTGCGGATCACTTTGGTCAGTCTGGCGATCCTGACGGCCTGATCCACCTTAGCTTGCCGCTCAGGGCGCAGAAAGGGCTTGAGTGCTTCCAGCAAAGCGGTTTTTCGGTCGTCACCCATGGAATAATCCGACAGCAGCCGCATGCCAAGCTGCACCAGCTTTGGATCCAATTGTCCCAAAGCAGAAAGCGGATCAGAACTGCTATCGGCAGGGGCGTCCGTCTCAATGGAAGCTCCATTCTCCTCGTCCTGACCAGAAAGTGCCTTTGCCACAGTGAGGATCTGCCCCATTGCCTGAGGATCGTTCAATATGGCGTTCAGTTTTTCTTCCAGCTCTGCCATACGATCCCCCCCTGACGGTGAAAGCGGCAGCTTATGTTATGATTTACTTTGTTCGAGTTTTTGATTGAGCTGATGAATCAGCTTGGCACCTTCCTGGCTTCCCATAACCTGTCGGACAAGGCCGGTCAGGGCCTGCGTGTCGCCTTTGGCAGCGGAGCTGGCAGCCTGTTTCAAATCTCCGCCTGCCTTCTGGTCCAGCAGTTGAATCAGACGCTGGGTGTCGGGTGCGTTTAGAATCGTTTGCAGAAGAGCTTTGTTTTTCAGCAGACCGGCAGCTTTGGGATTTTTCATCAGTTCGTCCAGATTAGACTGTGGGATACTCATACCATCAGCTCCATCTCAGTTATTTATAGTGGGTCTCAAGTCATTATATGTGCCTCAGGCGAAAGGTGATCGAATGAAACTGCTGATTTTTTCCGACTCTCACGGAAATGTGGCCAATATGGAAGATGCGGTGCGGCTTGAGCGGCCGGATCGCATTCTGCATCTGGGTGATTTGGTGCGAGATGCTCAGTCTCTGCAGGAAAAGTTTCCGGAGATTCCGGTGACTTTTGTGCCGGGCAACTGCGACGGATACCGGCCAGACCTTCCAGACCAGCGGATCTTCACCCTGGAAGGCTGTAAACTGCTGATGACCCACGGTCATATCTACCAGGTAAAAATGGGGGCTTGGGCTGCCATACGTGCGGCACGAGAGGCTGGCGCGGGGCTGTTGTTTTTCGGCCATACCCATGAGGCCTTTTGTGAGTTCCAAAATGGGTTATGGGTGGTGAACCCGGGCAGTATCGGCAGTCTGGCCCGTCCCACCTATGCTGTGGCTATTCTGGTAGAGGACGGTGCAGTATGCTATTTGAGCGACGCATAAGAAAAAGGGGGAAGCGTAATGCTGCTTGCTATCGATGTGGGTAATACCAATATGGTCCTGGGTATCTATGAGGGGAAGGAGCTGAAGGGCAGCTTCCGACTGATGACAGATGCCAATCGTACTTCTGATGAAGTGGGGCTGCTGATGTATCAGTATTTCCAGCGGTTCGGCGTGGAGCTGGATCAGCTGGAGGATGTTGTGATCGGCTCTGTGGTACCCCAGGTGATGCACACCCTGTCCAACGCGGTAAAGAAATATCTGGGCAAGGTACCTCTGGTCATTGACGAGGACTTGGATCCCAGGCTGCCCTATATTCCCTGTGACAGTGACGAGCGGTTAGGTCCCGACCGGGCGGTGGCTGATATCGCCGCCATTGAGAAATACGGTGCACCTCTGATTGTGCTGGACTTTGGTACGGCTACTACGCTTGATGCAGTGAGCGCCGAAGGTGTGTATCTGGGTGGCTGCATTACCGCCGGTGTGCGGGTGTCCATCGACGGCCTGTTCCAGAAGACCGCCTTGCTGCCTCGGGTGGAGCTGGTAAAACCGGATACGGTACTGAGCACTACTGCCGTGGGTCAGATCCAGGCCGGGGCAGTGATGGGCTACATCGGTGCTATGGAGTACCTGATCCGTCAGGCCAAGGAAGAGATGGGCGGGGGAGATATTAAGGTAATCGCTACCGGTGGCCTGGCCCGGATGGTGGCGGACAATACAGACCTGATCGATGTGGTGGATCCGCAGCTGGTCTTGGACGGCCTGCGTATCATCTACGAACGGGAGAAGAACAGATAAAAGAAAGACCGTTCCTCTGATGGGAACGGTCTTTTTGATGTTACAACTGGCGGAGCAGTCCCTGACAGCCTTCCAGCACGTCCGTCCAGGTAGCTTCAAAATCGCCGGTATACCACGGGTCGGCCACTTCACCAGGACGATCGGTATAGTCCAGCAGTAGGTGAAGTTTCCGGCCGGGATCATCAGGAAAGAGGCGGCGCATGTTTCGCAGATTTGCCTGGTCCATGCCAATCAGCAGATCCCAGTATTCATAATCATGCTTCGTTAACTGACGGGCGGTTTTGCCAGAACAAGCGATACCGTGCTGGGCCAGTTTTCGCCGGGCGGGAGGGTAAACGGGATTGCCGATCTCCTCGCTGCTGGTAGCGGCAGAGGCGATCTCAAATTCTGACTCGCGTCCCGCTTTGCGCACCAGATCCTTCATCACAAACTCAGCCATGGGGCTTCGGCAGATATTGCCGTGGCACACGAAAAGTATTTTTATCATCTTGCCTGTCCCTTTCTTCAGAAGATAGATAAAAAGCGGACCTCCCGACTGGGAGGTCCGCCGTTGCATCAGTCCTTACTTAGTGCCGAAAATGCGGTCGCCAGCATCGCCCAGGCCGGGGACGATATAGCCGTGGTCGTTGAGCTTTTCATCCAGAGCGGCACAGTAGATGTCCACGTCGGGATGATCGTGCTGCACGCGCTGGATGCCTTCGGGCGCGGCGATGATGTTCATCAGCTTGATGTGCTTGACCTCGTAGTTTTTGATGAATTGAATGGCAGCGGAGGCAGAGCCGCCAGTGGCCAGCATGGGATCCAGAATGATGACATCACGGTCAGCGATATCGGTGGGCATCTTGCAGTAGTACTCTACCGGCTCCAGAGTGTCAGGATCCCGATACAGACCGATATGGCCCACCTTAGCGGAGGGAATCAGAGTCAGGATGCCGTCCACCATACCGAGACCAGCCCGCAGGACGGGGACGATGGCCAGCTTCTTGCCAGCGATGGTCTTGAATTTGGCGGTAGTGATGGGGGTCTTGATCTCCACTTCCTCCATGGGCAGATCCCGGGTAGCCTCATAGCACATGAGGGTGGCAATCTCAGAGACCACCTGACGGAAGTCCTTGACTCCGGTAGTCTCATCCCGGAGGATGGTCAGCTTGTGCTGCAGCAGCGGATGATCCAGAATGTGTACTTTTTCCATATCCATGACGCTATTCCCCTTTGTTTTGTTCTTTTGCCAGCCGCTCCCGTTCAGCCTGGGAGAGCCGGTGATAGTTGGGCGCCAGGCCCGAGGCATCGGTCAGTTCCCCACGCCGGGCCAACTCCAGAGCACACCGAGCCACGCCCCACGCACTCTGGAATTGCAGGTGGGGGGGCGCCAGCCGGACGTCCAGCCCCAGTTCCTTGAGGGTAGTATAGCATAAAACCGCGCCGTCTCCAACCAGAATTTGCGGATTTCCGCTGTTTTTTAATTCGGCGGCCAAATCCTCCAGAGCAATGGCACGGTCGGGGCACAGCCGGACCAGCCGCGTACCATCACTGGCGAAGCGGGCATTATAGACCTGATGCCGCCTGGCATCCATGACAGCGCAGATCTCCAGACCGGTATGAGCCAGTGTCCAGGCCATGGACTCCAGGGTGGAGCAGGCCGCGCAGGGTTTTTGACCCGGCCAGGCCAGACCCTTGGCTGCGGCGACACCAATGCGCAGGCCGGTAAAAGATCCCGGCCCGGCGGCCACAGCGATCACATCCACATCTTCCAAAGTCATGCCGCAGTTGGAGAGCAGGGAGGTGGTCATGGGCATCAGTGTAACGGAATGAGTGAGGGCGTTATTCTGAAAAGACTGAGCGATCAGCTTTTCATCCTCACACAACGCCGCAGAGCAGGCAACGGCAGAGGATTCCAGAGCCAGGATTTTCATGCGTCAGGACCTCCTGTAATGGTAATGAGCCGCTGGTTGTCATCTGCGCCCCGGCGGATATCCACCCGGATTACATGCCCCTCCAGCGCGTCGTCTATGATTTCACTCCACTCCACAGCGCACACGCCGCCTCGGGCCAGATAGTCCTCCCAGCCGATGTCAAACAGTTCATCGGAGGAGCCCAGGCGGTACATGTCGAAGTGGAAGAGAGGCAGGCGTCCGCCCTCATATTCATTGACGATGGTAAATGTGGGACTGGTGACCCGCTCCTGAACACCCAACCCCCTGGCCAATCCACGAGTGAAGGCGGTTTTGCCCGCCCCCAGATCACCGGTAAATGCTATGATATCGCCGGGAGAAAGTTGGGCCGCAAGGTCTGCGCCCAACTGTTCGGTCTCCGTCGGAGAATTGGAGATAACTTCCATACAGCACCTCAAATGTAAAGAATCGCTTAATTATTATAACACAGCCGTTTACCAAACGCAAAAAAGATGGTAAACTAAGTTGATTTCCAAAGAAGGGGGGCGGGGCCTTGTCCTGGTTTATTGACTCCATACGGGCTTTTTTGGACCGGGGCGACCGGCTGTTGCTGGCTTTTTGCCTGGCTGCCAGTGGGTTTGGCCTGGTTCTGATTTACAGCGCCACCCGCTGGATGGAGCCTTCCGCCGGCCTGCGCTGCATGCTGGTACAGTCGGTGGCCATCATATTGGGTGTGCTGGTTTATATTCTTATGTCTTCGGTGGACATTGAGCTGTTTACCGAAAAATCCTGGAAGCTGCTGTTCCTTTTTTCCCTGGGTATCAATCTGCTGCTGTTTACCCCTCTGGGCACCGGCGCGGAGGAGACGGGCAACAACAGCTGGCTGGATATTCCCGGCTTTCCGGTAAATCTCCAGCCTGCGGAGCTGGCGAAGCTTACCTTTGTGCTGCTGTTGGCCTGGCAGATGAACCGGCTGAAGGAAAAGGGGATCAGCCGCCCTGATTCCGTTTTCCAGATCGCGGGCCATACCCTGTTTATGTTCGCACTGATTGCAGTGACCTCAGGAGATTTCGGTATGGGCCTGACCTATCTGCTGATCTTTGCGGTGATGGCCTGGGCCGGCGGCGTGAAGAAGCGCTGGTTTCTGATTGGTATCGTACTTTGTGCGGCAGCAGTAATTCTGATATGGCCCCATATCAGTGACAAATATTTTGCCAAGCGTTTTACTGTGGTCATTGATCATATCACGGGCAATCCTAATACTGTGTACGAGCAGACTCAGGAAGCTGGCTGGCAGCAGACACGCAGTATTTTGGCTATCGGCAGCGGTGGGCTCACCGGTATGGGGTATCTGCAGGGAATCCAAACCCAAAGCAAGTCGGAATCCAGCCTCCCCGCTCGCCACACCGACGAGATCTTCGCCGTCTGTGGAGAGGAGTTTGGACTGGTGGGCTGCTGCCTGCTGCTGTTTTTGCTGGCGCTCATTATCCTGCGGTGCATCTGGGTGGCCCGCCGGGCCTGCTCGTCCCAGAGCGCTTTCATCGCTATGGGATACGCCGGCATGCTTATGGCCCAGGTAGGGGTCAATGTCGGTATGTGCCTGTATATCTTCCCAGTGGTAGGACTTACCTTGCCTTTTATCAGCTATGGCGGTTCTTCTATCGTTACGATGTTTGCCGCCATGGGCATTGTATCAAGTATCAAAATGCGCTCTCTGCCCAGTTGGCTGCGGGACCGAAGTCAACTGTAAAGGATATTGCAATCATGTGCATAGCTGTGTCCAAATGTGACAGGCTATGTTGGCAGGAAGAAAGGATGGATCTGAATTCATGAAGGTCACACAGATCACGCTGCGCCCCGGCGTCCAGCTGACGGCGGTGCAGACGAAGAAGTTTAAATCCAGCACGCTGGCCGTGCGCTTTTTGACCCCGCTGTCGGAAGAGGATGCCTCACGCAATGCGCTGGTGCCCATGGTGCTCCGGCGCGGCACGGTAGAGCATCCAGATATGGAATCCCTCTCCGCGGCTTTAGACGAGCTGTACGGTGGTTCTCTGGAGCCTCTGGTCCGCAAAAAAGGCGAGACCCAGTGTGTGGGCTTTGCCGGCAGCTTCCTGGATGACGCCTACGCCCTGGAAGGGGAGAAGGTATTGGAGCCTGCGGCAGAGCTGATGGCAGAGGTACTCCTGAAGCCCTACACCCAGGATGGTGCTTTCTGCCCGGACTATACCCGCCAGGAAAAGGACAACCTGATCGACCGCATCCGGGCCCAGGTCAACGATAAGCGCCAGTACGCCCAGATCCGGGTGGTGGCTGAGATGTGCGGGGATGAGCCCTTCGGTGTGGACCGGCTGGGCAGCGAGGCCAACGCTCAGGCTATCGATGCCAAGGCACTCTGGGAGCAGTACCAGAAGCTGCTGCGCACCGCACGGGTGGAGCTCTACTACTGTGGTTCTGCTGACCCTGAGCGGGTGCAGGCTGCCTTTGCACCTATCGTGAACGGCCTGCCCGAGGGTGGGGAGCGGATGGCCGTGGTGCGTCCGGCCAAAAAGAAGGCTCCCAAGCATCCTCGCCGGGTAGAGGAGTCTCTGGATGTGACCCAGGGCAAGCTGGCTATGGGCTTCCGCACCAACGCCGATGCTTGGGACGAGCAGTACCCTGCCCTGACTCTGGTAAACGCCATCTACGGTGGGACCACTACCTCCAAGCTGTTCATGAATGTACGGGAGAAACTGTCCCTGTGCTACTATGCCAGTTCTGGCCTGATGAAGTACAAGGACGTGATGTTGGTTTCCTCCGGGGTGGAGTTTGACAAGGTGGGTCAGGCAGAGGGCGAGATCCTGTCCCAGCTCTACAAATGTCAGACTGGCGACTTCAGTGATGACGAGATGGAATGGGCCCGCCGCTCGGTGGTAAGCACTCTGCTGACCACCCTGGACGCCCAGAGCCGTCTGGAGGACTATTGGCTGGGTCAGGCTGCGGCCGGGCTGTCGGAGGGCCCTGACCAGCTGGCCGCCCGGGTAGAACAGGTGACCCGGGAAGAAGCGGTGGCGGCCGCCCAGGATCTGATCCTGGATACCGTCTATTTCCTGAAAGGCAGGGATTGAGCCTATGGTAAGCAAGCAGTACCCCCGTCTGGGGGAGACCGTGTTCCATGAAATCCTGGAAAACGGGCTCCATGTCTATGTGGATCGCCGCCGGGACTTTCAGAAGAGCTACGCCTTTTTTGCCACCAATTACGGCGGCATGGATATGCGTTTCCGGCTGGATGGAGAGTGGAAGAACACACCTGCCGGTGTGGCCCACTTCCTGGAGCATAAAATGTTCGACACCGAGGACGGCAACGCCCTCCAGGACCTGGCGGCTAACGGCGCATCACCCAACGCCTTCACCAGCTCGGCCATCACTGGCTATTTCTTTGAGAGCACGGAGAAGTTCTTTGATAATCTGAAGATCCTGCTTTCTTTTGTCTCCATCCCTTACTTCACCCAGGAGAGCGTGGACAAGGAGCAGGGCATCATCGGTCAGGAGATCCGCATGGTGGAGGACGACCCGGACAACCAGGTGTTTTATGCCCTCATGGAGTGCCTCTATGACCACCACCCCATCCGTGTGCCCATTGCCGGTACCCAGGCGTCTATCGCCAAGATCACCGCCGGAACTCTTTATTCCTGCCACAAGGCCTTCTACACCCCGGCCAACATGGTGCTCACCGTGGCGGGAGATGTGGACCCGGCCCAGGTGTGTGCCATTGCCCGGGAGATCCTGCCCAAGGAGCCCGGCCTGCCCATTGACCGGGATTACGGCGGGGAGGAGGACCTCCAGGCTGCCTGCGGGGAAAAGGAACTGACCATGGAGGTGTCCACTCCCATCTTCCAGCTGGGCTTTAAGGCCGACCCTGCCAAGCGCGGGGAGGAGTGGCTGCGCCGCACCCTGACCGGTGAACTGGCCTGCGAGGTGCTGCTGGGCAACTCCAGCCCCCTGTATGCCAAGCTGTACAATGAAGGTCTCATCAATAAGAATTTCGGCTACGGCTTTGAGCTCTATCCCGGCTGCGCCCTGATGGCGGCTGGCGGTGAGAGCAAGGATCCCCGGAAAGTGCGGGACGCCGTGCTGGCGGAAGGGGAGCGACTGGCCCGGGAGGGCGTAGATCCCGCTCTGTTCAGCCGTGTGAAAAAGGGTGTCTATGGTGCCAAGGTGCGTTCCCTCAACTCCTTTGAAAATGTGTGCATCGAACTGGCCCAGTCCCACTTTGCCGGCGTGGAGTATTTCCGCTTCCCGGAGCTGTTTGACGCCATCTCCCTGTCCGATGTAGAGGCATGCATCCGCACTTGGGTGACGCCTCAGCGGTGCGGTCTGGCCGTGGTCCGGCCGGGGGAGGCAAAATGATGGGAACCGTTTCCTTTCCCGGCCTGGGGCTGGAATTTCAGCTGAACCGGGTTGCCTTCCATGTGGGAAGCTGGCCCGTCTACTGGTATGGCATTATCATCGCCGCCGGCTTTTTGCTGGCGGTGATGTACTGCTCCCGCCAGGCTCCCAGGTTCGGCATCCGACAGGATGATATCATCGACATGCTCTTTTTTGCCGTGCCTCTGTCCATCATCGGGGCGCGGGTATATTACATCGTATTCTATCCTGAGCTCTACCGCTGTGCTGACGGTTCTTGGGACTTTGGGGCCATGGTACGGATCTGGGACGGCGGCCTTGCCATTTATGGCGGGGTTATTATGGCCATCATCACCCTGCTGGTGTTCTGCAAGGTGCGGAAGATCAAATTCCTTGCCTTTGCGGACCTGGGCTCCTACGGTATGCTCATTGGTCAGATGGTGGGCCGCTGGGGCAACTTTGTCAATATCGAGGCCCACGGCGGTCCTACTGACCTGCCCTGGCGCATGGGGATCTATCAGTATGTGGACGGTACCCGGCAGTATATGGAGGTCCATCCCACCTTTCTGTACGAGTCCCTCTGGAACCTGGTGGGCCTGCTCCTGCTGATCCGGGTAGGGAAAAAACACAGGAAATTTGACGGGCAGATCTTTTTAGGCTACCTGGCCTGGTACGGCGTGGGCCGGGGCTTTATCGAGGGCCTGCGTACCGACAGCCTGTATTTCCTGAATACCCCCATCCGGGTATCTCAGGCACTGGGATTTGCCACCGCTGCGGTGGCCATTGTCCTGCTGGTCATTCTGCTGACCCGGAAACACGATCCGGCTAAGCTGTGGGTGAATCAGATGAAGGCCCATCCCCGGCTGGTAGCTCTTGTCTATCAGGAGGGCGAGGGCGGCAAGTGGTTGGATCAGCAGAAGAAGCGGCTGGAGCGGGATTTTGCCCGCACCGAGGAATACGCCCTTCCCAAAGGCGGGGACCCGGCGGATGCGTCGGAACTGATTGACTCTTTGAAGGCTCGGAAAGACCTGGCAGAAGTGCTGGTCAAACAGGAAAAGAAGAAATGATATCTGGCCGCAGAGCGGACCCATGGAAATGGGTCCGCTCTTTTTTTCTGCTCAGGCATAAAGAGGGACGGGCTCTCATAGGATGGGTCAGACACGAAAGAAGGATGTGACGCGACCATGACAGGATATGATCCAGCCGCCCGCTGGCTGGAGGTGACAGCGCTGCTGCCGCCTCTCCTGCGGGAGAGTGCCCGGCGATTGGACGAGCCCCGGCAGGCCAGAGCGGAAGAACTGCGCCTGCGGGCGGGCAGGCCCATGGCGGCGGTATTCCCTCACGGAGAGGAGTACATACCAGGTGCGCCAGCGGTGACGCCGTCAGACCTGGAGCTGGTATTGGAGATTGCCACTAGGGCCTCCATCCACACCGCCCAGGCTCAGATCAGCAGCGGCTTTTTTACCGTCCGGGGCGGGCACCGCATCGGCATTTGCGGCAGCGGAGTGATAGAAAATGGACAGATACGGAATTTGAGAAGCATTTCCTCCCTGGCTATCCGTGTGGCCCGTGAGGTACCGGGGGCGGCTCGGCCGGTGCTGGACAAGCTGTGGCAGGAGAGACGATTCCAGAGCACCCTGGTAGTCTCGCCTCCCGGCGTTGGCAAGACTACCTTGCTGCGGGATCTCATCCGCCGCATCTCCGACGGTGACGGCTGCCCTGCCCTCCGGGTTGGGGTGGCGGACGAGCGGGGAGAGTTGGCGGCCATGCGGGAGGGAGAGGCTCAGTTCGATGTGGGGAGCCGCACCGATGTGATGGATGCCTGTCCCAAGGAGAAGGGGCTGCTGATGCTGCTGAGGGGGATGAACCCTCAGGTGCTGGCGGCGGATGAGATTACGGCTCCGGAGGACTGTCGGGCACTGGAGGTAGCCGCCAACTGCGGTGTGGCCCTGCTCTGCTCGGCACACGGGGTGGATTTGGAGGACCTGAAGACCAGACCGCTGTACCGTGACCTGCTGGACCGGCGGATTTTCCGCCGCCTGGTGGTTATCCGGAGGACAGAACGGGGCCGGGACTATCAGGTGACAGAGCTGTGCTGAGGTTAGCCGGGGCGGTCCTGCTGGCGGCGGGACCTACCGTGATCGGCTTTCACGCCGCCAGTCGTTTGGCCCGCAGACCCAGGCTGCTGCGGGAACTGGCTGCCGCTCTGGAGCAGATGGAGCGGGAGGTATCCTTCCGACTGACCCCTCTTCCGGAGCTTTTCGTCCGCCTGTCCCAGGAATACAGTGGACCGGTAGGCGCGCTCTTCGCCTGCTGTGCCCGCGACATGGACGATTTGGGTCAGCGTTCCCTGTCCCAGATCTGGCGGCAGGCTTTAACAGAGGCAACTTTGGATCTGGATAGCCGGGGACAGCGTGTCCTGGAAGAGCTGGGCGAGGTGCTTGGCCGGTACGACGGAGATGGCCTGCGGGGAGCCCTGAGGCAGACCTGCGGGGAACTGACCGCCGCGGCAGAGGAGGCAGAGCGGGAACAGGAACGAAAAGGGCGGATGGATCAGGTGCTGGGCCTGACTACAGGGGCCCTTCTGGTCATTCTTCTGATGTAGGGAGTAGGGAAGTATGAATGTAGATTTAATCTTTAAAATCGCAGCCATCGGCATCCTGATCTCAGTACTCAATCAGGTGCTTACCCGCTCGGGACGGGACGAGCAGGCCACCATGACTACCCTGGCAGGACTGGTAGTGGTGCTGATGATGGTGGTGCAGCAGATCAGTGAGCTGTTCGAGCTGGTGAAAGATCTGTTTGGATTGTGACCGCCATGGAAGTGGTGGGAAAAATGGCGGCCCTGGCTGTAGCAGCGGCTTTGTGCGCCCTGGTGGTCCGGCAGAACGCTAAAGAGGTTGGCTTGGTGCTCTCCCTGGCGGCGGGTGCCCTGATCCTGGCACAGGCTATGGGTGCCCTGGAGGCTATCCGGGCACTGATGGAGGACCTGGGTGACCGGGCGGGTCTTTCGCCGGCGGTGTTGGACCCGGTGCTGAAAACCGTAGGTATCGCGGTGCTTACCCGGATCTCGGCAGAGGTATGCCGGGACGCCAAGGAGAGCGGGATTGCGGCCTTTGTGGAGACAGCGGGGGCAGTGATGGCCCTCTATGTGGCTCTGCCGCTGATGCGGGCGGTACTGGAGACCATCGCGGAGCTGCTGTGAGCCGGGCTCGGATGTGTAAGGGAGCGGATGGAAACATGGGAAAACGGCTGCTGATGCTGCTGTGTATGCTGGCAGTGCTGTCTGGCACGGCCTGCGCCGCAGAACGAGACATTCCGGCGGCCCAGTCGGAAGCTCTGGACCTGGACGGGATCCAGGCTGCAGGGGAGGAGTGGGTGCCTGGGGTCGATCTGGAGGAGGGAATGGATCTGGAGGACGGAATCCAGGCCATTCTGGATACAGGCAGCGGGCAGGTGTCCGGCATACTGCGGAAGGCCCTGCGCAGCGGGGTCCTGCTGTTGGCCGTAGTGCTTTTGTGCGGCCTGGCGGAGGGACTGTACAGCGGCGTGGGCGGCGGAGATGGACCGGATTTAGTCTCCATGGTGGGGGCTATGGCTGTGGCCGCTGTAGCTGTGGCCGACGCCAATTCTCTAATTGGGATGGGGCGGGAGGCACTGGAGAACATGGAGTCCTTCTCCAAGCTGCTGCTGCCGGCGGTCACCGCAGCTGCTGCCGCGGCAGGAACGCCCAGCAGCGCGGCTGCCCGTCAGCTGGCCACCATGCTCTTTTCTGATGTGCTGATGACGGTTATCACCAGCCTGCTGCTCCCATTGCTCTATCTCTATATCGCAGCCTGCGTGGCTTATACCGCTGTGGGAAACGAGGGGCTGAAGCGGGTGGCCGGTACCATCAAATGGGTAGTGACGGTGGTACTCAGCGCCATTTTGATTATGTTTGTCAGCTACTTGACTATCAGCGGTGCCATCGCCGGTACAGCGGATGCTGCTACCGTCAAGGCGGCCAAATTCACCATGTCCAGCATGGTACCTGTGGTGGGAGGCATTCTGTCTGATGCGGCGGAGACCGTACTGGCCAGCGCCGGCATCCTGAAAAACGCGGTAGGCGTGTTCGGTATGCTGGTAGTGCTGGGAATGTGTGTGGCTCCATTCCTTCAGCTTGGGATCCACTACCTGGTCTACAAGCTGACCGCGGCTTTGAGTGCTACGGTGTCCAGCGGCCGGGTAGCCGGCCTTATCGACCAGATCGGCGGGGCGTTTGGACTGGTGCTCGGGATGACAGGTGCTTGCGCTTTACTGCTATTGATATCCATGGTTTCTGCGGTGACGGCCGCCACAGGAGGATAAGACATGCTGGATGTGATACGACAGTGGCTGCTGGGGATCTCATGTGCGGCACTGGTAATCGCCATGGCGGAGAGCCTTACCCCATCGGGGACAATCCGAAAGATCGGGCGTCTGACCGGCGGCCTGGTCCTGTTGATTGCCATGCTGGGACCGCTGCTCTCGCTGGATGAGGGTGCGCTGACCCAGGCACTGACAGAATACAAGCTTTCTCTGGACGATTACAGCCAGGAGCTGCAGCAGGAGGATCGGGAGTTGATGAAAGGCATCATAGAGGAACGCTCCGGCGCATATATACAGGACAAGGCGGAAAGCATGGGCATTGACTGCCAGGTAGCCGTAGAGGCGGGAGAGGAGGGCGACTGGCCAGTGCCGGAGTATGTTACAGTCTTCGGTACGCTGACGGCGGAGGAGCAGGCCAAGCTGGCCCGGGAGATCGAGGCCGATTTTGCCATTCCGTCGGAGCGGCAGTATTACGAAAGCGGTGGCGAGGAATGAAAAAAACAGATCTTTTACAGTGGAAAAAGCGCCTGGACGTTTTGTTTCAGCGATACAAATACGTGCTGCTGGTGATCCTGGTAGGGGCTGTTCTGCTGCTTCTTCCTCCTCTGTGGGAAAAAGATGAGACGAAGGAGAGCACGGCAGAGAGCCAGACCGGACAGGCGGGGGAGACAGCAGACTCTGTGGCCGACCTGGAACAGCGGTTGGAAGAGGCTCTGTCACAGATCCAGGGGGTGGGAGAGGCAGATGTGATCTTGACGTTAAAAAGCGGTCCCCAGAAGGTCCTGGCGCAGGATTCTGATACCTCCATCAGCGAGCAGGGTACGGAATCCACCCTGTCTTCCGTGATCGTCTCTCAGGGGTCGGGAGTGGAAGATGCCATCGTGATACAACAGCTTTCGCCCCAATATCAGGGGGCCCTTGTGGTATGCTCAGGAGGAGCCAACCCGGAGGTTCGGCTGCGGCTGGTGGAGGCGGTGTCCGCTCTGACGGGTTTGGGCGCGGATAAGATCTCAGTATGTAAAGGAAAGTGAGGAAACCAAGATGAAAGTATGGAAACGCAATGCCGTAGTGGCAGCTATTGTGCTCTTTGTTTGCGCAGCGGTTTATCTCAACTGGACCTATCAGGGCAACGAAACGGCAGACGCCGGAAAGACCCTGGGTCAGGCAGCCCTGGTGTCCGGCCAGACCTCCGATCCGCTGCTCAGCAGTACTGCCTCTCCGGCGGTCACCGAGACGAACCAGCCCACCGCTGGGGATACCTCCTCCAGCAGCGGATATTTTGCCTCTGCCCGGCTCAACCGGCAGGAGGCCAGAGACAGCGCCCTGACTATTTTGCAGGACGCTGCGGCGGACGAAAATGCTGACGCCGCCATGAAGGAAGAGACTGCTATGGCCATCCAGTCTTTGGCAGACTATACCGTGGCGGAAGCTCAGATCGAGAACCTGGTGACTGCCAAGGGTTACGCCGACTGCATCGCCTTTATCAGCGATAACAGTGTCAGCGTGGTAGTATCCACCGGCGGCTCTGAGCTGACTGACGCGGACGTGGCCAAGATCATGGAAATCGTCACCGACGAGACAGGCTGCGAAGCCAGCCAGGTAAAGATTATTCCGGCGGAAGACTGACCCGTATCGGTGCCGGGCCTGACACCGAAAGACGGCGGCAAAAATCAGTTGTAATTTCTCTGTTTTGTGGTACAATGTTTTCATAGTACACAAAAGGAGGGTGTCTGGCATGGCAGATGGGAAAGAGTACATTTCTCGGCCCGACGAGCTGGGGAACATCCATATATCCGAAGACGTTTTGGCGGTGATCGCCGCCGCCGCCGCCATGGAGGTGGAGGGTGTTGGGAGCCTCTCCGCTAATCTGGGCAACGATATCGCCGAGCTGCTGGGCGGCAAGAAGAACCTGTCCAAGGGGATCCACATTGCGGTGGAGGATGAGAGTATCCGGGTGGATCTGTCTGTCCTCATTAAGTATGGCTACACGATTATCGATGTGGCAAAAGAGGTGCAGAACGCGGTTTACCACGCCATTGAGAATACCAGCGGGCTGACGGTGGAGTGCGTCAACGTCCATGTGGCAGGCGTTTCCTTTGAGCGTGAAGCCAGCAAGTGATTTCCCCGAACGGCTGCAGGAGCAGCTGAATGGAGCATAATGAAAAAGGACGCCCATCCGGGCGTCCTTTTTTGCCGGATATTGCTTTTCATGGGGAATTTGCTCCTTTCTTTTTATACAGTCTTGTTGTATAATGGGACTGTCTATGAATATCATATGGGGACATGCCCGTTTGGAGGAACTGCAATGACCAGAACAGCAGCCCGCGAGATCGCGGTCCACTTTGTGTTTGAGTTGGGATTTACCGACCAGACGGCGGAGGAGCTTCTCTCCGAAGCACTCAGCCGTAAGACCTTTGCCGATATCGGAGAGGAGGAGCCACTCTATTCCGAGTATCCGAATGAGGCTCAGCGGGAATATATCTCCAAACTGGTCAAGGGCGTCTATGACCATACGCCGGAGCTGGATGAGTATATTTCCAAATATGCGATTGGCTGGAAATTTTCCCGCATGAATCGTGTAGCCATTGCCATTATGCGGGTGGCCATGTATGAGGTCCTGTATATGCAGGATATCCCCAATGCGGCAGCCATCAATGAAGCAGTGGAACTGGTAAAGCACTACGAGGAGCCGGAGGTTGTCTCCTTTGTGAACGGCATCTTGGGTTCCTTTGTTCGGGGAGAGAATCCGCCTGATCCTGTGGGACTGAGCACCGGAAACGCATCGGAGGAAGAGTAAGCATGCGCGCACTGGGCATCGACACCAGTAACTACACCACTTCCGCCGCTGTATTTGACGGTTCAGAAGGCTATAATGCTGGCCGTTTGCTGACTGTCCGCCCCGGAGAGTTGGGACTGCGGCAGAGTGACGCCCTGTTTCAGCATGTAAAGGCCCTGCCGCAGAGGTTTCAGGAGCTGAAAGAGGAAGGATGGCTGGAGGGGCTCTCTGTTGTGGGCGTTTCAAGCCGGCCGCGAGAGGTAGAAGGCTCCTATATGCCCTGTTTTCTGGCAGGTGACAGCTTGGGACATGCTTTGGCACTCACGCTGAATGTGCCCTGCTATCAGGTCTCTCACCAGCAGGGACATGTGGCAGCTGCGGCCTGGTCGGCCGGGCATCTGGAGCTGATGGATCGGCCCATGCTGGCTTGGCACCTGTCCGGCGGTACTACGGAGCTTTTGTACGTGGAGCCGGAAGGCGTCAATGTTCGTGCCCGTCGGATTGGCGGTACCAGCGATATTTCTGCCGGGCAGCTGATTGACCGCACCGGTGTACTGCTGGGGTTGGATTTCCCTGCAGGCAAGGCGGTGGATGCTCTGGCAGAGGGCCAAACGGATCAGAAATTTTCTGTAAAGTTAAATGACCTTACGTTTTCTTTGTCCGGCATGGAGAACAAAATGCGGGCTATGGCGGAGCGGGGTGAAGAACCCAGCCGAATCTGTGGGTTCGTACTGGAGACCGTGGCAGATGTAGTTCGACGGACCACGTTGGCCGCATTGGGCCAGTATCCTGGCCTGCCGGTACTGTGTTCCGGCGGTGTGGCATCCAACCGTCGCCTGCGGACGGTCCTGACGGAGAGCTGTGGGGCGGTGTTTGCCCAGCCCCGTTATGCAACGGATAACGCTATGGGCGTGGCAATCCTGGCCCATCGGCTGCGGGAAAGGGAGCTGGAGGCATGAATCAGGCACCTGTTTACTCTGTTTCACAGGTCAATCAGCATATCAAGGAACTGCTGGAGCGCGACCGGCCTCTGGCGGCTCTCTATGTGCGGGGCGAGCTCTCTAATTACAAGGCGCATTCTTCTGGCCACCACTATTTTTCCCTTAAGGATCCCGGAGGGGTCATTCGATGTGTGATGTACCGTAGGGAGGCCATGAGTCTGCGATTCCGCCCCCAGAACGGCATGAAGGTCGTCGCTTTCGGGCGCGTGTCGCTCTTCCCGCGGGATGGTCAATATCAGCTCTACTGCTCGTCCGTGATTCCGGAGGGCGTAGGTGATCTCCATCTGGCCTTTGAGCAGTTGAAGGAAAAACTGTATCGGGAGGGCTTGTTTGATCCCGCCCATAAGCGGCCTCTTCCCAGGTATCCCAGCCGAATCGCCCTGATCACGTCCCCTGAGGGAGATGCGGTGCGGGACATGATCCGCATCCTAGGGGCACGCTGGCCGCTGGCGGAGGTGCTGGTGCTGCCGGTCAGGGTCCAAGGGGCTGAGGCTGCGGGAGAGATTTGTGCCGCGCTTGCCTGGGCCAACCGCCACCAGGCTGCGGACCTGATCATTACCGGCCGAGGCGGCGGCTCTATGGAGGATCTGTGGGCGTTCAATGAAGAACCGGTGGCCCGCGCCATCTACGCTTCGGCGATTCCTGTGATCTCAGCGGTAGGACATGAGCCTGATGTGACCATAGCCGATTTTGTGGCAGATGTACGGGCATCTACACCCTCTAATGCTGCGGAGCGGGCTGTGCCCGACCAGAATGAAATCCTGGCCCGGTTATCTTATATGGAAAGCCGATTGGAACAGGCCATGAGCCGGAAGCTGGAGCGAGCCGGGAAGCAGCTGGAGCAGATAAGCCGGTGCCGGATGCTCCAGGATCCCATGAGCTACGTGGAAGATCGCCAGCAGCAGCTGGATTACTACTGTCAGCGGTTGGCTCAGGGGCTGTCCGCTGCCGCGGGTAGGGAACGGGAGCGGTTTGCTCGACTGGCTGCCAGTCTGGACGCCCTCAGTCCGCTGAAGGTGTTGGGCCGTGGTTACGCCATCGCCCGGCAGGTGGACGGGGGAATCGTACGCTCTGTAAAGGACGTCGGCCCAGGCGATGAGCTCTCCTTACGGGTAACAGACGGTGAGATATCCTGCCGGGTCCAAACCCAGGGATAAGAGAGGACGTATCTGAAATGGCTGAGAAGAAAATGAATTTTGAACAGGCGATGGACCGTCTGGATGAGATCGTCCGGCAGCTGGAACGTGGTGAGGCCCCGTTGGAGGAGGCGCTCTCTCTGTTTGAAGAGGGGACCAAGCTGGTCAAGAAATGCTCTGCACAGCTGGAGCGGGCGGAGCAGAAGGTAAGCAAGCTGCTGGCAGGTCCGGACGATACTGTACAGGAAAAACCCTTTTCAGGGGAGGCGCAGGAATGAGTATGGAGAATCAGCATCTGGAAGCCCACCGTCTTCGAGTAGAGGAGTGGCTGCGTAACTGTTTCCAGGATCGGGAACCCAGGGGCGACCTGTATGACGCCATGCGTTATAGCTTGCTGGCTGGTGGGAAACGAATCCGGCCGGTTTTCCTGCTGGAGACCTGCCGGATCTGCGGCGGTGACCCGGAAGCGGCCCTGCCTTTTGCGGGCGCCATTGAGATGATTCACACCTATTCTCTGATTCATGACGACCTGCCCTGTATGGATGATGATGATCTGCGCCGTGGACGTCCTACCAACCATAAGGTGTACGGCGAAGCTACAGCGGTGCTGGCCGGAGATGCTCTGCTGACCGCAGCTTTTGAGTTTATGCTGGACCCGGCGGTGAGCTTGCCGCCGGAGCGGGTACTTGATGCTGCCGGCGTTTTGGCTCGGGCTGCCGGCGGACAGGGTATGGTGGGCGGTCAGATCCTTGACATGGCAGGGGAGGGTCACTCCTTGGGCCTTCATGAGGTTGAAGAGCTCCAGAAACTCAAGACCGGAGCTTTGATTGCTGCCGCAACTGAAATAGGCTGTGCTCTGGCCGGAGGTACGGCAGAGCAGCGACAGGCGGTGCGCCGGTATGCGGAGCGCCTGGGCCTGGCTTTCCAGATCCAGGACGATATCCTGGACGTGGTGGGGGACGAGGCCACTTTGGGAAAGCCTGTGGGTTCTGACGCAAAAAGTGAAAAAAATACCTTCGTGACCCTAAAAGGGTTAGAGGAATGCAGGGAACTGGTAGTTAAACTGACTCAAGATGCGGTGGGGGCACTGTCATGTTTTGGTGCAGAAGGGGACGGACTGTGCCAGCTGGCAGAGTCTTTGGTCAATCGCGAGAAATGAGGGCAGTATGCGCAATGTAGTGGATGTGTTCACTGGAAATCTGATTTTAAATCTGTCGATTCTGGCGTGGGCGCTGGCCCAGGCGATCAAATTTATCATTACTTTGATCACTAAGCGGAAGTTGGACTGGCGTCATATCCTGTCCAGCGGCGGGATGCCAAGCTCCCACTCCGCGTTTGTCTGTGCTTGCGCGGCGTCGATGGGCTATATGTATGGCTGGACCTCGCCGGTCTTTACTATTTCGGCGGTAGTAGCCATTGTTGTGATGTATGATGCAGCAAATGTGCGTAAGGCGGCTGGCGAACAAGCTAAGATCTTGAACTATATTATGGATCACTGGACAGAAATGAAGCCTGCACTGTTTGGTAAGGAGCTGAAAGAGCTTCTGGGCCATACGCCGTTCCAGGTACTGATGGGTGGCCTGCTGGGCATTGCGATAGGGCTGGCAGGCGCCTGGCTTTACGCATAGAAGAGAAACATCCGGCTTGAAATAGGCCGGGAGGTGATATCATTCTGAATTTAGACCATATTTCCGATGACCTGAGCGGCCTGAGCGATAGTGAGGCGTCTGCGCTGTGTGAATTGCTGCGGGCCAGGCTCATTGATACGGTATCCCGTACCGGCGGCCATCTGGCTTCCAGTTTGGGTGCGGTAGAACTGATTGTAGCCATTCACCGGGTCTTCCATACAGATAAGGACCGCTTGGTATTTGATGTGGGCCATCAGTGCTATGCGCACAAAATCCTGACCGGGCGCAACGAGGCTATGGAAACCCTACGAACTTTGGGCGGTATTGCGGGGTTTCCTAAACCCTCAGAGAGCGTCTGCGACGCCTTCGTCGCCGGGCACGCCTCAAACTCCGTTTCTGTGGCGATTGGCATGGCAAGAGCAAGGACTTTACAGGGCGCGGATTATCATGTGTTGGCACTGATCGGTGACGGCGCGTTGTCTGGTGGTCTGGCCTATGAAGGCCTGTCCGATGCAGGCGACAGTGGGGAACCGCTGATCGTCATCCTGAACGACAACGGTATGTCCATCACAAAGAGTGTAGGTGGTGTGGCGGACCATTTGGCCCGTCAGCGGCTGAAGCCCCAGTATCTGCACTTTAAGAAGGGATATCGCAAGGTAATGAATGTCCTGCCGTTGGGCGGGCACATTTACAATGTGACCCATAAAGTAAAGACCGCAATCAAAGAGACTTTGCTTCCCTGTAGTCTGTTTGAAGACATGGGCTTTACTTACCTGGGGCCAGTTGATGGACATGATGTGAAGCGCCTGACCCGGTTGCTGAGCTATGCTAAGGATCTGAAGGGCCCTGTATTGCTCCACGTCAGAACTGTAAAGGGAAAAGGCTATGCACCTGCGGAGCGAAATCCGGACAAATTTCATGGCGTAGGCCGATTCTGCGTGGAAACTGGAGAGCTGGTCCATGCCTCTGGTCCTAATTTTTCTGCGGTATTCGGACAGACCATGTGTGAGCTGGCAGCAGAGGATCCCACTGTGTGTGCTATCACAGCCGCCATGCAGAGTGGTACGGGCCTGGACCAGTTTGCGCAGCGCTTTCCGGAGCGCTTTTTTGATGTTGGCATCGCCGAGGGACATGCGGCGGCCATGGCGGCAGGAATGGCCAAACAGGGAATGAAGCCTGTATTTGCTGTCTATTCCTCTTTCCTGCAGCGGGCTTATGACATGCTGATCCACGATATAGCCCTTCAGCAGCTCCACGTGGTACTGGCTGTAGACCGGGCGGGCTTGGTGGGCGAAGATGGAGAGACCCATCACGGAGTATTTGATACAGCTTTTTTGGATACAGTGCCTGGTATGACCGTTTTATGCCCTTCCAATTTCCGGGAGCTGCGCTCTATGCTGCGCCATGCAGTACGGGAGATCAGCGGACCGGTAGCCATTCGTTACAGCAAAGGAAATGAGGGACGCTTTGTTGAGGATACCGGCTCGGCAAAAACCTGCGTGATCCGAGAAGGCGGCGACATCACCCTGATTGGCTACGGACTGATGATTAACCAGCTCCTGGACTGCGCGGACCGACTGGCTGAGCGTGGTATCCAAGCTGATATTGTAAAGCTGAACACCATAACACCGATTGATATGCAGCCTGTTTTGGCATCCCTGAACAAAACGGGCCGCATGCTCTGCGCTGAAGAGAGCGCCCGTCCGGGCTGTGTGGGGCAGCGGCTGGCATCTGCTCTGCTGGAGCAGGGTGCACATGTGAAGCAGATGGCGCTGGTCAATCTGGGCCGAGGCTTCGTCACCCATGGTACAGTAACTCAGCTGCGTGCACTCTGTGGACTGGACGGAGAACATCTATACCATAAAGCATTGGAGGTCTGCGGCTATGGCGGGCAATAAGAAACGGCTGGACGTTCTGCTGGTGGAACGTGGCCTGGTGGAGAGCCGCCAGCGGGCCCAGGCCATAATTATGAGCGGTCAGGTATACGTAGGCGAGCAGAAGGTTGACAAGGCCGGTACTCAGCTGCCTGAGGATGCGGAGATCCAGGTCCGGGGCCAGGGGTTGGCTTATGTGAGCCGTGGAGGCCTGAAGCTGGAAAAGGCCATGAAGACTTTTTCCGGGATTTGCCTGAAAGGGGCTATCTGCGGAGATATCGGCGCTTCCACCGGCGGTTTTACCGACTGCATGCTGCAAAATGGAGCGGAAAAAGTGTATGCCGTGGATGTGGGCTATGGCCAACTGGCATGGAGTCTCCGCAGTGATCCTCGTGTAGTCTGTCTGGAGCGTACGAACGCCCGCTATCTGACCCATGAGCAGGTTCCGGACCAGTTGGATTTTGCCAGCGTTGACGTGTCCTTTATTTCTCTGAAGCTGATTCTTCCCGCTTTGCGTGGCATTCTCAAGCCGGACGGTCAGGTGGTGTGTCTGGTGAAGCCGCAGTTTGAGGCCGGCAGAGAAAAGGTAGGAAAGAAGGGGGTCGTTCGGGACCCCGCAGTTCACCTGGAGGTGCTGGAACATTTTCTGGAGCACGCCCGCGAATCTGGATTTGGTGTAAGGGATATTACCTTTTCTCCGATTCGCGGACCAGAAGGGAACATTGAATATCTGGGATATCTGCAGGCCGGAGCTGAGACGACCTGGTCTGGGGACTTGGCTGCTCTGGTGGAGCAGTCCCATCAGACGCTGGAGGGGACTGCCCAATGAAAGTTGTATTGAGCCCCAATCCCTATCGGGATCGAGGACTGAAGGCTGCCCAGGCGGCAGAAAAAATCCTGCGAAGCGTAGGGGTAGAGACTGTCATGTGTCTGCCTTTTCAAGTAGAAGGCAGCGGTTTAGAGCTGCCCAAGCACATCCGCTTCAAAAGCACTCAGGAAGAACTGAAAAGTGCGGATATGCTGATTTGTTTCGGCGGTGACGGTACAATCCTTCACGCAGCAAAGGATGCTAACGCCTGTCATGTGCCTGTGCTGGGTGTGAACCTGGGCAGTGTGGGGTTCATGGCGGAGCTGGAGCAGAGCGAGCTGTCCATGCTTTCCAGGCTGGCCGCCGGGAAATACACCATAGAGGCCAGAATGATGCTGGATGTTGCGGTGCGCCGTGAAGGGAAAATCATTTACAACGATTTAGCTCTCAATGATGCAGCCGTAACCAAGGGGGCTGTCGCTCGGGTGGTGGATCTGGAGGTATACGGTGACAAGGTGCTTATCTCCAGCTTCTCGGCAGATGGTGTGCTGATCAGCACACCTACGGGTTCTACAGCCTACTCCATGTCTGCCGGCGGTCCCATTGTGGAACCCACAGCAGAAAACATCATTGTGACTCCCATCTGCCCTCATGCACTCTCCGCTCGCTCTTTTGTTCTGAGCCGGGGACGGACGGTGTCTGTCAAGCTGGGGCGCATGGTCCGTAAGACGACCTATTTGTCGGTAGACGGGGGTAAAGCCTTCCGACTGAACAGTGGGGACATCGTGGAAATTCGAGAATCGAAGTCTAAAACGCAGCTGGTCCGGGTGACCGGCCGCACTTTTTACGAGATTTTGAATCATAAGTTGGGTGGTGTTTAACGTCATGAAAGCAAAGCGGCAGCAAGAGATTCTGCGGATTATCGAGGAACAGGACATCGACACTCAGGATCAGCTCCTCACGGAGCTGAAGGCCAGGGGGGTACAGTCCACTCAGGCCACAATTTCCCGGGATATTAAGGAACTGCATCTCATTAAGGAGCTGACCAGCTATGGGACGTACCGCTATGCGGTCTCAGAGCGGAAGGCATCCCTCAATTTTGCCGGGCGGCTGCGTACCATCTTTAAAGAAGGCGTAACTTCTTTTGATGTGGCGCAGAATATCGTGGTATTGAAGACTATGCCGGGGTTGGCTTCGGCGGCTTGTGCCGCCATTGATGGCATGGACATTTCCAATCTGGTAGGCAGCCTGGCAGGGGATGATACTGCGATCCTCATTATGCGCACCAATGAAGATGCAGCGGAGTTCTGCAACGAGATACACTCCATGCTGAAATAAGCGGAAGATAAGCTCCGGCAGGTGGTCATATGCTTTCTTTACTGCACATTGAAAATATTGCGGTGATCCAGACGGCAGACATTCAGTTTGACCGCGGATTCAACGCCCTGACCGGCGAAACCGGTGCTGGTAAATCCATTGTGGTGGATGCTATCGGCGCCATCATTGGGGAACGTACCAGCCGGGACTTGATTCGTACCGGCGCCAAGTCTGCACTAGTCAACGCGGTGTTCACTGCTCTGCCCGATCTGGACTGGTTCCGCGAAAACGGCTGCGGACCGGATGAAGACGGAAATCTGCTCATCCAGCGAGAAATCCAGCCGGATGGGAAAAACATCTGCCGCATCAATGGCCGGCTTATTACCGTTTCCCAGCTGCGGCAGTTGGGGCGGCAATTGCTCAATATCCACGGTCAGCATGATGGCCAGCAGCTGCTGGACGAGCGCTGCCATCTGGACTACCTGGACGGTTTCGGTGCCACAGGGGAGGAACAGCGCGCCTTCCACTCTGCTTATGAGAAGCTGACCGTGCTGATCCGGGAGATTTCTGCCCTGCAGATGGATGAGGCGGAGAAGGCCCGGCGAATCGATAATCTGCAATATCAGATCGGCGAACTGGAGCGGGCCCAGCTCCAACCAGGTGAGGATGAGGAGCTGACCAGTCGCCGGGATCTGCTGCGCAATGCCGGCAAGCTCATTGAATCAGTGGAAGGGGCTCACCTGGCCCTGTCCGGCGATGACGAACGGGACGGCGCTGCCGCTCTGGCCGCAGAGGCGGAGGATTCTCTCCGGGCCGCCGCCAGGATCAGTACCCAGGCCGCGGAATTGATGGACAAGCTCACCGAGCTGCGCTGCGCTGCAGACGATCTGGCCGAGCAGGTGCGGGACCTGCGGGACAGTTTTGATTTTGAGCCTGGGGAGCTGGACGAAATCGAAAGCCGCCTGGATGTGCTCCACCGTCTGAAGAAGAAGTACGGCGGCTCCGTAGAAGAGATGCTGAACTACCTGGCCCGCAGCAAAAAGGAGCTGGATGAGATCCAATTCTCCTCTGACCGTGTAGCTCGTCTGGAAAAAGAGCGTGACAAAGCATTGGAGCAGGCCAGAAAAGAAGGAGAGCGGCTGAGCCATGCCAGAAAGGTTTGCGCTAAAGCTCTGGAGGCACGGATCCAGCGTGAATTGGCCCAGCTGGATATGCCGAAAGTGCGTTTCCAGGTTCAGTTTCAGCCCAAGTCCGGCACCTACGGTATGGACGAGACTGGCATGGATGAGGTGCAATTCCTCATGTCCGCCAATGTGGGAGAAGATCTAAAGCCTATTCAGAAGATCGCCTCCGGCGGTGAGTTGGCCCGTATTATGCTTGCGCTGAAAAATGTGCTGGCAGAAAACGATCAAGTGGGCACCATGGTGTTTGACGAGGTAGATACCGGCGTATCCGGCCGGGCGGCTCAGAAGGTTGCGGAAAAGCTGGCCGATGTGGCCCGGAGCAAACAGGTTCTGTGTGTTACCCATCTGCCGCAGCTGGCTGCTATGGCGGACGTTCACTTCTCGGTAGAGAAGGGGGAGCGGGACGGTCGGACCTATACACAGGTAGAACGGCTGAGCCGGGAACGCAGAAAAGAGGAGTTGGCTCGGCTTACCTCAGGAGAGCATATTACAGAGGCGACGCTGGACGCCGCTGGCGAGCTGTTAGACGGCGCCGAGGCATACAAGAAACTCCACAAAAACTAGGTTTTGTTGAGTACAAGCTTTCCTCTTGACAAACGGAAGCAGAGCGCTTATAATCCACATCAATACGAAACTGCGATGACAGGGAGAAGTACCGCCCCACGTCCCGCCCAGAGAGCCCCCGGTTTGGTGAGAGGGGGAGGGGACAGGATGGGAAATACACCCTGGAGCAGCCGCCTGAACGGGAAGTAACTTAGTAGGGCTGTGTCGGGTGCGCCCGTTATTGCGCCGTCGTGTGTTGGCACGGCATGAGGCCGCTTTTGTGAGAAAGCGGCGAACCAGAGGTGGTACCGCGTGAATCAACGCCCTCTGTCCGAAAGGACAGGGGGCGTTTTTCCTGCGAAAAACGGACAGACTGAGAGTAAAGGAGAAGTAAAATGACTTGTTATGAAGAACTGAGAGCCCGGGGCCTGATTGCCCAGGTAACCAACGAGGAAGAGATTTCCAAGATGATCAATGAGGGCAAGGCGGTGTTTTATATTGGCTTTGACCCCACCGCTGACTCTCTCCATGTGGGACACTTCATGGCCCTGTGCCTGATGAAGCGCCTTCAGATGGCGGGTAACCGGCCTATCGCCCTGATTGGCGGCGGCACCGGCTATATCGGCGACCCTTCCGGCCGCACCGATATGCGGAATATGATGACCCCTGAAACCATTCAGCACAACTGTGACTGCTTCAAAAAGCAGATGGAGCGGTTCATTGAGTTTGGCGAGGGCAAGGCGCAGATGGTGAACAACGCCGACTGGCTGCTCAAGCTCAATTATATTGAACTGCTGCGGGAAGTAGGCGCTTGTTTCTCCGTAAACAATATGCTGCGGGCGGAGTGCTATAAGCAGCGTATGGAGAAGGGCTTGTCTTTCCTGGAGTTCAACTATATGATCATGCAGTCCTATGATTTCTATCACCTGTTCCAGCACTATGGCTGCAACATGCAGTTTGGCGGCGATGACCAGTGGTCCAACATGCTGGGCGGCACTGAGCTGATCCGCCGCAAGCTGGGCAAGGACGCCCATGCCATGACCATCACCCTGCTGCTCAACTCCGAAGGCAAGAAGATGGGCAAGACCCAGTCCGGCGCTGTATGGCTGGACCCCAACAAGACCTCTCCCTACGAGTTCTATCAGTACTGGCGCAACGTGGGTGACCAGGACGTGCTCAAGTGCCTGCGGATGCTCACCTTCCTGCCCCTGGAGCAGATCGATGAGATGGATAAGTGGGAGGGCGCCCAGCTCAACACCGCCAAGGAGATCCTGGCCTTTGAGCTGACCCAGCTGGTCCACGGCACTGAGGAGGCACAGAAGGCTCAGGACGCTGCCAAGGCCCTGTTCTCCAACGGTGGTGACCGGAGCAACATGCCCTCTACTGCTCTGACGGCAGAGGATCTGACTGATGGTTCCATCGGTATCCTGGATCTGATGCTCAAGTGCGGTCTGGTTCCCTCTAAAAAAGAGGCTCGTCGGCTTATCGAGCAGGGCGGCGTGGAGCTGGACGGCGTGAAGGTCACGGATGTCAATGCTTCTGTTTCTGCGGAGCAGCTGGCTGGAGAAGGTGTTACCATTAAGAAGGGCAAAAAGGTGTTCCACCGGGCCATGGTGTGTTGATTGCGTAAGAGGCCGCCGTATCGATTGCGGCGGCCCCTTTTTTACATAAGTCTGGTTGCACCCGGTTTTCCGGCGTGATAGAATAAGACTCAGACATGGTGCAAAGGAGGAGCGCGTCGTGCCGGAACAAGAGGATCGAGGAAAGAAAAAGTGGTACATCCTGGAGGGACATTTTATCTCCCTTCTGGTAGTCTTACTGCTGGCCATTTTATTTTATGTAGGGCTGACTCATTTTGATGTGATTGCTGTACGCATCAAAATGTTTATGAAGGTCTTGTCTCCCTTCATCGCTGGCTTTGCCATTGCGTATCTGCTCAATACGCCTATGTGCTTCTTTGAGCGCAAACTTTATAAGAATAACAAATACCGCCGGGTGCTGGCAATCACCACAGTCTATCTGCTGGCACTGGCCGTGGTTGTGATTCTGCTGAATCTCATTATCCCCCAGGTGGTGCAGAGTATCACTGACCTTGCCGCCAACATGCAGACCTACCTTACCAGCCTGGATACTCTGGTCAAGGACCTGACAGAGCAGTACCAGCTGGAGGGTGACGGGATCAGCGAGATGCTGGGTTCCTATCAGGATCTGATGAGCAATCTGAGCGAGAATGTGTCCAAGGCGCTGCCCCAGATCCTGGATGTGGGTGTTGCCGTGGGCAATGGCGTGATCTCCGGCATCACTGCGGTCATCTCCTCCGTATATATGCTGGCAGGGAAGGGGCGGCTGGTTCCTCAGCTGAAAAAAATCATGTACGCCGCCCTGCCCAAACGCCGGGCGGATTGGCTGCTGGATGTGTGCAGCCAGGCTAACCGGATCTTTGTAGGCTTCATCAACGGCAAGCTCATTGATTCCGCCATTATCGGTGTGCTCTGCTTTATCCTCTGTCTGATCTTCCGCATCCCGTATCCTATGCTGGTCAGTGTGGTGGTGGGTGTCACCAATATCATTCCGTTCTTCGGCCCTATCATCGGTGCCATTCCCTGTCTGATGATTTTGGTCATCGTAGACCCCTGGGCGGCCCTGCGGTTCTTCTTCCTGGTTATCGGCCTCCAGCAGTTCGACGGGAACATCCTGGGTCCCAAGATTTTGGGCGACAGCACCGGCCTGTCTGCGATCTGGGTGCTTGTTGCCATCGTAACTTGCGGCGGCCTGTTTGGTTTCCCAGGTATGGTGCTGGGTGTGCCGACCTTTGCGGTACTGTACTCTCTTGTCCGTGACTGGGTTAATAAGCGGCTGCGTAGAAAAGGAATTGACGGGAACGGAAAACCGATTGATCCCGCCACATAAAAAAGAGACCGGAGGGTAAAACCCTCCGGTCTCTTTTTACGCTTGCAGAAGATCAGACATGGAGTAGAGGCCCGGCTTTCCCACTGAAGCAAGGAAACGGGCGGCCCGCACTGCACCGGAGGCGAACACGTCCCGGCTCATAGCGGTGTGACGCAGCTCGATGACCTCGTCACGACCGGCAAAGATTACTTCGTGATCTCCTACGATGCCGCCGCCTCGGACAGAGGAGATGCCGATCTCCGTTTTTCCTCTGGCACGGCGCACTGACTGTCGGTCATAGACATACTCGGGTTCGTAGGGGAGTACTTCCGCTGCGGCGTCAGCAATCATCAGCGCCGTACCGCTGGGAGCGTCTACCTTTTTGTTATGGTGGCGCTCCACAATTTCCAGGTCATAGCCTTCGTTCAGTGCCCGTGCAGCAGAGCGCACCAGTTCCAATAAAACATTGACGCCGAGGGACATATTTGCGGAACGGAAAATAGGGATTACAGCCGCAGCCCGGTCGATTGCCGCAAGCTGTTCCTCAGAGTATCCGGTGGTAGCCAGCACCAGGGGGATGTGCCGCGCCATACCAAATTCCAGCAATCCCTCCAGCGCGGCAGGAGAGGAGAAATCCACCACCACGTCAGCCTCTCCTTGAAACTCAGCGGGGGAGGAGCAGACGGGAAAATCCCGATCACCGGCGCCCAAAAGGTCGATGCCGGCGGCGATCTCAAATTCCGGATCAGCAGAGCAGATGGTCTCCACCACCCGCCCCATCCGGCCGTTGCAGCCGGAAATAATGAGCCTGACCATATTCCAACATCCTTTCCGGCGCTCAGGCGCTGAGCAGGCCCAGCTTCAGCATGGACTGGCGCAGTGTCTCCAGGGGACCGTTCGTCATATCACACAGCGGCAGACGGAGGGAGCCGACCCCATAGCCCGCCAGGTTCATAGCAGCCTTGATAGGAATCGGATTGACCTCCAGGAACAGCGCATCAATAAAATCCATGTACTTGAGCTGGAGCTGAGAGGCCTCATGGAAGCGGCCGTCCAGGCACAGGTGAGTCATCTGGACCATGACCTCCGGAGCGATGTTGGCCACTACGGAAATCACGCCCTTGGCACCCAGACTCATCATAGGCACCACCTGGTCGTCATTGCCCGACCAGATGTAGAAATCGTCGCCGCAGATGGCACGGGTATGAGCCAGCAGGGAAAAGTTGCCGCTGGCCTCCTTGACGCCGTTGATGCGGGGATGCTGGGAGAGAACGCGGTAGGTCTCAGCGGTAAAGGATACGCCGGTCCGGGACGGAACGTTATAGAGAATCACGGGAAGTTCCGTCCGGTCGGCTATGTATTCGTAATGCTTGATGAGGCCGGTCTGAGACGCCTTGTTGTAATAGGGAGTTACATGGAGCAGGGCGTCGGCTCCGGAGTCCTCCGCATGCTGGGACAGGTAGACGGCAGCGGAAGTATCGTTGCTTCCCGCGCCGGCAATGACCTTGACCCGGTGGTTGACGTGCTTGACACAGTACTCTACCACGGCGATGTGCTCCCGGATAGTAAGGGTGGAGCACTCACCGGTGGTGCCGCAGACGCAGATAGCGTCCACACCGCGCTGGATCTGCTCGTCGATAATGCGGCCGAACAGGTCATAGTTGACAGCGCCGCTCTCGTCAAACGGAGTTATAATAGCGGAACAGGCTCCGGTAAAAACAGGCTCTCGCATAATATGGGTTACCTCCTTAAAATGTAACCCTCCGCGCACAGAAGCTCGGCAAGAAGGACTGCGCCGCCCGCGGCGCCGCGAAGGGTATTGTGGGACAGGCAGACGAACTTGTAGTCGTACTGCGTGTCGGGACGCAGGCGGCCGATGCAGACCGCCATACCGTTCTCAGTCATCCGATCCATGCGGGTCTGAGGACGGTCGGGCTCCTCAAAGTAGTGCAGGAACTGCTTGGGAGCGGAGGGCAGGGCCAGCTCCTGGGGCCGGCCGGAGAAATTTGCCCAGATATCTTTGATTTCATCCATGGAAGGTTTGTTCTGGAAGCGGACAAATACGGCGGCCATGTGGCCATTGGAGACGGGTACCCGCAGGCACTGGGCAGTGATGGCGGGAGAGTCGGCATTGACGATCACACCGTTCTCTACCTTGCCCCACAGCTTCATGGGCTCCTGCTCGCTCTTCTCCTCCTCGCCGCCGATATAGGGAATCAGATTGTCCACCATCTCCGGCCAGGTCTCAAAGGTCTTGCCCGCGCCGGAGATCGCCTGGTAGGTGCATACCAGCACCTGATCCAGGCCGAAGCCGCGCAGGGGGTGCAGGGCGGGAACATAACTCTGGAGGGAGCAGTTGGACTTGACAGCCACGAACCCGCGCTCCACCCCCAGTCGCTTTCGCTGGGCCTCTATCACTTTGATATGTTCGGGATTGATCTCAGGCACCACCATGGGCACGTCGGGAGTCCAGCGGTGGGCAGAGTTATTGGAGACCACAGGGCACTCGTGCT
Organism: Flavonifractor sp. HCP28S3_F3; assembly: GCF_052065355.1. NCBI lineage: Bacteria > Bacillati > Bacillota > Clostridia > Eubacteriales > Oscillospiraceae > Flavonifractor > Flavonifractor sp. HCP28S3_F3. The sequence goes on from NZ_JBQHUF010000001.1 coordinate 452,829, forward strand.
TGGCATAGGCCTCCTCCAGTGCCTTGATCTCCTCTTTCTTCATGTCAACGGCGGAAAAGACAAAATCCACCTGAGCGGTAATAGTCTCGATGTCGTCAGTAGCGTTGAGTACCACCAGATTTTTGGCGCACTCAGGCATGGGCGTCTCCAGAGCCCAGCGGTTGCCAATGGCTTCGGCATAGGTCTTGCCCGCGGAACGGCTGCTGGCCGCCACGGCGGTAAGCTCAAACCAGGGATGATTCTCCAGCAGTGTGACAAAACGCTGTCCCACCATACCGGTAGCTCCGATCACGCCAACTTTGTACTTTTCCATGCTCAATACCTCCATTGTTCCTCTCCAGCCTATTCCGGTCCCTGCTTGTTTGAGACCAAAAAACGGGCTGGGGGTAAAAAGAAAATCAGCAGTTTACAGAACTGCTGATTTTGTACTATAATGACAGGGACAGACTGCCCCCGACAATATCCTCCAAAAGCAGACAGCGCTCCGCCGCAGCTGCGGCGACAGCCGAACAGCTCTTAACTGAACGGCCAGGCGGCGCTTTCGTCGGGAAGGCGTCCCTTCGGCGGCGCACCCTTTCGCGCGGTTCTCCGGGCCCGATCGCCCTCCCCGCGCTACTTTTGAACAGCCGCGACCTCTATCCTGCAAAATGAATTGCAATTTTGCTATGTAGTTTGTGAAATTGTACCACAAGTTTAGTCGGAGTGTCAACGAAAGTGAGTTGAGAAAATTACCAAATGAAACGATCCCTGAAGAAAAGATTTGTGCAGTTTGCGGCGGCGGCCCTGTCCTGCGCACTGTTGGTCGCCCTTCCTGTCGGCAGAACGCAAGCTGCTTCTGTGGCAGTGGACCCCACGATTCGTGTGGGACTGTTTTACGGAAGTACCGCTCTGCCCGGAGCCAATCTGCTCAACGATGTGGGCAGCGGTTATCGGATGGGCTATTATGATTCCAACCGAGTCTTTCAGCAGTTGGCGCAGACAAGTGAGACTGCCATCTCTGTGGTCAAGACCCAGAACGTCTATTATGGAACTGTAGGTAACTGGTCGGGCTACTATGATACCATTACTTCCAATATCGCGGTAGGCTGCTATCATCTGAAGCTGCCCGATACCTATAGTACCTATGAGCAGGCCGCGGCAGCTGCATCCCAATGGTCTGGCGGCTTTGTAGCTTGGGTGGACGGCAGTTATCAGGTGCGGGTGGGCGCTTATACGGATAGTGCCTCTGCGCAGGCGGCCCAGACTGCGCTTGGATTGACAAACGCCACGATCACCGGCACTTCCAGCGCCGGAGTTTCTGTTGTAAAGACTGGGACCAGCCAGATTCTGTTCCAATTTGACAGTACCAGCGGCCTGTGCCTGGGCATCAAGCCCGGACTGAACGACAGCGTAAAAACGGAAACGATCTTCCGGGGCAATACCTATTATGGTGGTTTCCAGTATCGGCGGGTCGGCGGCGGCAACCTGACGGTGAGCAACGTGATTTCCCTTGAGGACTACGTACAAGGCGTGATTGTGGAGGAAATGAGCGCATCCTGGCCTCTGGAGGCGCTGAAGGCTCAGGCAGTATGCGCCCGCACCTATGCTTATCGGAACTACGTGGCACAAAAGCACAGCAGTCAGGGCTTTGACCTGTGCAATGCCACCCATTGTCAGGCGTACAGCGGCATGGACAGCGTGACTGCCGCGGGCAGCCGGGCCGTGACCGAGACCAGGGGAGAGTACCTGTGGTACAACGGATCTCTGATCGATGCAGTTTATTCCTCCCACGACGGCGGGGCCACGGAGAGCGCAGTTAATGTCTGGGGCAGCGATGTACCTTACCTGATCGGCAAGGAGGACCCCTATGAGGCTTCTGTGTCCAGCAAGGTCCCTAATTATAACTGGACTGTGACCTATACTGCCCAGGAGCTTACCGATCTGCTCAACTCCAAGGGATATGTCAACTCCGGTATCGTGGATTTCCGGGTGACCAAGACAAGTCCGACCGGCAACGCCATTGAGATCACCTTTACCGACTCCAGCGGTAAGAGCTGGAGCAAGATCCGGGACGATTGCCGTACTTTCCTGGGTCTGCGTTCCATCCACTATACCGTCTCCAGCAGCGGAGGCACTTCCTCCGGTTATGCGGTCAACGGAAGCGGCGTGCTCAGCTCTCTGACCGGAGCTTATGCCATCGACGGCAGCGGCAGTACGGCAGCTCTGACAGACGGCAGCGTATATGCCATTGGAGGAGACGGAACAGTCTCCCAAGTCAAGCCCTCCGCTTCCACTGGCAGCGGATCCACTGTGTTTACCATTACCGGCTCCGGCTGGGGCCATAACGTGGGCATGAGCCAATGGGGAGCCTATGCCATGGCCCAGCAGGGGTATACTTATAAGGATATTCTTAGTTTCTACTACACTGGAATCGAGGTGCGCCAGCCATAAAAACCGCAGATTTTGACTTTTACCTGCCCGATGAACTGATCGCGCAGACCCCTCTGGAGCGCCGGGATGCCTCCCGGCTGTTGGTGCTGAACAAGCACACCGGGGCTACCAAGCATATGCATTTTTACGAACTGCCCAGCCTGCTGCGTCCCGGAGACTGTTTGGTACTCAACGACTCCCGGGTACTTCCGGCTCGCCTGATTGGCCACCGGGAACCGGGCGGGGGTGCCGTGGAGGTGCTCCTGCTCATCGATCGCGGAAACAAGACCTGGGAGTGCCTGGTCCGTCCCGGCCGCAAAATGAAGCCAGGCACCAGAGTTTCTTTCGGAGACGGCACACTTACTGCTGAAGTTACCGAAGTGCTGGAGGGCGGTAACCGTTTGGTCCGTTTCGAGTACGAGGGAATTTTTTTGGAAAAGCTGGAACAGCTGGGTAAGATGCCTCTGCCGCCCTATATCAAAGCGGAACTCCAGGATCCGGAGCGCTACCAGACCGTCTACTCCCGTGAGGTAGGCTCTGCCGCCGCGCCCACCGCCGGACTCCACTTTACCAAAGAGCTGCTCAAGCAGGTGGAGGATATGGGTGTGCGCCTGGCCTATGTGACACTCCATGTTGGTCTGGGTACCTTCCGTCCCGTGAAGGAAGAGGATATTCTGGATCACGAGATGCACTCGGAATACTGCATGATCTCTGCCGAGACAGCAGAGATCATCAACCGCACCAAGCGGGAAGGCGGACGGGTGATCTGTGTGGGTACCACCTCCTGCCGGACCATTGAGTCCTGGGCAGCGGAGGACGGCACATTAAAAGAAAGCGCCGGTTGGACCAACATCTTCATCTACCCTGGTTATCGCTTCAAGGTGTTGGACTGCCTGATCACCAATTTCCATCTGCCGGAGTCCACCCTTATCATGTTGGTGTCCGCTTTGGCGGGCCGAGAGCATATCCTGGCCGCTTATAAGGAGGCAGTGGATATGAAGTACCGCTTTTTCTCCTTCGGTGACGCTATGTTCATCACATCTGACTGAGCAGCGCAACATTGCCCGCTAGACGCTGATCGGTAGGGGAGAGAGCCAGGGCTTTCCGGGCCTCCTCCAGGGCCAGAGCGGTACGCCCCGTATGAAAATAGGCCTGGCAGCGCAGGTCATGAGGCAGTGGGCCCCAGGGCTCCGCTTCACAAATGTAGCTGTCTGGCCGCACGGTAATGGCCAGCGCACAGCCAGTAAAATAGAGCACGCCCTCCCAGTCTTCCTGCTGGTAGAGCATTTGCGCCATTTCTATCCAGGGTTCCCGCAGATGGGGAGCCTGGGCAATGGCCTGGAAGAGCCAATTTCTGGCCTGCTCCGGTTCGCCTTTTTCAAGGTAGGACCTGGCAATGTAACGCATGGATGCGGCCCGTTCATCGGCCCAGGTAGCTGACGGCATGGCCAAATGGCGCTTCAAGGTGGCAATACAGTCATCCCAGCGTCTGTAAAACATATATTCCCGGCCCAGATAATGGACATTCCGGTCGTCATCCGGCGCTTCCTGAACAGAGAGCTCCAGCAGAGCCAGGTATTGTCCCCGTGATTTTGTGTGGTCTGGGAGGTGGTCCAGTTGGACCCCAACAGCCGTTACCATGGGCCCCGGGAGACCGGGGCCTTCCCATTGGAGCACTTCATGGACCGGATGGACCCAGCGGTAACCGTGGCGGCGATGAATCTTTTCAGACCAGAATACCACACCTTCGCTGCCGTCCGGCTGGAAGGACCAGGTGTAGCGGTAACGTGCCTGACCCGCCCTGGGGATCCAAGCAGTTTCCAAAGCCTGCCGCCAGCCGGGGTGAAACACCTCGTCAAGGTCGGTGCAGATACAGATATCTGTGTCCTCAGGCACCAATTCCAGGGAGCGGTTCCTGGCGGTATCAAAGCGCCATGGGTTGATCAATTCGGTGGCTACCGTGGCGCCCCGACTGCGGAGCAATTCAACGGTTTCGTCCGTGGAGCCGGTATCCAGCACGAACACCTGGTCTGCCTCAGACATGGAATCCATCCACCTATGAACGAACTGTGCTTCATTTTTGCAGATGGCATATACTGCGACCTTCATAGCAACCTCCTGTTTCCGTCATGCTTGGAAAGCCGGGCCCTGAAGGCCCGGCTTTCTGCGCTTTTTAAGAAGAAAGATCTCCCAGTCTGGTTATATTGAGTGTAATCGCGCTGGGGGTATTGTCCGCGCCCTGAGGAACGACCTGCAGGGTGGTGGGAACTTTGGAAATGGAGAGCGGAATGGAAAACGAGATGGGTACGCTCTCTGTGCTGTTCTGGAAGTTATGAGGAATAGATGCGCCCGGAACAACAGAGCCATCCTGCTGCAGAGATGTGACGATATTGACCGGGAATTCGGAATTGGGGCTGGCTGACAGTACACCATGAAAATCGGCCTGATACAGGCCAGGCTGATTGATGGTAAAGCTCCCGCTTCCAGCCGTATGGGAGATCGCATCTCCGGTGGTGACTCCGTTTCGGTCAAACAGCATGGGAGAACTGGAGGAAACAGGCTGACTGGGGGTAGAATATGCAGAAAATAGGGAACTGGTCTGAGTTGTTCCCGTAGCGCCTTGGGGGCCAGTAGGGCCAGTGGGACCAGTAGGGCCGGTAGGACCGGTGGGACCAGTTGCGCCAGCAGCGCCGGTAGGACCGGTGGGACCAGTCGCGCCAGCAGCGCCGGTAGGACCGGTGGGACCAGTCGCGCCAGCAGCGCCGGTAGGACCGGTGGGGCCAGTTGCGCCAGCAGTACCGGTAGGGCCGGTGGGGCCAGTTGCACCAGCAGCGCCGGTAGGACCAGTGGGACCAGTCGCGCCAGCAGCACCAGTAGGACCGGTGGGGCCAGTTGCACCAGCAGCGCCGGTAGGACCGGTGGGACCAGTTGCGCCAGCAGCACCAGTAGGACCGGTGGAGCCAGTTGCACCAGCAGCGCCGGTAGGACCGGTGGGACCAGTTGCGCCAGCGGCACCAGTAGGACCGGTGGGGCCAGTTGCACCAGCAGCGCCGGTAGGACCGGTGGGACCAGTTGCGCCAGCAGCACCGGTAGGGCCGGTTACACCATCGGGACCGGGAATGCCCTGGGGGCCGGTTGGGCCGACGGCGCCGTCTGGTCCAGGATTACCCTGAGGGCCGGTAGGACCGGTGGGACCTGTTGCACCTGCGGGGCCAGTCGGACCAGGCGTAGCGGGTCCTGTGGGACCCGTGGGTCCTTGAGCTCCGGTGGGGCCAGTCGGACCGGGTGCGCCTGTTCCGGCAGGGCCGGTGGCACCGGTAGGACCAGTCGGTCCCGTGGCTCCTGTGGGCCCCATAGGTCCTGTGGGACCCGGAATAGGATGGGGAGGGGGACAGGGGGGCGGGCAGCAGCCCGGCGGACAGCAGCAGGCTGCGCCCTCTTGCTTCCGTTTCCACTCCCAATCAGTGGGATGATAGTGATTCATGATATACTCCTTTATCCGCTTGGCTTGTGGGGATACCACATGACAGCCTATGCCGCATACGAAAATAGTGTGCGGAAGCGAATGGGGGTTGACAAGGCTAACTGTAACTGATATAGTTACAGTATAAATTGAAACTAAAAAAGTTACAAATGGAAAGGATGTTGAATATGACTCCCATTACCATTACAAAAGAGAATTTTGAAACTGAGGTCCTTCGTTCCGAACTGCCGGTACTGGTAGACTTTTGGGCCCCTTGGTGCGGATACTGCCGCCGGATCTCCCCAGTGCTGGATCAACTGGCCCAGCAATATGACGGCCAGCTGATCGTTGGTAAGATCAACATTGACGAGCAGCCCGAGCTGGAGGAACAGTTTGGCGTGGAGATTATTCCTACTCTATTCCTGTTCCGGAATGGTGTGGCCAGTGAGCCCATCGTCAATCCCGGTTCCAAAGCTCAGATTGTAGAGTGGGCCGGTCTGTAAAGAAGGGAGCGGGAGCGACATGAAAACCTATGACGTACTTGTAGTGGGCGGAGGCCCGGGCGGCTATACGGCAGCGCTGTATGCGGCCCGAAGCGGCCTGTCCGTTGCAGTGCTGGAAAAACTGTCCGCCGGCGGACAGATGGCTACCACGTCTATGATTGACAATTATCCAGGATTTCCTGATGGAGTGGATGGCTTTGATCTGGGTCAGCAGATGGAGAAGCAGGCTCAAAAGTATGGAGCGGAGACTATCTACGGCGAGGTGACCGAGGTGGATCTGCATGCTGAGCCGAAGATCGTCCGCAGCAGCGAGGGCGATTTTTCCGGTCGGACTGTGATCCTGGCCACTGGAGCTTATCCCAGAGAATTGGGGCTCCCTGAAGAGCAGGAACTGCGGGGCAGAGGTGTGGCCTACTGTGCCACTTGTGACGGCATGATGTTCCGGGGCAAAACGGTAGTGGTAAACGGTGGCGGTAATACAGCGGTGGAGGATGCCCTTTATCTCTCAAAACTGTGTGCCAAGGTCTACCTGGTCCACCGCCGGGACCAGCTCCGTGCCTCCGCTGTCTACCGCAAAGCGCTGGACGAGCAGGGCGTAGAGATTCTGTGGAACAGCCGAGTCACAGAATTGAGAAAGGAAAAATACCTTACAGGTGTTGAACTGGAAGATGTAAAGACCGGTGAGAGGCGGGAACTAGCCTGCGATGGGATTTTCGTGGCCATCGGCCGGGTGCCGGATACCGCCCTCTTTGCTGGACAGGTCGAGCTGGATCCGACCGGATATATCGTAGCGGACGAGACCTGCCGCACCAATGTGTCCGGCGTATTTGCCGTAGGTGATGTGCGTACCAAAGCGGTGCGGCAGGTGGTTACCGCGGCGGCGGACGGCGCCAACGCCGCCCATTTCGCGGAAGAATACCTGATGGAACAGCTGTAAAGGGTAGGGACCTGACATGAATGGATTGTTCTGCGTGGCTGCCCACGCTCTGATCTACCTGGATAAACGTGGCTGTATGCTGTCCAGCGAGGAGCTGGCAGCCAATATCTGCACCAATCCCGCACGGGTGCGGAAGGTAATGGCAAAGCTGAAAAAAGCGGGACTGGTGGCCACCAAGGCGGGCAATGACGGCGGATATCACCTGCTGTGTGCTCCCAATGAAGTAACCCTGGAGCAGATCGCGGATGCGTTGGAGGTACGGTTTGTGGAACCCGCCTGGCACAGCGGAGCAGGGGTAGATTGCGGCTGCTTGGTGGCTTCAGGCATGGCTGGGGTCATGGATGTGTTGTTTGATGACCTGGACCGGCAGTGCCGAGCGCATTTGTCCCGACTTACACTGGCCGATTTGGAGATGCAGCTGGAACAGGCAGCTGATGGAAAGGAGACCGACCATGGGCTTTGATCTGGAAACCAGCGTACCTGCTCTTACTGTTCTGATCCAGGGATTGCTTAGCTTTTTCTCGCCTTGTGTCCTGCCTCTGGTGCCCCTTTATGTCAGCTATCTGGCTGGCGGTGCCGGGAAAGTGGATGCAAATGGCGTTATCCGCTATCCCAGAGGAAAGGTGCTGATCAATACCGTCTTTTTCGTGATCGGTGTCAGCTTTACCTTTTTCCTGCTCGGATTTGGCTTTACAGCTCTGGGGCGCTTTTTCACCAATTACCAGACCTGGTTTGCCCGAATCAGCGGCATCATTATGATTCTGTTCGGCGTTTATCAGTTCGGATTTTTTGGAAAATCTGCCACGCTGGAGCGGGAACATCGGCTGCCCTTCCGGCTGGATCGCTGGGCCATGAATCCGCTGGTGGCACTGATTCTGGGATTTACCTTCAGCTTTGCCTGGACGCCCTGCGTAGGACCTACTCTGAGCAGCGTGCTGTTGATGGCGTCCTCCGCCTCCAGCGCATCCAAGGGATTTCTGCTGATCGCGGTCTATACAGTCGGCTTTGTGGTCCCGTTCCTGGCGGTAGGCCTGTTTACAAGTACGGTGCTTGGATTCTTTAAGCGGCATCAGAAGGTAGTGCGCTATACAGTCAAGATCGGGGCGGCACTGCTGATTCTGATGGGCATTATGACACTGACCGGATTTATGAATGGCATTACCGGTTATCTGTCCAGACTGACAGGGGACAGCACTTCTCAGGTGCAGACAGAGCAGAGTGTGCCGCCTGCTCAGCAAAGTGCGGCAGCGGAGACGGATGAAGCGCAGCCCAGCCCTGAAAGCACTCCGCGGCCGGTAGTACCTGCTCCGGATTTTACCCTCACGGACCAGTACGGCAATACCCATACGCTGTCTGATTATGAAGGCAAAACGGTATTTCTCAATTTCTGGGCTACCTGGTGCGGACCCTGTAAGCGTGAGATGCCGGATATCCAGAAGCTCTACGAATCCTACGGCGAAAACGAAGGTGATGTGATCGTGCTGGGGGTAGCCAGTCCCAAAACGGAACAGAATCCCTTCACCAGCGAAGGAACCCAGGAGGAAGTGGAGCAGTTCCTGGAGGATAACGGCTACACCTTCCCGGTAGTTATGGACCTGACAGGAGAGATTTTGTCTGCCTATGGAATTTCTGCCTTTCCGACTACTTTTATGATCGATTCCAACAACAACGTATATGGCTATGTCCCCGGCGCTTTGACCGGCGACATTATGGAGTCTATCATCCAGCAGACCATAGACAGAGTAGCGTGAAGGCAAGGGCCTCCGGGAAACCGGAGGCCCTTGCCTCTTGTTATTTTTCCGCCGGTCTGGTATGATGGGAACAATTGATGACAAAGGGGTTTTCTGAACTGTGTTTGAAGTGATCAAGACCGAAGGGAAGGCACGGCGTGGCGTATTTACCTGTGCCCACGGTACGGTGCAGACGCCGGTCTTTATGAATGTAGGCACTCAGGCAGCCATCAAGGGAGCGGTCTCCGCCTTTGACCTGAAGGAGATCGGCTGCCAGGTGGAGCTGTCCAACACCTACCACCTCCATCTCCGGCCCGGTGATCAGGTGGTACGCCAGATGGGGGGACTCCACAAATTTATGCGGTGGGATGGGCCCATCCTAACCGATTCCGGCGGATTCCAGGTATTTTCCCTGTCTGGTCTCCGGAAGATCAAGGAGGAGGGGGTCACTTTCGCCTCCCATATCGACGGCAGACGGATCTTCATGGGACCGGAGGAGTCCATGCAGATCCAGTCCAACCTGGGCAGTGATATTGCCATGGCCTTCGACGAGTGCGTGGAGAATCCAGCCACCTACGAGTATGCCAAGGCTTCCTGTGAGCGCACCCTGCGCTGGCTGGAGCGGTGCAGGGCGGAGCATGACCGACTCAACTCCCTGCCTGACACGGTGAATCCTCACCAGATGCTCTTTGGCATTAACCAGGGCGCCACTTTTGCTGATCTGCGAATCTGGCACATGAAGGAGACCGCCAAGATCGACTGCGAGGGATACGCCATCGGCGGGCTGGCAGTGGGGGAGCCTACCCAGGTGATGTATGATATCATTGACGCGGTGGAACCCTATATGCCGGCGGACAAGCCCCGGTATCTGATGGGAGTGGGTACGCCCTCCAACATCATTGAGGCCGTGGCGCGAGGTGTGGACTTCTTTGACTGCGTCATGCCTGCCCGTAACGCACGCCATGCCAAGCTGTTTACCTGGTCTGGCGCTATGAATATCCGCAACGAGAAGTACAAGCTGGATGAGCGGCCTATTGATCCGGAATGCGATTGTCCGGTGTGCCGGAATTTCTCCCGTGCTTATTTGCGCCACCTGTTTGTGGCAGATGAGATGCTGGCTATGCGCCTGGCAGTGCTGCATAACCTGTATTTCTACAACAAGCTGGCGCAGCGGATCCGGAATGCTCTGGATGCCGGGGAATTCGCTGCTTTCCGTGCCGAATACAGCGAGAAGCTGGCGGGGCGGCTGTGAACTTTTGGGGAAATAGCGGAAAAATGCTTGTCAAATCCTGAGATTCGTTTTATAATGTCCCATTGATGACGTATCACGTCAAGTAACTATCGGAGGGGATCAATTTGCTGACACAGATTGCGGGCGGCATGCTGACCAACACTGGAACTCAAGGCGGCGGCATAAGCATGATCATTATGGTCGTGGCCATGATCGCCATTTTCTACTTCCTGCTCATCCGTCCTGAGAACAAGAAGAAGAAAGCGGCAGCCAAGATGCGTTCCGAGCTGGCGGTGGGTGATCAGATCACCACCATCGGCGGTATTGTTGGCACTATCTGCGCCGTGAAGGAAGACACCATCGTGATCGAGACCAGCGCAGACCGGGTCCGCATCGAGTTCACCAAGTGGGCTGTCTCCACCAAGGGCACCCAGGCCGTGGAGGATGGCGCCGGCGAGACCAAGGACAAAAAGTAAGACATAAGAACGCCCTCCCTGCATAGGTTTCAAGTAGGAACCGATGGTAAGGGAGGGTGTTTTTATGCGGAAAAAAGAGGAAGACCAGAGTGCCCGCCTCATCCGCTGCGGATTGGGGATCCTGCTGGGCGGTGTACTGGCTCTGGCAATCTGCTGCCTGTTCCTGCTGGGGGCTTCTGTGGCCATCTCCAGCGGACTGGCCGGGGAAGAGCTGATCTATCAGCTCACCATCGTGGGCTGCGTGCTGGGCGGCTTTGGAGGTGGCCTGTTTGCAGTCAGGCAATGTGGGGGAGCGCTGCTTACCGGATTAGCCGTGGGGGCAGTGCTGTTTCTGCTGCTGCTCACCATCGGCGCGCTTTTCTTTGAGACAATGGAACTGCAGGCGGGCGGGATCGGTCTGCTGTGCGGCGGCCTTTGCGGTGGGGCGGCTGCCGGCCTGCTGGGCGGCGGAAAAGGAAAGCCGGCCCGGAAAAAACACAGAAAGCGTTGAAATCTGGCTGTTCCTGTGTTATAATACCCACAACCTTTGTTTGGGGAGGGAAATCAAAATGAAGCATGTGAAGACGCTCAACGGCGCGACTTTGAAGAAGAGCGCCGCCCACGGCGGCTGCGGCGAGTGCCAGACCTCCTGCCAGTCCGCCTGTAAGACCTCTTGCACTGTGGCCAACCAGAAGTGCGAGAACCAGTAAAAAAACAGGGGAAAGGGTGGGTGAACAGCCCACCTTTTTCTATGCCCTGAGGAAGGAATAAAAAAGTTATGGTACATACCTTTCGGAGCCTCGGCGTCAATGTAGCCGTGGATGTGAACAGCGGCGCCGTCCATGTGCTGGACGGGCTGATGTATGACCTGCTTACCGCGCTGGCGGAGCGGGATGAAAACGGCGCCCTCTTGAGTGGTCCGCTGCCGGCCGAGCTTTCGGCACTGCTGCCTCAGCACGACCCCGCCGCCCTTGCCGACGCCTGGGAGGAGCTGGGTGAGCTGAAGGCCCAGGGCCTTCTGTTTGAGGAAGACGATTATATCGACCGAGAGAAAGCCGCTTCCATGCAGCAGCAGGCCCTGGTGAAGGCCCTCTGCCTGCATGTTTCCCACGACTGTAACCTGCGGTGCAAGTACTGCTTTGCCTCCACTGGCGATTTTGGTACCGGCAAGCGGATGACGATGGATGTGGAGACCGCCAAGAAGGCCATTGACTTCGTCATCGCTAAGTCCGGCAACCGCCGCAACATTGAAGTGGACTTTTTCGGCGGGGAGCCGCTGATGGCCATGGACACCGTCAAGGCCACCGTAGAATACGCCCGCTCTATTGAGAAAGAGCACAACAAGTGCTTCCGCTTCACCATCACCACCAACGGCGTGCTGCTCAATGACGAGAACATTGAGTACATCAACCGGGAAATGTCCAACGCAGTGCTCTCTCTGGATGGCCGGAAGGAGGTCAATGATGACCTGCGTCCCACCGTCAATGGCAAGGGTTCCTATGATGTGATCGTGCCCAAGTTCAAGAAGCTGATCGAAGGGCGGGGCACCAAGGATTATTACCTGCGCGGCACCTTCACCCGGTTCCACAAGGACTTTGCCGAGGACGTAAAGGCCCTTGCAGCTATCGGCAAGCATGTGTCTGTGGAACCTGTGGTAGGGAAGGAGGACGATCCCTACGCGCTCCAGGAGGCCGACCTGCCTGAGCTGAAGGCGGAGTACGAGCGTTTGGCTGAGTACCTGAAGGATCACCCGGAGACCAACTTCTTCCACTTTAACGTGGACCTGGCCCAGGGCCCCTGTGTCATCAAGCGCCTGCGGGGCTGCGGAGCCGGCTGCGAATATGTGGCCGTTACCCCCGACGGAGATATCTATCCCTGCCATCAGTTTGTGGGCAACGAGGACTATAAGCTGGGTAACGTGTTTGACGGCACCTTCAATAAAGACCTCTCCGGTCAGTTTGCTGCCCTGAACATCTACACCAGGGAGGAGTGTTCCCGCTGCTGGGCCCGTTTCTATTGCTCCGGTGGCTGCTCTGCCTCTAACCTGCTTGTCAACGGCGACATAAAGCATCCCCATAAAGTAGGCTGTGAATTGGAGCGCAAGCGTCTGGAATGCGCGATCGCCCTGCGAGCTATTGCCGCAGGCATGGCTGAGTAACCTATACAGAATGTAATTATACAAAACGTAATCACGCGAGGCAGTACATTCCATATATATGCCGTCGAAAATGGTCAAAACACTAGATATTGAGCTAGAGATCGGCGTGTTGAATGGCACGCCGATCTCTTTAGTGCACACAGTTTACATAATTAAGTAAACATAAAACTTTGGCATAATAGACAAAATTCATCTTTTTCTTTAAGAGTTCTTGCACAAGAGGCGTAGGTAAGATATAGTAATATAAAACTGGGTGCGCTTTCCGGTTCTTGCCGCTCCTGTACAGGCATAAACTGCCTGGGGGTGAGACATCATGCGCAGAGCCGTTGGAGGCACCTGGAATGTACCGGAGGAGCGGATCTTACCCGCTCTGGCGGTCTTATCAGTTAGTTTTTTACTGGGAGGGCTTGCGGGCTGTCTCATGTCCACCTTCGTGGGAGGGGCCGGGCAAGAGAGTCTGAAAGCTTATCTGGAGCATTTTCTCAGCACAGCCCAAAGCAGCGGAGCTGCCGCGCCGGGATTGGCCGTCCAGTTATGGGATATTCTGCGCTGGCCAGGGCTGGCGCTTCTGCTGGGTTTTACGGCACTGGGTGTGTTGGGCCTGCCGCTTTTATTTGCGGCCCGTGGTTTCCTTCTTGCGTTTTCTATCGCCGCTTTTGTACGGGTGTTCGGCAGTGCCGGATGCCTGCTGGCCTTTTTGGTGTTCGGTGTGGGCGGCGGTTTTTCAGTTCCGGCACTCTTTGTGTTGGGTGTACAGAGCCTGACGGCGTCAAGAAGCTTGGCAAGCCGTTTTCTGGGAGAGGGTAAAGCACCATCTCCCTATGGAAAGGCTTATTTTCTGCGCTGCGGCGGCTGTGCGGCAGTGCTATGTGTGTGTGTCGTTTTGGAACGCTTCGCTGTGCCGGCCCTGGTGTCGGGAACAGCGGGGTTTTTGATGGGCAGATAGAGAAACGTGAGAAGGTGTTGGACAGATGGAGTATCTGGCAGAATATGAACGGTATTTGAAAGAAGATAAAAAGGCCCTGCCCAATACGCTCAGTTCCTATTTGCGGGACATCCGGCAATATATGGCCTGGCTGACAAGCGAGGGCCTGACCCCAGAGCAGGCGGCACAGAGCGATGTGGAGGGCTATATCCGCAGCTTGAGTGCCAAGGGAAAATCTGCCGCTACGGTGACCCGCTCGCTGGCATCGCTGAAATCGTTTTATACGTATCTGCTGGGGGAGGGCGTGGTAATCGTCAACCCGGCCAAAGGTCTGACGCCCGCCAAGGTGGAGCGTAAGCTGCCCCATATCCTGACCGCCAAAGAGGTAGAGTTGTTTTTGGAACAGCCAGACGCCTCCGACGCAAAGGGCTGCCGGGACCGGGCCATGCTGGAGCTGCTGTATGCCACTGGCATCCGGGTATCAGAACTGATCGGACTGGATCTGGACAATGTCAATCTGTCTGCCTGCTTTATCCGGTGTACCAGTCACGGTAAGGAACGCATCATACCCTTGTATCCCGCCGCAGTAAAGGCCCTTCAGGATTATCTGGATCACGTCCGGCCTCAGGTTATTGAGCACCCTGACGAAAAGGCCCTGTTTGTCAATATGAACGGAGAGCGAATGAGTCGCCAGGGTTTTTGGAAGATCATCAAGCACTACCAGGAGACGGCGGGAATCCAGAAGGACATTACCCCTCACACCCTGCGGCACTCATTTGCAGCCCATCTGCTGGAGAATGGCGCGGATCTTCACTCTATCCAGGAGATGCTGGGTCACGCGGATATCTCGTCTACCCAGATTTATGCTCAATTAGTTAATCAGAAGCTGAAAGACGTCTACAACAAAGCCCATCCCAGAGCTTAAAACGAAGGCCGGCGCATAACAGCGCCGGCCTTCGTTTGTGTCTTGCGCCAGGTGAACGGCCGTGGTAAAATAAATTCTGTATGGACAGAGGAGGGGAGCCGAGATTATGCTAATTTTAGGGATCGATCCCGGCTTTGCCATCGTAGGCTTTGGCCTGGTGGATGCTGCGGCTGGCCGACAGCGACTGGTGCAGTGCGGCGCCATTACCACTCCGGCTGGAGAACGCCTGCCCGCCCGGCTGAAGCAGATCTCAGACGATATGGACCTGTTGCTTGAACAGTTTCGGCCAGAAGCCATGGCAATTGAGGAACTGTTCTTCAATAACAACATCACCACCGGTATTGGTGTGGCTCAGGCCAGGGGGGTGCTCCTGCTGGCAGCAGAGCGCCACGGAATACCCATCTATGAGTATTCCCCCAGCCAGGTCAAACAGGCGGTGGTGGGCTACGGCAAAGCGGAAAAGCGACAGGTCATGGACATGACAAAGCGTTTGCTGAATCTGAAAGCGGTACCGAAGCCGGATGATGCGGCCGATGCGGTGGCCATCGCACTGTGCCACGCCCGGTCCTTTACCTCCCGCATGCAGAGCCCTGACGCCGCCCGGCCGGGCAGCGGTCGGTACGCGGTACATCAAGACTAGGAGTTTATCGTATGTTTTACTATGTGAACGGAACGGTGGCCCACACCGCGCCCTATCTGGCGGTCATCGACTGCGGCGGGGTGGGCTATGCCTGCCGCACTACTAACAATACCCTGGCCCGTTTGAAAAAAGGGGAGAGCGCCAAGCTCTATACTCACCTGAACGTCCGTGAGGACGCTATGGAACTCTATGGCTTTGCCACTGAAAATGAACTCAACTGTTTCCAGCTGCTCATTTCGGTATCCGGCGTGGGCCCCAAGGCGGCTATCTCTATTCTGTCCGCCGCCACCCCGGAATCCCTAGCCATGAGCATCATCACCGGGGACGAAAAGGCCCTCACTGTGGCCCAGGGCATTGGTAAGAAGATTGCGCAGCGCATCATTCTGGAACTGAAGGATAAGCTGGCCAAAGGTCAGATTAGCCCTGGCGGCGAGGCCTATGGTGGCACTGGAGTCACCGTTATCCCGGAAAACAAGTCCTCCGAGGCCGCCGCAGCCCTGGCGGTGCTGGGCTACTCCCAAACCGAGATTGGTATGGCCCTCAAGGGCATCGATCTGGAGGCTCTGAGCCTGGAGGAGATCATCAAGCAGGCACTGAAGAAAATGGTGAAAGGATAGGGAGGAGCGGTATGTCCAAGCTGGAGCGGCATCTTACCGGCAATTTTGATGATCTGCTGGCGTATCTCCATACCGGCATCCTCAACGGAAGCACCTCGGCCAGCTATGAAGAAGGCAGCGACTACAGCGGCACGGATTTCCGCTGCGCTGTCCGGGTGTATGAGCGGTACAGTTTCGTCGGCGGCAACCGGGTGAGTTTGAGCCTGACCCTGGTGGGACAGGGGGACCAGATCTTCCTGTCAGCCATTACCTCCGGCGGCAGCCAAGCTGTACTCTTCAAAATCAATACTCTGGGAGAGAAATCCTTTCTGGATCAGACAGCAGAGCTACTGGACAGTTGGCAGCCAACTCCCGATCCCTCAAAGGCAGCTGGAGAACAAGCAGAAAAGCGCCCATGTCCCTGCTGCGGCAACTACACCTTGTGCACAGAGTCGCCGGGTAGTTATCAGCTCTGTCCGGTCTGCCGTTGGATCGATGACCCCTGGTCAACGGAACATCCGGAAGAAGTCGGTGACTATAACGAGGTTGCTCTGGAAGCAGCCCGCCGAAACTATCAGATATTTGGCACCTGTACCGAGGACAGGCGCAGTCAGGGCCGCCCGCCGGAGCCCGAGGAGCTTCCGGAGATCTATCTGCGAATAAACGCCCCCACAGAGCAATGAGGAAGTGAGACTTTGAGCATCGCATTTTCTGAAGATGGGTTTGAAACGGAAGAGCCTCTGGTGACCACCTCCCTTACCCGGGATGATGAGAACGAGGGTTCTCTGCGGCCCAAAACATTAAACGAATATATCGGCCAGCAAAAGGCCAAAGGTAATCTGGAGGTATTCATCCAGGCGGCCAAGATGCGCAACGAGCCCCTGGACCACGTCCTGCTCCATGGCCCTCCGGGCCTGGGCAAGACCACGCTGTCCAATATCATTGCCAATGAGATGGGGGTCAACATTCGCATTACCTCCGGCCCCGCCATTGAGAAGCCGGGGGATCTGGCGGCCCTGCTCACCAACCTGAATGAGAACGACATTCTCTTCGTGGATGAGATCCACCGGCTCAACCGCTCGGTGGAGGAGATCCTGTATCCCGCCATGGAGGACTTTGCCATCGACATCATCATTGGCAAAGGGCCCTCTGCCAACTCCATTCGGCTGGATCTGCCCAAGTTCACTCTCATCGGCGCTACCACCCGGGCCGGTCAGCTTTCCGCGCCGCTTCGGGACCGATTCGGCGTGACCCTGCGTTTGGAGCTCTACACCCCGGAGGAACTGGCGCTTATCGTTACCCGGTCGGCGGGGATTCTGGATGTGCCCATTGAGGCAGACGGAGCCATGGAGATCGCCAAGCGCAGCCGCGGCACGCCCCGTATCGCCAACCGAATGCTGCGCCGCGTCCGAGACTTCGCTCAGGTGAAAGCAGGAGGCGTCATTACCCGGGATGTGGCAGACGCCGCACTCACAGCTCTGGAGGTAGACCACCTGGGGCTGGATGCCATCGACCGCCGGATGCTCTCCAGCATCATTGCGCACTATGGCGGCGGCCCGGTGGGATTGGAGACCCTGGCGGCCACCATCAATGAAGAAGCGGTCACTCTGGAGGACGTGTATGAGCCTTATCTGATGCAGATGGGTTTCCTTACCCGTACCCCCCGTGGCCGGTGCGTTACTAGACGTGCCTATGAACATCTGGGCCTGCCCGTCCCTGGCGGTGCCGGTATGGAGCAGCTCAGCCTGTAAGGGGACGCATGTGATGGGCTTTTGGATCTTCTGCCTGGCCATGAATCTGCTGATACCTGTTATCATGCTGGCTTTCGGTTGGCTTTTTCAAAAAAAGCCTCCCCGCCGGATCAACGGCGTTTACGGTTATCGCACAGTCCGCTCCATGAAAAACGAGGAAACCTGGCTTTTTGCGCACAAGATCTGCGGCAGGCTGTGGTTCCGGTTGGGCGTGATTCTGCTGCCGGTAAGCGCATGCGCTATGCTGCCTGTCATGGGTCAGAGCGTCGATACCGTAGGCATCTGGTGCTGTGTGGTGGCGGCTGTTCAGCTTGCAGTATTGGTCGGCAGCATTTTTCCGGTGGAACAAGCTTTGAAACGAACTTTTGATGACTTCGGAAGAAAGAGGTAATTAAATATGGGTAAATTGTTTGGAACCGACGGCATCCGCGGAGTAGTTAACGCCGGCCTGGACGCGGAACTGGCTTTTCAGGTAGGTCTGGCGGCCGCCTATGTGATGCAGCAGGAAAAAGGGGAGGGGCAGCCTCGCTTTGCCATTGGCAAGGATACCCGTATCTCCTCTGACCTGCTGGAAGGTGCTCTGATCGCTGGCCTTTGCTCCGCAGGTGCCGACGTGCTCCATCTGGGCGTGATCCCCACTCCCGCTGTGGCCTGGGTGACGGTGGACAGCGGCTGTGATGCCGGCATCGTTATCTCCGCTTCCCACAATCCTTTCGAGCACAACGGCATTAAGATCTTCAACGGCCAGGGCTTCAAGCTCTCCGACGAGCTGGAAGGGAAGATCGAAGACATCATCCTCAACAAGGTAGCCGTGCCCCGCAAGACCGCCGGTGAAATCGGCCGGGTGGTGTACGCCGACCAGAAGGAGAGCCAGGATTACATTGACTACCTGGTGTCTACCATTGATTCCGACCTGTCTGGCCTGAAGATCCTGGTGGACTGTGCCAACGGCGCCTCCTCCGCCACCGCCGGACGGCTGTTTGACAGCTTTGAGGACCTTCACGCCGACATTATCAACGCCGATCCTGATGGTGTGAACATCAACAACGGCTGCGGCTCTACTCATCTGGACGGTCTGAAATCCATGGTGACGGCAGGGAAGTACGACCTCGGCATTGCCTTTGACGGAGACGCCGACCGCTGCCTGATGGTGGACGAGACCGGCGAGGAGATCGACGGTGATCAGGTCATCGCCGCCTGCGGCCTGGAGCTGATGGGGAAGGGCAAGCTGCCCGGCAACGCCATCGTAGGCACTGTTATGAGCAATCTGGGCCTGCATGTGTTCTGCCGGGAGCACGGCATGGAGCTGTTCTGCACCAGCGTGGGCGACCGAAACGTGCTCGAAAAGATGGAGGAGTGCGGCTATGTCCTGGGTGGTGAGCAGTCCGGCCATACCATTTTCCGCAAGTACGCCACTACCGGTGATGGCCAGCTTACTGCGCTGCAGTTCTTGGCGCTGCTCCATCGCTCGGGCAAGAAGGCCTCCCAGCTGGTGGAGGGCTGCAAGCGCTATCCTCAGGTACTGATCAATGTGCCTGTGGCCGATAAGGCCAAGAAAGAGGCTATCATGGCCGCCCAGGAGATTAAGGAGGCAGTGGCTCAGCAGGAGGCCGCTCTGGCTGGTTCCGGCCGGGTTCTGGTACGCCCCTCCGGCACGGAAGCCCTGATCCGGGTGATGGTAGAGGCGAGCAGCCAGGCGGATGCACAGAAAATTGCAGAGTGCTTGGCAAATGTGATAAAAAATTACTGAGCATTTGGAAATATTTTTCGTTAATGCTTGACAAAACGACGGAATGACGCTTATAATGTTGCAAGGAGAAACGGCATGATACTAGAACAAAGCAACCCTCACGAGCCCAGTGATGAATCCCTGTGTGCGCAAGCTGCTGCAGGTGACCGCAGGGCGGAGGAGACCCTTGTTGTACGCTACAACCGCTTGGTGCGGATGTGCGCCCGGCCTTATTTCTTAGCGGGCGGTGACAGCGAGGATCTGATTCAGGAGGGAATGGTAGGTCTGCTGGGTGCCATCCGGGAATATGATCCGGACAAGGCGGCGTCCTTTCGGACCTATGCGGAGGTCTGTGTGAAGAACCGGCTGTTCTCCGCCGTCAAAGCAGCAGCAAGAGATAAGCACACACCGCTGAACAACTCTGTTTCATTTGAAACCCCTCTTTTTTGCGGATCCGGTGAGCGTTTTGCCTGCGGTACACCCGGCCGCCAGGCGGAAGACCCGGAGGAGATCTTCCTGAGCAGAGAGGCGTTCCGTGAACGTATGAAAGCGCTCCATGGCCAGTTATCCGGCTTTGAAGCGAACATACTCAGGTTGTATTTGAACGGTCTGTCCTACTCCGAGATTGCGGCCGAGGTAAACAAGTCCCCCAAGTCGGTGGACAACGCTGTCCAGCGAATCCGTCGGAAGCTGGCGCAGCACTCTTCATCTGGCGACTTCAGCGCAAGCTGAACGCATATTACAACTGTCCCAGCACGATCGGATGTTCCGGAGGATCTGGGCAAAGAAGCAAAGAGAGGGTATCATCATGTACGAAGACAAGACTCTGGTATGTAAGGAATGTGGCCAGGAGTTCGTGTTCACCGCCGGTGAGCAGGAATTCTACGCTGAGCGCGGCTTCCAGAACGAGCCCCAGCGCTGCAAGGCTTGCCGTGACGCTCGCAAGGCTGCTTCCCGCGGCCCCCGCGAGTATTTCACCGCTACCTGCGCTGCTTGCGGCGGCGAGGCCAAGGTTCCCTTCGAGCCCAAGTCCGACCGTCCTGTGTACTGCAGCGACTGCTTCGCTCGCATGCGCGGCGAGCAGCACTAAGCCGCACACGAAAGGGCGCCCATCCGGGCGCCCTTTTTCTTTGCGGAAATTGCAACAATCTCTTGCCAAACAACGGAAAATAGGATATACTACCGATATCCTAGAAATTTGGAGGTATTACCCCATGGCTCAGATTACCAAAGATACCATCATCGGCGACATCCTGGACATCGCCCCTGAGACTGCTCCTATCTTCCTGTCTATCGGCATGCACTGCCTGGGCTGCCCCTCCTCCCGCGGCGAGACCGTGGAGGAAGCCTGCATGGTGCACGGTGTGGACGTGAACGAGCTGCTGGCCAAAATCAACGCCAGCGTTGGCGCCGCCCAGTAAAAACGCAATAAAAAAGGAGCGGTACAGCCGCTCCTTTTTTATCAGGAGGAGATACCGATGCGGACCTTTGAACTCTCGCCACGCCTGCGGTCAGTAGCGGATATGGTGCCGAAAGGCGCAAAGCTGGCGGATATTGGAACAGACCACGCCTATCTGCCGACATGGTTAATCCTGCACGGTGTGATCGATCGTGCCATCGCTGCCGATCTGCGGGAAGGGCCACTGGAGCGCGCCAGACTGACGGCGGAGAAATATGGGCTTGGGGATTATATGAGCTTTCGCCTATGCGACGGCTTGTCCGGCGTGGGGGAGGAAGAGGCGGATGTGATCTCCATCGCCGGTATGGGCGGAGAGACTATCGCGGAGATCCTGGCTGCGGCGCCCTGGACGAAGAGCGGAGAAAAATTGCTTTTGCTCCAACCTATGAGCGCCCAGCCGGAACTGCGGAGCTGGCTGCAGAGCCACGGCTACGTCATCTGCCGCGAGGTGCTGAGCAAAGAAGGGGATACCCTGTATGTCACCTTCCAGGTGACAGTGGGGCAGATGGCGCCGCTGTCGGCCGGTGAACTTTGGGCAGGACGGCAGCAGCAAAGTGACAATGCACCTCTGCGGGCAGAATATTTGGACCGTTTGATGACTCAGAGCAGCCGGGCGCTGGAGGGACTGCGGCGGTCCGCACGGGCGGCCGAGGATGGACGTTTGGCAGAAATGGAGCGTCTTTATCAGGATTTGCTCCATCTAAAGGAGGAATGGGCAACATGGCAACAGTAAGAGAGATTTATCAATATCTGGACGGATTGGCTCCCTTTTCGCTGCAGATGGACTTTGATAATGCCGGTTTTCTGGTGGGCAGGGGAGACCGGCGGGTGGACAAGCTGCTGGTGAGCCTGGATATCACGGAGGAGGTGGCGGCAGAAGCAGCGGAATTGGGATGCCAATTGATCGTCTCTCATCACCCGGTGATTTTCTTCCCGGCCAAGTCCATCACTGACGGCGACCCCACCGGTCGTACCCTGCTGTCTCTGGCAGAGCATCAGATCGCCGCTATCTGTGCCCATACCAATCTGGATGCAGTACACGGCGGCGTCAACGATGCCCTGGCTCAGAAGCTGGGACTGGTACAGATCGAGCAGCTCAACCAGGACGGCGTGGATGCCTCTGGCCGGCCCTACGGCATTGGCCGGGTGGGCAATACCGCCGGCGTTCCCCTGTATGCCCCTGCCTTTGCGGCATTTGTGAAAGAGACTCTGGGTGCCAACGGTGTGCGCTATGTGGATGCCCGCCGCCCGGTGCGCCGGGTGGCAGTGGGTGGCGGCGCCTGCGCTGACATGCTGAAAGACGCTCTGGCTATGGGCTGTGATACTTTTGTGACCGCCGATGTGAAGTATAACGGCTTCCTGGACGCCAAGGCCCTGGGAGTCAATCTCATTGATGCCGGCCACTATCCTACCGAACAGGTTGTGGTGCCTGTGCTGGCCAAATGGCTGGCCTCTGGTTTCCCCAAAGTGGAGATCCTGACCACACAGCGGCATAAAGAGGCCTTTTCCTATCTGTGAGGGGTTGCCAAGCGGGAGCAAACGTGATAAACTAGATGCGCTGATTTTCGACGAGGAAGGGAACGAGTACCAATGTCAGGACATTCCAAGTGGCATAATATCCAGAAGACCAAGGGCGCGGCCGACGCCAAGCGCTCTCAGATCTTTACCAAGATCGCCCGCGAGATGATCGTGGCCGTCAAGACCGGCGGCAGCGGCGACCCCAACAACAACTCCCGTCTGGCCACCGTTATCGCCAAGGCCAAGGCGGCCAACATGCCCAACGACAACATCAAGCGCACCATCGACAAGGCTCTGGGCTCCGGCAACACCGACAGCTATGAGAACGTGGTGTACGAGGGCTATGGTCCCTCCGGCGTGGCTGTTATCGTGGACGCCCTCACCGACAACCGTAACCGCACCGCCCCCGAAGTGCGCCATCTGCTGGACAAGTACGGCAAGGGCCTGGGCGCTACCGGCTGTGTGTCCTGGTCCTTTGACCGCAAGGGCGTGATCGTCATTGAGAAAGAGGATCTGGACGAGGATACCGTCATGATGGACGCGCTGGACTGCGGCGCCGACGACATGCAGGTGGAGGACGAGGTGTTTGAGGTCTACACTGATCCCGACTCCTTCGGTACCGTGCTGGCCGCCATGGAGGAGAAGGGCTATACCTTCGTCCAGGCTGCCGTGGAGATGGTGCCTCAGAACTACGTCAAGCTGGAAAATGAGGACGACATCAAGAATATGGAGAAACTCATTGACCTGCTGGAGGACAATGACGACGTGCAGAACGTCTGGCACAACTGGGATCAGGACTGAGTTCCAATGGATTTAAAAAGCGGGAAAGCCCCAGGCTTTCCCGCTTTTCCGTTTTAATGAGAAAGGGGTAAGCATGGATCTGTCGCTGTTATGGATGCTGGTGCTGGAGTTTTTCCTGTTCTCCTGCCTCGGCTGGGTGATGGAGGTCACTCTGAAGTACATCCAATTTCACCGTTTCATCAACCGGGGCTTTCTCATCGGCCCCTATTGCCCCATCTACGGCTGGGGCGTAGTGACGGTCACCCTGGTGGTGGGCGGACTGGCAGTCCGTCGGGGAACACTGGGCGAGACCTTCCTGGCAGGCATGGTGCTCTGCGGAGCCCTGGAATATTTCACCTCCTGGTATATGGAGAAACGATTCCACGCTCGTTGGTGGGACTATAGTCAGAAGCCCATGAACCTGCATGGCCGGATCTGGATCGGCAACCTGCTTCTCTTTGGAGCGGCCTGCGTGGTCATCGTTCACGTCATCGATCCTGCATTTTTCCACTGGATGGAAGAATGGGATCCACAGGTCCTCAGACTGACTGCACTGGGTGTAATTGCGCTTATGGTTGCCGACTACATCACAGCCCATTTCCTGATGGGCGTGGTGCGTCGGGAGATCGATGGCCAGGTAGGAGACAACACAGAGGAGATCAGCAAGCAGGTCCACGCCCTGCTCCATGACCGGAACCTGCTGATCCGCCGTATCCATCAGGCGTACCCGAACCTCCAGGCTCGTCCTGGTCATTTGACCCAGCAGTTGCGTGATGCACGGAAGGCATATAAGCAGGCAGCCAAGCAGGTCAAACAGGAACTGAAACATATAGCCCAGGACACCCGTGAGGATGTACGAACTGATTTGGAGCATGGCCTGCAGCAGGCTGAGGCTGCCCGCGTTCATCTGCGGGAGATTCAGAAAAAGCTTACCATCCACCGAGAGGATGACTAACAACCACCGCCCCTGTCATATGACAGGGGCGGCCTCTGTTTTACGGGATATATTCAAAGTGCTGGTACAGCCATTTGCCCGCCTTGCTGCCCAGCACCAGGGCGATGGGCAGGACAAATATCACAAAGGGCAGAATCAACACTAGTATATTCATAAAGGCATAGAAGAACAAGTCGGAGAAGCCGGACAGAGCGTTCACCAGACAGGCGTACAGCCGCAAGGCCAGGATCACCGCCAGGATCATGCACAGATTCTCCCAGATGGATTCCCAGTTCAGCCGGGCGGCCGGACTGTACTGATCGGTGGAGGGCAGGTTTCGGCAGGCAACCTCACGCTCTAACAGGGCGGCATAGTTTTCAAGGTTGTCAGCCTGCGCAGCATCTGCGCTGCTCACCCTCTCATAAGAATCGATAGCCGCCCGAAGGCGCTGCCGCAGAGCGAATGCAGCAGCCGGTGCGTTCTTTTGATAGTCCAGCCCCATGGAACGGATCTCTTCAATGGTAAAGCCAGCCTTTCGTAAAACCGCGATGGCCCGGAGGCGCTCCACGTCGGTCTCTGAAAAATCCAGCCAGGTACGGCCGCCCCGGCGCTGGGTGTGAGGCATTACCAGCTGTTCCTGTACATAGAAGCGGACTGCCCGCTCTGTAAGCCCGGTAGCCTCACAGATTTCCTTCATCTTCATGTCCTTGCCTCCTTTGCTAAAAGTCAGTGTAGCATCTGACGTAAGGTAAGTGTCAAGGATATTTCCATAAAAAACGGCCCGGAGCGCTGTGCTCCGGGCCGCTGTATCTGCAAGTAAGCCTGTAAGCCGGGTTCTGTCATTTAAGACAGCCATCTATCTCGACGCACCGTCGCCGGTACGCTCAAGCCGCCTCCTCGGGACGGCCGGGCCAGCCTTATGTCCCTCCACGGCGTTGCTCCGGATAGAGTTTACAGCGATGGACGCTTGGCACGCCATCGGGTGAGCTCTTACCTCGCCTTTCCACCTTGACCGGCCAAAGGCCGGCAGTCTATTTCTGTTGCACTTTTCCTGGGGTCGCCCCCGGCGGGTGTTACCCGTTATCCTTGCCCTGTGGAGCCCGGACTTTCCTCACAACCGGGCCTTTCGCCCCGGCCGCGCGGCTGTCCAGCTTGCTTGCGTAGGGTATTTTACCGTATTCCTGCTCGATTGTCAAATCAAAAGCCGCTCCCGCTTCAATACTGTTTCCGAATAAATTCGCCGAGGCCTCCTCCAACGGAAACCCCTATGGCCGCTGCTGCAATCAGGGACACGATGAGCATCAGCCACCCAGCCCTGGTTAGGATCCAAAGGGCAGCCGAAATGAAGATAACCGCAAACAGCAGTGGCTGTGCCGCATGACGGAACGCCTTTTTTCGAGAACCTTCGTCCGCACTCCTGGCCCTCCCGTAGGTTCGGACGCCGCTGATGAGTAGAAGCAGGGCAAACACGAAAAACAGGACGGTCAATACAGTTTCATATGTTCCCATAACAGCGCCTCCTTTTCCGCATAGACGAAGAATTACTCTAATATATTGTGTTTTTATCATATAATATTTTCCAGTCTTTTGCAAGACTGGCGCTCTGGTTAGGTATGTTTCATCAAACCAACGGAGTTTTCTATTTCGGTACTTATCTTGACCATGGAGAAAAGCTGATCCTGATTGAATTTCCCCTTCAAGTAGGATATAATAAATTGGTTAAACTATGAAAAGGGAGGAACTGTTATGAAGCGTTCCACCATACAGGAATATCTGGCAGGACTGAAGGGCAAGCGGGTGGCCGTTATCGGCATTGGCGTGTCCAACACCCCGCTGATCAAAATGCTGCTGCGGGCCGGAGTAAAGGTCACCGCCTGCGACAAGAAGGCCAAGGAATCCTTTGCCGGACTGGCGGAGGAGCTGGAGAGTCTGGGCGCCACGCTCAAACTGGGACCTGACTATCTGAAGGATTTGGATTTCGAGGTCATCTTCCGCACACCGGGTATGCGGCCCGATCTGCCCGAGCTGGTGGAGGCCCTCCAGCGGGGGGCTATCCTCACCTCTGAGATGGAGGTATTTTTCCAGGTCTGCCCCTGCAAGATCATCGCTGTAACAGGCAGTGATGGCAAGACCACCACTACTACCATTATCGCCGAACTGCTGAAAGCAGCTGGACAGACGGTATACGTAGGCGGAAATATCGGCAGACCTCTGCTGCCCGATGTGGACGGTATGGAGGAGGGAGATGTGGCAGTTCTGGAACTGTCCTCCTTCCAGCTGATGACCATGGATCGCAGCCCTGATATCGCTGTGGTCACCAACCTGGCTCCCAACCACCTGGACGTACACAAGTCCATGGAGGAGTACGTGGACGCCAAGAAGAATATTTTCCTCCATCAGGGATCCGAGGGCCTGCTGGTGCTCAACCAAGACAACGAGATCACCCGCAGCTTTGCCCCCGAAGCGCCGGGCCGCGTGACCTTCTTCAGCCGTCGTCAGGAGCTGGAAAAGGGCGTATTCCTCAAGGACGGTGTCATCTGGGTGCGCAACGCCATGCACGAACGGCCTGTTCTGCCGGTGGCGGATATCCTGCTGCCCGGTGACCACAACGTGGAGAACTACATGGCTGCCATTGCCGCTCTGGACGGTCTGATTCCTGACCAGGTGATCCGGGAGTTCGCGGCAAAGTTTGCCGGTGTGGAGCACCGGATCGAGCTGGTACGTACCCTGAACGGTGTTAAATATTATAACGACTCCATCGCATCCAGCCCGTCCCGCACCATCGCCGGTCTACGCTCCTTCCAGCAAAAAGTCATTCTGATTGCAGGCGGCTATGATAAGCACATCCCCTTTGACGTGCTTGGCCCTGAAGTTATAGAACATGTCAAGGAACTGTTCCTGACAGGCGATACCTCCGCCAAGATCCGTGCTGCGGTGGAAGGGGCACCTGGATATGATCCTGCCCAGCTTCCCATCACAGTGATCGACGATTTTGAGGAGGCCGTGCTGGCGGCCCATCGGGCGGCCAAGCCAGGGGATGTAGTGATCCTGTCTCCCGCCTGTGCCTCTTTTGATAAGTTTAAGAACTTTATGGAGCGGGGCGCTGCTTTTAAGAAGATCATCTATGGTCTGTCGTAACATCATGAAGGAGTGAACATTCTGTTGGATATCAAAAAGATCCTGGAGGAGCTGTGCGGATGCACAGCTCCCTCCGGGTTTGAGGGACCGGCAGCCCAGACGGCCTCCCGGCTGCTGGAGCCGCTGGTGGACGAAGTCAGTATTGACCGGATGGGGAATGTGATCGGTGTCCGCCGCTGTGGCCGTCCTGGGGCCAAAAAGCTGCTGCTGGACGCCCATCTGGACGAGATCGGCCTGCTGGTCACCGGCGTAGAAGACGGTTTCCTGCGCTTTCGCTCCATTGGCGGAGTGGACCCCCGGATGCTGCCCGGCCGAGAGCTATGGGTCCTGACCCAGCCACCCATGCCCGGTGTGGTGGCCTGTCAGCCGCCCCATCTCCACGATGGAGACGCGGAGAATAAGTCCATTCCTATTGCAGACCTGCGTATCGACGTAGGTCTGTCCCAGGAGCAGGCAGAGACCAGAATCCCTGTGGGTACTCCGGTGGTGTACCGGGGCAGCTGCTTTGCCCTGGGAGCAGAGCAGATGTGCGGCAAGGCCATGGACGACCGTTCCTGCTTTGCCGTCCTGCTGCGAGCTATGGAGCTGCTGGCGGATAAGCAGTTGGACGTGGACGTATATGTAATGGGCTCCACCCGGGAAGAGGTTTCCGGGGCAGGTGCCACGGTAGGTACCTGGTCGGTACAGCCTGACTGCTGCGTGGCGGTGGACGTGACCCATGGCCGCACCCCTGACGGGCCCGCAGATAAAACCTTTACCTTGGGCGGTGGTCCGGCCATCGGCGTGGGTCCCAATATGACGCGCTGGATGACCAAACGCATGCTGGACAAGGCAACGGAAAGGAAAATTCCCTACCAGCAGGAGGTTATGTCCGGCCACACGGGCACCAACGGCTGGGAGATGCAGATCAGCCGGGAGGGCGTGGCCACTTCGGTGCTTTCTCTGCCGCTGAAGTATATGCATACCCCCATTGAGACTCTGTCGCTCAGCGATCTGGAGCAGACTGCCCAGCTGCTGGCAGCATTTACTGAGGATCTGGGAAAGGAGTGGCCGCTGTGAAAGACCTGGTCATGAGACTGAGCGCCCTCAGCGGCGTGTCCAGCTGGGAAGATGAGGTGCGGGACTTCCTGAATGCGGAGGCCGCACCCTATGCCCAGGAGATCCGTACCGACGCGCTGGGCAATCTGATCGTGTTCAAGAAGGGTACAAAGGCGGCAGGAAACAAGCTGCTGCTATGTGCTCACATGGATGAAGTAGGCCTGATGATCCGCCATATCACGGATGACGGCTACCTGAAGTTCAGCACTGTAGGCTCTATTGACCGGCGGGTATTGCTGGGCAAGCCGGTGCTGGTGGGTCCTGACCGTCTTCCCGGTATCATTGGGCTGAAGGCCTACCATTTAGTGAGCCGGGACGAGGAAAAGAACGTTCCCAAGCTGGATGACTATTATATCGACATCGGCACCAAGAACAGGGAAGAAGCAGAAAAGCTGGTCAGCCTGGGGGATGTAGCAGTCTTTACCACCCAGCCCGAACTGTTTGGCGACGGTCTGCTGAAAGGCAAGGCTCTGGATGACCGGATCGGCTGTGCGGTACTGCTTTCCCTGTTAAAGGAAGAACTGCCTATGGACTGCACCTTCGTCTTTACCGCTCAAGAGGAGGTGGGTACCCGGGGCGCTTTCGGCGCGGCCTTTTCCGTAACGCCGGAGCTGGCCCTGGTGGTGGAAGGCACCACCGCCGCCGACCTGCCGGACAGCGCACCTCATCAGAAGGTGTGCGCCTTGGGCAAGGGCGCGGTACTCACCTTTATGGATCGCGGCTCCATTGCGGATCGCGGCCTGTTTGAGCGACTCCGGGCCCTGGCAGAGGAAAAGCACATTCCCTGGCAGCTCAAGCAATTTGTGTCCGGTTCCAACGACGCCTCCGCCATCCAGCGCACCAAGGCCGGCGTCCGTACCGCGGTGCTCTCCGCACCGGTGCGCTATATCCACGCACCTGCCAGCCTGGCCTGTGTCAGCGATCTGGATGCGGTGCTGGCTCTGGCAAGAGCGCTGATCCACGATGTGGCCAAGGAGGTTTAAGAAATGGATATTTTAGCGACAATGCAGGCGCTGAATGCCTGTCATGGGCCCTCGGGCAACGAGAGCCAGGTGGCTCAGGCTATCGAAAAACTGGCAGCTCCCTTTGTAGACGAAATCACTACCGATACCCTTGGTAACCTGATCTGCCATAAGAAGGGAAGCGGCAAAAAGGTCATGTTTGCCGCCCACATGGATTCCATCGGTTTTATCGTCACCCATATTGACGAAAAGGGTTTTTTGCGCTTTGGTCGTATTGGTGGCCTGTCTGCGCATGAAGTGCTGGGTACTCCTATCCGATTCAAGAATGGGGTGCGGGGTGTGGTAGCCTGTCCGGGCAAGACCGACCCCAAGGAGATGAAGCTGGATGACCTCTACCTGGATATCGGTGCCAGGGACGAGGCGGAGGCCAAGTCCATGGTGCAGGTGGGGGATACCGCTGTCTATGATACCACAGCCTTTGTGAGCGGCTCCCGGATCGTGTCCCCTTATCTGGATGACCGCATCGCCTGCGTGGTGTTGCTGATGGCGATGGAACAGCTGAAGGAGACGGAAAACGATCTCTACTTTGTCTTTACCGTTCAGGAGGAGGTGGGCATCCGGGGCGCCCGCACGGCTGCCTACGGCATTGATCCGGACTACGGCATCGCCGTGGACGTCACCGATTCTGACGATATCCCTGACGCTCCTCACGAGTGTTCCAGCGTAGCAGGGAAGGGTGCCGCCATCAAGGTGATGGACAGTTCCGTCATCTGCCACCCGTCAGTGGTAGCCAAGCTGGAGGCCCTGGCCAAAGAGCAAGGGATCGCCGCCCAGAAGGATATCCTGAAAGCTGGCGGCACCGATGCCGGAGCCATCCACCAGACTCGGGCGGGCGTTTATACCGGCGGTATCTCCATTCCCACCCGGTATATCCACACCCCTCAGGAAATGGCTGACCTGGATGACATCAAGGCCTGTGCCGACCTGACGGCGGCCTTTGCCCAGGCCAAGCTGGATTAAGAAATATAGAGATATCAGGAAGGTTAAAGGAATATGTCTTTACAGATAAGTGATAAAGTGAAAGCCCTGGCTGCTCAGGCCCAGGCTAATATCCGTCCTCAATTTGACCGTATCGATGCCATCGCGGAGGAGAATACTGCCAAAGTGCTGGCCGCCTTCCAGAAGCACCGGGTATCTGAGGCACACTTTGCAGGAACCACTGGTTATGGCTATGACGATCTGGGGCGGGACACCCTGGACCTGATCTTTGCAGATCTGTTCCATACAGAGGACGCACTGGTGCGGGTACAGTTCGTCAACGGCACCCATGCCATCTCTTGCGCCCTGTTTGGAGCACTGAAGCCGGGGGATGTTCTGGTATCCGCTGTGGGTGCTCCCTACGACACCATGCTGGGGGTCATCGGCGTAGTGGACAAGGGTCCTGGCTCTCTGAAAAGCTACGGAATCGAGTATAGACAAGTAGATCTGGTTGACAATGCTCCCGACCCTGTGGGATTGGCGGAGGCGGTAAAGGATCCCCGAGTAAAGGCCGTGCTGATCCAGCGCTCCCGCGGCTATGCCACCCGGGACTCTCTGTCCGTGGCCAAGATCGGAGAACTGGCCAAGGTGGTCAAGGACAACAATCCCAATGCAGCGGTGCTGGTCGACAACTGCTACGGTGAATTTGTGGAGACCGTCGAACCCACCCAGGTGGGTGCCGATCTGGTGGTGGGCTCTCTCATTAAGAACCCCGGCGGCGGTCTGGCCCCTACAGGAGGCTACATCGCTGGGCGGCATGATCTGGTAGAAGGCGCGGCCATGCGGCTCACCACCCCCGGCATCGGCAAAGAGTGCGGCTCCACCTTTGGCAGCAATCGCAGTCTCTATCAAGGCCTTTTCCTTGCCCCCCATACCACCGCTCAGGCGGTGAAAACAGCTGTTTTTGCCGCCCGCATGATGGAGCTGCTTGGCTATCAGGTGGACCCGGCCTCTGACGCGGTGCGCCACGACATTATCCAGATGATCCATTTTGGCGATCCCGAGCCTTTGAAAAAATTCTGCAAGGGTATCCAGTTCGGCGCTCCGGTGGACTCCTATGTGACCCCGGAGCCTTGGGATATGCCGGGCTACGACTGTCCCGTCATCATGGCAGCAGGTGCCTTTATTCAGGGTGCCTCCATTGAACTGTCCTGTGACGCCCCCATGCGGGAGCCTTACACCGCCTATTTCCAGGGTGGTCTGACCTATGAGAGCGGCAAGGCAGGGATCATGCTGGCGGTGGAGGAACTGCTGCGCGCCCAGGCATAAGGGCAAGCAGGTATTGCATAGCCTCCCATAGGAGGTGAGGCTATGACCAGACCCAGGTACCGTCCCTGGCTTCGTATGCCGCAAGTAAAGCACCGAGGTTCGGCTGTTCGGCGAAGCAGGGGATTGCTGTTGTCGGCCCTTCTGGGTGTAGGGCTGGCTTTGCTGGCCATCGCCGCCCTTGACAATGCTCTGCGGCCGGTGGTTACCACTCTGGCCCAGGCAAAGACAGAAAATGTAGTTATCGGCATCATCAATGATGCAGTGATGGAGACCCTGTCGGCGGAGGCTGTAGCTTATCAAGACCTGGTGAGTCTAGAGCGGGATAGCAACGGACAGGTAACCCTTCTCTCCACGAATTCTGCCAAGATGAACGCCCTGCGCAACCAGATCCTGCAGACTGTACTGGCGAAAGTGGATTCCCTGAACAGCGAGGATCTGGGGATTCCCCTGGGCAGCATAACGGGACTGTCCACCGCCTCCGATTGGGGACCGGATCTGCCAGTGCAGGTTCTGGCAGCTGCCACACCCACGGCGGAATTTCGAAACGTGTTTACCTCGGAAGGGATCAACCAGACCCTGCACCAAGTCATGCTGGACGTACAGGTTGACATCACCCTCCTTATACCTGGCGGAAAGACGGAGACCCAGGTGAGCGCAGAGGTATGCGTGGCGGAGACTTTACTGCTTGGACAGGTACCTGACACCTATCTGGAGATGCCTTCGGTTGGCTCGTAAGAAAATCGCAAGAAATTTACAAGGGAAGGCACAGATACCGCCCTTTTCTTTCTGCTACAATGAGGGAAAAGGGGGAATGTACAATGGATACACTGCTGTGGTATTGGGAAATCACTCTGGACTATATTGCGGAAATGCTGCCCTGCATGGTGATCGGAGGGGCCGTATTTTTGATCCTGCTGCCCGCCCGCCAAAGAAAGCTGCATGAAAACCATCTGAGCAGCGGTAAGATCCGTGAGACGGCCCTGTTCCTCTTTGTGATGTTCTGTACAGGCCTAGCGTCCCTCACCGTATTTCCCTCAGGTTTCTGGACTATGCGTCACTGGCAGGATGCGTTCTCCGGCTCGGGGGTGCTGTGGCCGTTCATTCCGCTGTCCCAGTCTGTTTCCAATATCCAATGGATGCCGACCCTGTTTCGGACAGACATCACTCTTGGTGAGTGGGGGCTTTATATGATGATGGCCAACGCCCTCATTTTCCTGCCAATGGGCTTTTTCCCGAACCTGCTGTGGCGCCGTCCCAAATGGTGGAAAGGCCTGCTGGTGGGTTTTTGCAGTTCCTTTTCCATAGAGTTTCTGCAGCTATTTGCTGGCCGGTCTACCGATGTTGACGATTTGATCCTGAATAGTTCAGGTGCCTTCCTGGGCGGGCTGTTGGCCCTGCTTCTGGGTAAAATGGTGCCAAATTTGACCCGAAAATTCCAAGTGGAGGTCCGCTATGGACGAGAAACAGGAGATTCAAAACCTGCGCCGGGAACTGGAGCAGGCCAATTATGAGTACTATGTGCTGGATAATCCCAGCATGTCCGACTACGACTTTGACCATAAGCTCCGCCGCCTGGAGGAGCTAGAGGCCAAATATCCGGAGCTGGTGACGCCTGATTCGCCTACCCAGCGGGTGGGCGGCAAGGTAGCCGATGGTTTTTCTGAGGTTCACCACCGGGTCCCCCTGGAGAGTCTTCAGGATGTATTCTCCTTTGAAGAGCTGAGTGACTTCGACCAACGGGTACGTGAGACCCTAGCGGCTGGTGTGGAGTACGATGTGGAGCCTAAGGTGGACGGACTTTCTGTGGCTCTGGAATATGAAAACGGATTGTTTATCCGAGGTGCTACTCGGGGTGATGGACAGGTAGGAGAGGACGTAACGGAAAACCTCAAGACCATTCCTTCCATCCCGCTGCGTCTGCCGGAGGCTTTGCCATCCCTCATTGTTCGCGGCGAGGTATTCATGCCCAAAAAAATCTTCGAACAGCTTAACGCCGACCGGGAACTGAAGGGGGAAGCTCTCTTTGCCAATCCCCGCAACGCTGCCGCCGGTTCCCTGCGGCAGCTGGACCCCAAGATCGCCGCTTCTCGCAAACTGGATATCCGAGTGTTCAATATTCAGTGGGCGGAGGGAAAAACCTTTACCACTCATACAGAAACCCTGAAGTACTTGCAGGAGCAGCGCTTTAAAGTGATTCCACATTACAGTTGTTCCACGATTCAGGAGGCTGCGGAGCGCATCGCCGCCATGGGGGACAGCCGGGAGGAATTTCCCTTTGATATTGACGGCACAGTCGTAAAGGTAAATAACCTTGCAGAACGTGAGGTTCTCGGCTCCACCGCCAAATTTCCCCGTTGGGCGGCGGCCTACAAGTACCCACCCGAGCAGAAGGAGAGCGTAGTAGAAGACATTGTGGTTCAGGTAGGCAGGACCGGCGTTCTCACGCCCAAAGCGGTTGTAAAGGCTGTTCGCCTTGCAGGAACAACTGTCACCAACGCCACGCTTCATAATCAGGATTTCATCACCGAGAAGGATATCCGCATTGGTGATACGGTGCTGGTACAGAAGGCGGGGGAGATCATCCCAGAGATCGTATCTGTTCTGAAGGAGAAGCGCCCGGAGGGCACGGTACCTTACCATCTGCCCGACCACTGCCCGGTATGCGGCGCTCCGGTGGCCCGTGACGAGGACGGAGCACATATCCGCTGCACCGGCGCCGAGTGTCCTGCTCAGCGACTGCGGCACATCGTCCACTTTGCCAGCCGGGATGCCATGGACATTGAGGGCCTAGGACCTGCTGTGGTAGAGAGCCTGGTGGGTGCCGGGCTGGTAAAGGGTCCCGGAGACCTGTACCAGCTGCATGCCGGAGACGTAGAACTTCTGGAGCGGATGGGCAAAAAGAGCGCGGAGAATCTGATGACCGCCATCGAGAAATCCAAGTCCGCCGGTCTGGGCCGTCTGCTGTTTGCCTTCGGCATCCGGCAGGTGGGTCAAAAGGCAGGCAAGGTACTGGCTGCCCGATTCGGTACCCTGGATGCCCTGATGACCGCCACAGAAGAGGATCTGACCGCTGTGCCTGATATCGGCGGCATCACGGCAAAAAGTCTGTTGGACTGGTTTGCCAATGACCAGAGCCAGCATCTCATCCGAACCCTTCGGGAGGCCGGGGTATCTTTTGACAGTACTGAGGCTCCGGTTGGGGACAGGCTGGCAGGCAAGACCTTCGTTCTCACCGGCACACTGCCTACAATGGACCGGAAAGAAGCCGCCGCCCTTATTGAAGCTCAGGGCGGCAAGGTCTCTGGTTCGGTCTCCAAAAAGACCAGCTATGTAGTGGCAGGTGAGGCCGCTGGCTCCAAGCTGAAAAAGGCCAATGACTTGGGCATTCCTGTATTGACAGAGGATGAGCTGATGAAGCTGCTCTCCGAATAAAAACAGCCCCGGAAGCAAATGCTTCCGGGGCTGTTTTTTAGAATTTTAGTTTATGTTTTTGCAGTCCGTGCCTGGTGCAGTATAAATAGAGCATACCATCCCGTCGGCTGGCAGGGATACGCACCGCTGGTTCCTGTTCGGGATAAAGCCGGATGAGCAGCACCCGGTCGTCCTGAACATAAGCGGCAAAGCGCAAAAAGTGGTCCTTTTGCATAGGATGATCCCAGGAAATGTAGTAGTCCAGGTCCATTTCTTCCACTTTCACGTTTAACTGTTCTGGTTCGGCAGCAGGGGAGAGCGGCTCCAATTTTCGGCCGCAGCAGAAGATACCACAGTCGCCTGTACTTGTCAGCAGATTCCCACACACGGGGCAGACATAAAAACGGACCTTGGCCATATTGCCCGGGTCCGGACGGTTAGCACTCAGTTCTCCCTGAAGCAGCTTGAGCAGGTCTGCTCCTAATAAATCGGCCAATCCCTCCCACAGAGCGGGATCCGGGCAGCCCTGCCCGCACTCCCATTTGGAAACGGTCTTATGGCTGACGTGGAGCCCGTCGGCCAGCTGCTTTTGGGTCAACGCTCGTTCCCGACGCAGCTGCCGGATAGACGCCCCTATTTTCATATAGTCCATGTCGTTCACCTCGTTCCTATTATAGAAGGATCTTAAAAAAACCGCAATCCACGCAGCGGAGACCGACAAAAAAGGCTTGCAAACCATATTCTATTTTGATATATTAGTAATTGCTTAATTACTTAATTATTGGAGGATCCATCTATGTCATCCAAGCGCTTTGCTCTGGTAGATCCAGCTTACTGTGTGGCCTGCGGCTGTTGTGTGAAGGTCTGTCCTATGTCTGCCATCGCCGTGTGGCGGGGTGTAACGGCTCAAGTGGATTGCGTTCGTTGCGTGGGCTGCGGAAAATGCGTGAAAGAGTGTCCGGCGGGCACTATTTCTCTGATGGAGCGGGAGGAGCAGGCATGAACAGGAAAAAGCATTGGTATGACTATCTCTGGATCGTGACTCCCATCTATCTGGGGCTTGGCTTCTTCAACATCCTGTTCGCCTGGCTGGGGATGCTCTTTTTCTGTCTGCCACTGCTTATCGCTATCTTTGGTGGAAGCAAGCTCTACTGCAACCGCTACTGTGATCGAGGCCAGTTCCTGGGTCTGCTGGGCGGACGTCTGAAGCTCTCCCGAAACAAACCCACCCCTCACTGGATGCGCTCCCCAGTATTCCGGTACGGTTTTCTGATCTTTTTCTTCATCATGTTCTTTCAGATGCTGTGGACCACTTACCTGGTAGGCGCTGGGGCACAGAACCTGGGGCAGTTCGTCAAGTTGTTCTGGACCTTCCGTCTGCCCTGGCACTGGGCCTACCATGGTACGCTGTTCGCTCCCTGGGTAGCACAGTACGCCTTTGGTTTTTACAGCATCATGCTTACCTCTACCCTGATTGGTTTGATCGTGATGGTCCTGTTCAAACCGAGAAGCTGGTGCGTGTTCTGTCCCATGGGCACTATGACCCAGCTGATCTGCCGTCTGCGGGCAGGGAAACCGAAACAGGCCGTCTGCGGGAACGGCTGCTCTTCCTGTGGGGGGTGCAGCAAATGAAAGATGATACCATGCGGGCACAGGCCAGAACTATCTCGGAATTGATGGCGCAGCTTGCCAATGAAAACCGCCTGCTCCTATTGTGCGCCCTGATGGAGGGACCTATGACGGTAGGTGAGTTGGCAGCGGAGGTACCCAATATCACCGCGCCTGCCCTGTCTCAGCACCTCCACCGCCTGAAGGAAGGCGGACTTGTTCAGGCTGAAAAGCAGGGCCAGTATGTCAGATACTCTCTGAAAGACCCCAGGCTGTACGCGCTGATGCGTGTTCTGAAACACGAATACTGCACATCGGACGGTCAATAGGCAAAGTGCCGGTCTGCTATAGCAGGCCGGTACTTTATTTTGGTTTGTCACGCCGCTGCCCGATGTGCTATAATGCTCAGGAATCCCTAGGAAAAGAGGTTACTTCCATGAAACGAGCCCGTGCCTGGTTTCTCATTCTGACTGTGCTCTGCACGCTGCTGTGCGGCTGTGAATCCCTCACCACCTCCGTTTCTGCTCCGTCCTATACGTTGGACGATCTGCCGGACTATTCCGGAGAGCCTTATGTGATCCTCAACGAGAATCAGCCGGACTTCCCGGAGGAGGATTTTACCACCAATTCCTTTGAGACCTACAGCCCGCTGGATGAATTGGGCCGCTGTGGGACAGCCTATGCCAATATCGGCATCGATCTGATGCCCACCGAGGAGCGGGGAAGTATTGGCCAGGTTAAGCCTTCCGGGTGGCACACAGTCAAGTACGACTGTGTGGACGGCAAATATCTCTACAACCGCTGTCATCTGATTGGCTATCAGCTGGCAGGTGAAAACGCCAATGAGGAAAACCTCATTACCGGCACCCGTTATCTCAACGTGGAGGGCATGCTCCCCTTTGAGGACCAGGTGGCTGATTATGTGCAGGAGACGGACAACCATGTGCTCTACCGGGTGACGCCCATTTACGAAGGTCAGAACCTGCTGGCCAGCGGTGTGGTGATGGAGGCAGAGAGCGTGGAGGACAATGGCCAGGGGGTACGTTTCTGTGTCTATGTCTACAATGTTCAGCCTGGAGTGGCTATCGACTACGCCACCGGAGACAGCTGGCTGGAGACGGATTCTCAGCCTACAGAGTCACCTACTGAAACAACGGCGGTTGAAGAGGAGCATTATGTGCTCAATACCAATTCCATGAAATTTCACCTGCCTACCTGTTCTGGCGTAGAGAGTATGAGCCCAGCCAACCGCCAGGACTATACTGGTTCCCGTCAGGACCTGCTCGATCAGGGGTACTCTCCCTGCGGAACCTGCAAACCTTAAGGAAGAAGGACAACCATGGGAGATATCGTTACCCTGTTTGGAGAGATCGTACAGAAGGAGTGCCGTAAAAACCCCTTGGCAGCCCGCCGTCTGCTACGCTTCGGCTATCGCGCCAAAAAGCTTCAGCTTATGGCCGCACCCGGAAAATACACTACAAAGGCGGCCCAGATGGCAGCAGTTCAGACCATGACCTCCATGATTGCACCTCTGGCCCAACCCGAGCGGGCTGCCATGGTCAGTTTGTTCCTGCCCTGTGAGCCGCTCCAAGTAGTGGGACTGCACCCATACTCCTGCGAAGGATTTGGCTGCTTTTTGGCCGGTACCCAGGCAGAGCAGGAGTTCCTGCACTACGCCGAGAGTGAGGGATTGCCTGAGACCTTCTGTTCCTATCACAAGATTTTTATCGGAGCGGCGGAAAAAGGCCTGATGCCCAAGCCTCGCTTCATCCTGAACACTACCTTGGCCTGCGATGCCAATCTGCTCACCTTCCGGCGCATGGCGGAGTATTTTCAGGTACCGCAGTTTGTAGTGGATGTGCCCTATGAGCCCAATGAGGATGGGGTGCGCTATGTGGCGGACCAGCTTCGTGAGATGATCCGCTTTGTGGAGAAGCAAACAGGCCGTCGGATCTCGGATGATCAGCTCAGCGAAGCGGTGGCGCGCAGTCAACGCAGCATGGACCAGTTTAACGAGTATATGACTCTTCGGGCCGATAAAAAGATCCTGGGAGAGCTGACTGGGGAAATGTTCTCCGCCTTTACGCTCCACACGCTGCTGGGCACGCCGGAAACGGAGGCATATACCAGCCAGTGTCTGAAGGAGATCTCCGGTGCACCCCCGGCTTCTGGTGTTCGTCTGCTGTGGATGCACACCACACCCTTCTGGGTGGAGCCACTCCGTCGGGTAACCGACTTTAATCCCGAGGTGCAGGTGGTGGCCTGCGACATGTGTTTTGAGGGTTTTGTCAAAGCCGATCCCTCAGACCCCTATGACGCCATGGCCCGGCGGGTGGTATACTCCGCCTTCAACGGGCCGGTGACCCGGCGCATCCAGCGGGGCATCGAAGCCGCCCGTCAGGTGAAGGCTGACGGCGTGGTGTGGTTCTGTCACTGGGGCTGTAAGCACACTCTGGGCGGTGCACAGCTGGCCAAGGAGCAGTTCGAGGCGGCCGGTCTGCCCTGTCTGGTGCTGGACGGAGACGGCTGCGACCGCAGCCACGGCGGCGAAGGCCAACTGGCCACCCGTATGGACGCCTTTGTGGAGATGCTTCGTGCGGAAAGGGGGGAAGGGGTATGAGTACCACCTGGTATATCTGTAAATACACCCCCGTGGAACTGCTGGAGGCCTTGGGCGGCGACTGTCAGGTGCTGGACTATATGCCGGAGAACTTTGATCTCAGCGACGAGGTGAGCCACCCCAACCTCTGTGGATTTGGCAAGGCCGTTATTGAGGCCTGTATGGAGGGTAAGGTCAAGGAGCTGGTGTTGG
Organism: Flavonifractor sp. HCP28S3_F3; assembly: GCF_052065355.1. Classification (NCBI taxonomy): domain Bacteria; kingdom Bacillati; phylum Bacillota; class Clostridia; order Eubacteriales; family Oscillospiraceae; genus Flavonifractor; species Flavonifractor sp. HCP28S3_F3. Next base: position 492,308 of record NZ_JBQHUF010000001.1, read on the forward strand.
TCAACTGTTGTGACACCATTCGCAGCGCCTACGACGTGCTGCTGGCTCACGGAAAGCTGGATTTTCTCTTTATGATGGACATGCTCCACTGTGTAGACGCCTGCGCCAGAGAAAAGACCAAGCGAGAGCTGCTGCGGCTGGCAAAAGCATATGCGGCCTATAAGGGGACTCAGTTCCAGCTTCAGCGCTTTCGTGAGGTATTCCATCCGGTTTCCCGCCCTTCAGAGCCCTATCTCAGTGTTCTGGGCGGCCGGGTAGGGGACGATCTCTTTGATCTGATGAAACAGACCATGCCTCTGCCCGTGCGCAACGATACCTGCGTACACAACCGGAGCGTTTGTCCGCCGCCGGACGATCTGACCGGAATGGACGAACTGATGGATTGGTATGCTGGGGAACTACTGGGACAGCTGCCGTGTATGCGCATGACGGATGCCGCTGGGCGGAAACGTCTCTATCAGGATCCCCATCTTCAAGGGGTCATCTACCACACCGTAAAGTTCTGCGACTATTACGGATTTGAATACTCCCAGCTGCGGCGGGAGCTGAGTGTGCCCATGCTGAAGGTGGAGTCGGACTATACCCTTCAGAGCAGCGGGCAGCTGCGTACTCGGCTGGAGGCCTTTGCCGAGAGTCTGACACCCCAGGAACAGAGAAGAGGTACGAAACAAATGAACGGGAACGGATACTATGTAGGTATCGACAGCGGTTCTACCAGCACAGATGTGGCGATTCTGGACAAAGACAAGCATATTGTGGCCCAGGTAATTCTGCCTACCGGTGCGGGAGCCGCTGCTGGCGCCGAGCGGGCGCTGGAACAGGCGCTGGAACAGGCGGGCCTGAAAATGGAGGATATCTCTGCCACCGTCACCACCGGCTATGGACGGAGCGCGATTCAGCAGGGAGACAAGTCCATTACTGAGATTACCTGCCATGCCAAAGGTGCCCACTTCCTGGATCCGGAGGTGCGCACCATCATCGACATTGGCGGACAGGACAGCAAGGTAATCCGGGTGGACGAGCAGGGAAATGTGGTCAACTTCGTCATGAACGACAAGTGTGCTGCCGGAACCGGACGGTTCCTGGAGCTGATGGCTCGCACGCTGGAGCTCTCCATGGATGAAATGAGCACCGCCGGACTGAACTGGAAGGAGGAAATCACCATTTCCAGTATGTGCACGGTGTTCGCCGAGTCGGAGGTGGTCTCTCTCATTGCTCAGAACAAGTCCCGGGCGGATATCATCCACGGCCTGAACGAGTCGGTGGCCTCCAAGACCTATGCCCTCTGCCGCCGGATCGGCGGTGAACCGGTCTACATGATGACCGGCGGCGTGTCCAAGAATCAAGGTGTGGCCCAGGCCATCCAGCGGAAGCTGGGGGCGGAACTGCGGATCTCCGACCAGGCACAGCTCAATGGTGCTTTGGGTGCGGCCCTGTTTGCCATGGAACTGGATGGTTAAAAGAATGCCGGGGAGGCGGCAAGGCCTCCCCGGCAGTTTTTATGCCTTGGTGTCAAATGCGGGATTGGTATAGTAGACGTTTTTCTGGTCCATTTTCTCCTTGGCTAGCCGTACCGCCTCAACTATACAGACAGACCGGAATGGAGATGGACAAGCCTCTGATAAAAGGAATACTAGTGAACCGGTTTATTAGGTCGGTTCACTAGTATTTTTTTACGCTTAAATATTTTCAGATACCGTGGCCACGCTCTGGAAAGTGAAGAAGTCCAATGTTTAAGCAATCATATGAACATGTTTCCAGTGTCCCTGGCGGAACCGGAGTACCGTAATCAGACAAGCCGCGATCCATGCTGGCGGCGTACTCAGGTAGACAGCCCGAAATGCTACCGGAGTCAGTGAAAGGACGGCAGTACATACCAGGCGGAGCGTCAGGTCGGTAAAGCTGGATATAACCGGAATGCGGACATCTCCCGCACCCTGAAGGGCGCCATTGAGCACCCGATTGGCAGTAAACACCGGCAGGAGAAGGCACATGACATCCATATGCTCTTTTCCACGGAGCAAAGAATCGCCTGTGATATTAAACAGCCTCAGAATGTACTGGTCACACAGCAGCATGACTCCGCCCAGGACGACGGAAAGCAGCAGCATCCCATACAAAGCAAATCGGATCCCCCGCTCAGCCCGTTCCACCTGCTGGGCGCCCATATTTTGCCCGACAAAGGAGGCCAGAGCCGTGGAGATGCAGATGATGGGGATGTGCATCAGTTCCTCTGTCTTTCCCATAGCCGCGAACCCTTCGATGCTGGCCGGTCCAAAGGAGTTGACCATACGCTGAAGCAGGAGAAAGCCGGCAGACTGGACCACCATCTGAAACGTGACCGGGAGACTGACACGCATGATCAGGGCAAGCTGCTGCTTGTCCAGCCTGGCCCGGCTTGCCACGGGAGAAACAGAGGGGTATTTTACCGTTAGGTAGAGGAATGCCGCAGCCGCAGAGCCGACCTGAGCGATAACAGAAGCCAGCGCCGCTCCTGCCACCCCCCAATCCAGTACAATAATAAATCCCAGATCCAGGATCAGATTCAGCAGAGCTGCCACCATCAGGAAAAGCAGGGATGCCTTCGAGTCTCCAAACGCCCGAGTTATTCCATAAAAGACCTGATACAGCATCTGAAAGAAGAAGCCTATGCTGTAAATGGCCAGATAGGTCACGGCATTCTGCTGCATCTCCAGTGGCGTTTGCAGGAAGGAATGAACAATGGGCCCGGAGAGCAGCGTGCAGATCATGCTGAGCGCAGCACCCAGGATGCCGCAAAACAGAATGGATGTAACCACGGCAGAACGGATTTCCTTGTGCTTTTCTGCGCCCACATACTGGGCCACAATAATGTTGGTGCCGGTACCCATGCCGGATGCGATGGCGCTGGCGATCCAAATAATAGGCCCGGGTACGCTGACGGCACCAAGTGCGGCAGCACTGACGAAGTTTCCCACGACGATGGCATCCACCATGGAATATGTTACCTGCAGCAGCTGAGCGCCCATCATCGGGAGCGCGAAACCAAGCAGCTGCCGCCACTCGGACCCTTTGGTAAGGTCCTTTCCCATTGGCACACCGCTCCTTTCTCAGTTCCCGCTTTCTCCGGGCTGGAGATGGAAGACCAGCTCTGTTCGGCCCACCGGGGTATGGTGGTTGTTGTAAATGTTCATATCCTGATATTCCGTCAGACCCGCCAACTCATCGGCAGAAATGACCTCCATCGAATACAGAACGCGGAGGAGTACATAGGGTATGAGAGAGGAGGCTCCATCTTCCAGCTTGACTGCAATTCCGATTCCCCGGCATTTCAGACCAATGGCATAGAATGCACTGGCCCCGGACTTGCAGAACAGCCGGTCTCCAAAATGTTCCATCAGATACGTACAGATCCGTTCAGCGCCTGCTACCATATAGGGATTGGCGGTCATGGCTCCGGTGATCCGCCGGACAGCCTGCGCACGCCCGGCAGGGAAGAGGTCCGGCATGGACATTCTGGCATACCCCTGTGCAAAGCGGTAAAGAGGGAGGGCGTGGACCGGAACACCGCAGCCGTCGATGGCTGTGCTCAGCTCCTCCGGGCCAGTCCCGCACACATCCAGAATCGTAGAGGTAATGCGCTTTTGTACAGGGTGTTCCGGCTGATCATAACTGTCCAAAGACTCGCCCAGATGCCGGGCGGTGAGCAGCATTCCGGCATGCTTGCCAGAACAGTCACAATAAATCGGCCTTCTTGGCTCTCCGGCTTTTTTCAATGCGTCCTCTGCCGGAACATACATCGGATATTCCGCGCCGCACCGCAGGGAATCGGCACTTAATCCGGCCTTTTCCAGGATGCGCGCCACAGCCTGAATATGGACCGGCTCACCGTTATGGGATGCACAGATTACTGCAAGCTCATCATCTGTGATACCGAAGGCTTCGGCGGCGCCGCTCTCCACCACCGGAATGGCCTGTATCGGTTTGGCGGCAGATCTGGCAAAGATGACCCTGGTGGGATCACCCCAGTACCACAGGATCTTTCCGCTGTGGTCGGCTGCTACGATATGGCCCCAGTGGATCTGGTCCACCAGGCCGCCTCGATATTGATAGGCAATGTCTGGCATGTCACTTCACAGCCTTTCAAAACACAAAGTAGAAGAAGCGAAGGACCTCGCCGTAATCGTCGGTATCAAATGTCAGCGTGGTGGGGGAGACTAGTACGGCTCCCGGATAATGGGAACAGCCGTAGGCATCGTAATGATGATGATAGGTTACCTCCACATGGAAGTGTTCCGGAAGGGGAAGCGGCTTGATCTTACCTGCGGCATCCGGGATTTTTTTCGCCTGCTCGGCCAGCTGAGCCTGCACGGCTTCCGGCGTTTTTGTCAGGACACCATACCCATATCCTGTTTTGGTGGGTACTGTGACCACAGAAGGGATCTGACGCTCCGCCGCGGCGCACACACCGTCATCGCCGCTGACAAACAGCGTGGGTACGCCGCGATAGGCGGCGGCATAAGCGAACATTTCAAATTCACCCCAAATGGCCCCGTTTACCTTCAGCTGAAAGATCCGGGAGCTGACCATGGTGTGTGAGGTGGGGTTGTGAGGAGACGAGGCGGCATCGTGGAATCCAACCATCAGAACGCCGTCGAACGATTCGTCGAAAAGCCCTGTCTTGCCGAAAATCTCGTGGGTCAGGCCGCGCAGCAGGGTTGCCTGAGGCGGCAGCAGGCTGCAGTCGATGTTCCGCCCGTCCCCATGTGCATCTTCGATCACAATCTGGTGCTCACCGCACTTCAGCAGGCTTTCGGCCACGCAGGCCGCTTCCAGGCTCATTTCCCGGGCCATGGCAGGGTACAGGCTGCCTGACGGCCTGGCCTCATCCCAGCAGGACAGCCCGGCCACCCCTTCAATGTCGCACAGCATATAGAACTTCATTGCACGCACATCCCCTTTCAAATCCATTTTCCAACAAGTTGCAAAAGTGTCGAAACAAGTATTGACATTTAATTATCACAAATGTATAATTTTTTATCATAGATATTTTAACGCAATATAGAGCAAAAGTAAATAGCGAAATTTGTTTTGTGATTGCCGCAAAAAGGTCTTATTTTGCTTGCAAGGGGGCAGGCTTAGATAAGAAAGAGCAGGAAACGAGAAAAGAAAGGAAAAAGGAGGTCCCAAAATGAAGAAAAGAATGACATCTCTGTTGCTGGCGGGAGCCATGCTCCTGACGCTGTCACTGACCGGCTGTCAGCCGGATTCCCCCAGTGGTGAAAACAGCCAGCAGCCCGGCACGGAAACCAGCGGTGGTGAGGCCGAAAAGAAAAGCCTGGTAATCGGTGTTGTCAACGACGTGGTTTCCCTGGACCCCGCCGTGAAGGACAGCTCCGCCGAGCAGCAGATCGCGGCTCACCTGTATGATCCCCTGGTGGACTATACCACTGATCTGGAGCGTATCCCCGGCCTGGCTGAGAGCTGGGAGATCCTGGACGACGGCGTGACCTGGGAATTCAAGCTCCGTCAGGGCGTGAAGTTCTCCAACGGCAATGATTTCAACGCTGACGACGTGGTGTTCAGCCTGGAACGCATTATGAACGACCCCACCCTGGAGATGGGCGTTTACCTGATGCGGCTCAAGGAAGTCAAGAAGATCGATGATTACACCGTGCAGCTGGTGACCAAGATCCCCTATCCTGTGTTTTCCGGCAGTCTGAGCATGATTATGATGCTGGACAAGGAAACCTGCGAGGGTCTGACTCCCGAGGAGATCTCCGCCAATCCCGTGGGTACCGGCCGTTACCGTCTGGTGGAACATGTGAAGGAGTCCAGCATCAAGCTGGAGCGTAACGATGAGTACTGGGGCGAGCTGCCTGATGCCGAGACCGTGGAATTCCGTGTGATCACCAACGCCGCCACCCGTACCACCGCGCTTCTCAACGGCGAAGTGGACTTTATCAGCAACATTCCTGTTATGGACGTGGAGCGTCTGGAGAACGCCGAGGGCATCCAGGTCGTCACCGCCCCCAGCCTGTCCTGCACCTATATGGGCTTTGACCAGTATCACGAGACCGGTTCTGCCGGCACCGATGATCCCAACCCGCTGATGAACGTGAAGGTGCGTCAGGCCATCTATCACGCAATCGACATTGACACCATCATTGATACGGTCCTCAACGGTTATGCTACCGTGGCCAGCTCCTATATGCCGGAAATCTGTGTGGGTTATGACCCTGAGATGGAGCGTCCTGCTTATGATCCCGACTACGCCAAGCAGCTGCTGGAGGAGGCTGGCTATGCCGACGGCTTCAATCTGCGTATCGATGCCCGCAGCGACAGCGATTTCAACGCCGATCAGGTAGCCCAGGCTATCGCCAGCTATCTGGGCAAGGTAGGTATCACCGTGGAAGTCAACCTGCTGCCCCGCGCCTCCTTCTATGAGAAGGTGAATCCGGAAGATCTGCAGTCCTCCTGCTTCATCGGCGGCTGGAGCGATACCTCCGGTGAGGGCATGGTCATCCTCAACGACATGATCCACTCCTATGGCGACGGTGTGGGCGAGGGCAACAACGGCCATTACAGCAATGCCGAGGTTGATGAGCTTCTGGCTCAGGCGTCCATTGAGAAGGATATGGACAAGCGTGCCGAGCTGGTAAAGCAGGCTGACGCGATTTCCCGTGAGGAAGCCGGCTATGTACCTCTGTTCTTCAAGGATCAGATCTATGGCGTCCGGGAAGGCATTACCTATACCCCCCGTGCGGGCGACAATATTATGGCATGGGATTTTGAATTCTGATTCTGTGCACCAGGAAGGGGAGGGAAGCCAAATCTCCTCCCCTTCCTTCTTACAAGGCAGCTGAATGGGTCGTTTCCGACTGGTAGAGGTGATTCCGTGGTTAAATACATTTTAAAGCGGCTGTTCCAGATGGTGATCACCCTTTTGATCTCCTCTATTCTGGTATTTATACTGGCCAACTGCATTGGTGACCCGGTCAACATGATCGTCTCACCCAAAGCGCCGCCTGAGGTGCGGGAGCAGGTACGCGAGATGCTGGGACTGAACAAGCCGATATGGGAGCAGTATATCACATTTGTATCTGACGCCATACGTGGGGATTTCGGAAATTCCTACATATATAAGGAGGATGTCCTGGGCCTGATTCTGCAGCGGGCGCCGGCCACCCTGGAGCTGGTGTTTGTATCCGTGATTCTGGCGCTGGTCATTTCCATTCCGCTGGGCGTATATGCAGGCGCCTTCCCAAAGCGGAAATCCAGTTCTCTGATCATGGGCGGGTCCATTCTGGGCATTTCACTGCCCACATTTTTCATTGGCATTGTGCTGATTTTTGTCTTCTCGCTGCTTTTGGGCTGGCTGCCGTCATCGGGGCGAGGGCCAACCGCCACATTCCTTGGTATGAAATTCAGCCTGTTCGTACAGGGTGGTCTGAAATATATCATCCTTCCCGCCGTAACGCTCTCGGTTACCAATATTGCCTCTCTGGTTCGTCTGACCAGAGCCGGCGTGATGGAAAACATGCGCCAGGATTACATTAAATTCGCGCGCGCCAAAGGTGTCTCCACGCGGAATGTTTTGTTTGGCCATGCTCTGAAAAACGCTCTTATCCCGGTCATTACGGTATTCGGCATGGAGATCGGTTCCCTGATCGCCTTTACCACTGTAACCGAGACCATCTTTTCCTGGCCCGGTCTGGGAAAGCTGCTGATCGATTCCATCAACTCGGTGGATCGGCCGGTGATCGTGGCTTACCTGTGCCTGACGACCGTGCTGTTCGTGTTCATCAACTTTGTGGTCGATCTGCTCTACACGATAATCGATCCCAGAATCGAGCTTAGGTGATGCGCTATGAGTGAACAAAGAAAACAGATAGAGGCCGTCCGGGACGGTGCGCTGAAAAAATTCCTCCGCTCAGAGTTTTTCTTCAATTACCGGCACAATGTCTCGGCCATAATCGGTACCGTGATCGTGGTTCTGATTCTGCTTATCGCTGTCTTCGGACCCCTGTTCGCGCCTCAGGACCCCTATGATGTGGCCGGACTTTCCCTGATCGATTCCTATAAGCCTCCAGCATGGCTTGAAGGCGGTGACGCCCGGTTCCTTCTGGGTACGGACAGCCAGGGCCGTGATATGTTGAGCCTGCTCATCTACGGCAGCCGGATTTCACTGTTTATCGGCGTAGTGGGTACCCTGCTTGCGTGTGCCGTGGGTATTACCCTGGGCCTGATCGCCGGCTATTTCGGCGGGAAAGTGGATGCGGTCATTATGCGTCTTGCGGATATCCTGCTGTCCTTTCCGGATATTCTGATCGCACTTTTCATCATGACCATGTTCGGTCGAGGCGTAGATAAACTGCTGATCGTTTTCACCATTCTTGGCTGTGTCAGTTATATCCGCACGGTGCGGGCGGAAGTCCTCTCCGTCAAACAGATCGAATATGTGGACGCGGCCAGAGTTATCGGTCTGCCCAATCCGCTGATCATGCTCCGGCATGTGCTCCCCAATGTCGCTACCACCATTATCGTTCTCTCCACCATGAAGGTGGGCGGACTTATCCTTTCTGAGGCCACCCTTTCCTTCCTGGGTGTCGGCGTCCCGGTGACTGAGCCGTCTCTGGGCATGTTGGTCAAAAACGGATTCGACGTGTTGTTCAGCGGCTACTGGTGGATCGCAGTCCTGCCGGGCGTCTACATCATGCTGCTGGTCTTCGGGATCAATCTGCTGGGTGACTTCCTGAGAGACGAGTTCAATCCCAAACTGAAGTAAAGGAGTGGAAATTGTGGGAAAGACACTGCTGCAAGTAGAACATCTGCGTACCTATTTCCACACCTTTCGCGGCGTGGTCAAGGCTGTGGACGACATCAGCTTTTCGCTGGACGAAGGTCAGGTCCTCGGAATCGTCGGCGAGTCGGGCAGCGGAAAATCCGTGACCAGCTTTTCCATCCTGAAGCTGGTAGAGAGTCCCGGAGTGGTTCAGTCCGAGCACATCTATTTCAACGGTGAGGATATCAGCCGCAAGAGTGAAAAGGAAATGATGAAGATTCGGGGCAAGGACATCTCCATGGTGTTCCAGGACCCCATGACCTCTCTCAATCCGCTCTACACCATTGAAAAGCAGATCACAGAAATGCTGGATCTGCACCAGAAGGGCATGTCCAAGAAAGAGAAGCGGGAGCGCTGCATTGAACTGCTGCGGATGGTGGGCATACCCAACCCGGAGGACCGCCTGAAAAGCTATCCCCATCAGTTTTCCGGCGGTATGCGCCAGCGCGTGATCATTGCAATCGCTCTGGCTGCCAATCCCAAGCTGATCATTGCTGATGAGCCCACGACGGCCCTGGACGTTACCATCCAGGCACAGATCCTGAAGCTGATGGACCGCCTGGTAAAGGAGCAGAACGCCTCTTTGATCCTTATTACCCACGATCTGGCCGTCGTATCTCAGATGGCTGACCGGATCATCGTGATGTACTGCGGCAAAATCGTGGAAAGCGGATCCAGAGATGATGTGATTCGCCGTGCTAGCCACCCCTATACGGTTGGTTTGCTCAACTCTATTCCCCGCATGGCGGAGGAACAGGAGCGCTTGGAATCCATTCCGGGCATGGTGCCCAGCATGCTGGATCTGCCGAACGGGTGTTATTTTGCGCCCCGGTGCAAGTACTGTCAGGAAATCTGCCGCACCCAAGTGCCCACTGAGCAGTCTGTCGGCGACGGGCATGTGGTCTGCTGTCATTTCCCGCTGAAAGGAGGCGACTAGGATGAGCCAGATCCTTCAGGTGGAGGACCTGATCCAGGAATTTGATCTTACACAGGACCTGCTGGATCGGATCAAGTTCAAGCATGGGCACTTTTCCGTGGAGCAGCAGGTAGTGCATGCGGTCAACCATGTGAGTTTTGATATTCAGGAAGGCGAGGTATTCAGCCTGGTTGGTGAGTCAGGCTGCGGCAAGTCTACCACAGCCAGGACTGTTATCCGTCTCCAGGAGCCCAAGAGCGGACGCATCGTGTTTGACGGCAAGGATATTACTCATATGAAGCTCAAGGATCTGCGGCCTATCCGAAGACAGATGCAGATGATTTTCCAGGACCCGTATGCCTCTCTAAATCCCAGGCAGAAAGTGCTGAATATACTGACTGAACCGATTTTATTTCATAAGCTGGCAGCCTCCCGCGCAGAGGCAGAGGAGAAAGCGGTTTATTTGCTGGAGCGGGTCGGTCTGAATCCAGAGCAAGCCAACCGCTACCCCCACCAATTCTCCGGCGGGCAACGGCAGCGTATCGGTATTGCCAGGGCACTGGCCGTGGAGCCAAAGTTTATCATTGCTGACGAACCTGTATCCGCCCTGGACGTGTCCATTCAGGCGCAGATTCTGAATATTCTCATGGATCTTAAGGACGAATTTGGCCTGTCCTATCTGTTTATTGCCCACGACCTGAGCGTGGTAAAACACATCAGTGACCGACTAGGTGTTATGTATCTGGGTACCATTGTGGAGCGCGCTCCCAAGAGAAAACTGTTCCAGAGGCCGCTGCATCCATATACCAAGGCACTGTTTTCTGCCGCGCCCACCATTGATGAGACCAGCATCAGCCAGTCTCAAGAGTTGAAGGGCGAGATCCCCAGCCCCATTCACCTGCCCTCCGGCTGCCTGTTCCACGACCGTTGTCCTATGGCCAGACCAGAATGCGCCCAAATCATGCCGCAGCTGCAGGAAGTGGAGCCGGAGCATTTTGTGGCCTGCCATCTGGCTGGGCCCCGATCAAATCTATCCGATGCTGATAAAGGGAGGAACGCCCTGTGAAATTCGAACTGTGTGCCGGATATGAGGAATGGGAGTGGGACGGCATCGTAGTCCCCGTTTTAGAAGGAACACTGGAAGGGCTGCAGCTGCCCTGCGAGGCTGAACTTCAGGCCGTCCGCAACCAGGCAGTTTTTTCCGGCAAGAGGGGAGAGGTATACCGTTTCACCGCGCTGCGAACCGGCCGCATAATCCAGTATTTTCTGCTGGGACTGGGCAAGCGTGCTACCCTGGAAACTATGCTGCACAGCTGTGCGGAAGTTTACCGACAGTGCCATAATATGCGCCTTTCCCGGGTACTGACCGATCTGCGCAGTTTGGAGACTTTGACGCCCGCACTTCTCAAGAAGTCTGGTGAAGCAATGTATCTGAGCGGGTATCACTTTGATAAATACAAATCTGAGCCGGACCCGGACGGCGTTCAGGAAGCTGCTTTCTGCTGTAATGCCCAGGAAGGATACCTGCAGGCACTCAACGAGGCTGTGATCTGTTGCAAAGCCGCCTGCATGGCACGGGATCTGATCAATGAGCCGCCCACGGTCATGACGCCGGAAAAGCTGGCGGAGGCCGCCGGAGAAATCCTTGCGGGTACGCCAGTTCAGGTAACCGTTTACGGCAGGGAGCAGATCAGAGAACTGGGCCTGACCGCTTTCCTGGAGGTGGGAAAAGGCTCCATTCAGGAACCGAAGCTCATCGTCATGAAGTACGACGGTGATCCTGCCCATCCGGAGCGTCGGCTGGGGCTGATCGGAAAGGGCCTGACCTACGACAGCGGAGGATACTCCCTCCAGTCCTCTGAGTTTATGGAGACCATGCAGCATGACATGAGCGGCGGTGCGGCGGTGATCTGCGCCCTTTGGGCTGCCCAATCCAAGGGCTTGGCACTGAACGTTACTGGTATTGTAGCAGCCTGCGAAAATAAGCTGTCCGCCACCGCCTATGTGCCCGGTGATGTGATTCGCTCCATGTCCGGCCGCTATATTGAGGTCAACAACACTGATGCCGAGGGCCGTATTACTCTAGCTGACGCCGTGACCTATGCCAAACAGTGCTGCGGTGTTGACCGCATCATTGACATCGCAACGCTGACCGACGGCATCCAGACGGCCTTGGGAGACGAACGGTGCGGCCTGTTTACCAACGATCACGGGCTGTCTGCCTATGTGGAGAAGGGCGCCGCCGCCGCTTGTGAGCGCGTATGGGAGCTGCCCTGTGACGAAAATCTCCGCCGTGTGCTGGATTCCAGAGTCGCCCACCTCAAAAACAGCGCTATGGGTTCCAGCGTAGGCGGATATGCCACAGTGGGCGCCATGTTCGTTAAGGAATTTGCCGAGGACACTCCGTGGGTGCATTTGGACATCGGCGGAACGGCATGGAGCCGGAAATGCGAGGGGATCTATACCAAGGGCGGCATCGGCTTTGGCACCAGAATGCTTTATGAAACCATGTGCGAAATGGAGAAGAGGTAGGAACATGGAACAGCTTCAGTTGACCGATTTCCTCAAATACCGCTATCCGTCCGCTGTGGCACTTTCTCCGGATGGCAAACACGCAGCTTTTGCGGTCAAAAGCATTAATCCGGAACAGGACTGCTATGTATGGAGTCTCTGGATATATGACCTGGATACAGGGACCTGTACGGAGGTGCCTGGCGGAGCAGGGCAGCGTAAAGCGGTTTGGGATGACAGTGGGCATCTGCTCATCATTGAGCGGCAGCCTGACCCGGAACTGCTTGCCCAAGGTATTGAGGCATCCTGGAGTACATTGATCCGGCTGAATCCAACCAGCGGTGAAAAGGAACCTTTGTTCCGTCTGCCCGTTCATGCTACATCTGTGTGGCCAGCAGGGAACGGGACCTATATCATAACGGCAGAGACACATCTGGACCAGCCGAACCTGCTGACTATGGAGCCTGATGAACGGGCCAGAGAAGCGGCGCGGCAGCTCCATACCAAGGGCTATAAGACGCTGACAGAACTCCCGCTGTGTGAAAACGGCGTTGGTATGTACAACCAGACCAGAAACACTCTGTTTCTGGTGGGACAAGCCGGTACTCTGCAGCAACTCACTGCTGACGACTGGGATGTAAACCATGTCAGTGTGGCGGACGGACAGGTTCTGTTTACCGCTTTCCCGTTCCGTGATGTAAAGCCGGTCACGGAGGGCATGTACCTCTGGACGGGGGAACGTGAGGAAATCCGTACCCTCATTACGCCAGACAAATACAGCATTGACTTTGTCGGTTTCTGCGGTGGACGCGCACTTTGCCTGGGACTGGTCATGAAGGACTACGGCGTATATGAGCATCCCACCTTTTTCCTGGTGGATGAGGCCGGGGAAACCAACCTGGGCCGGTATGACCGCCGTGTCAACTCAGAAGTGGTTACCGACAGCTTCGATGGCAGCGTACGAGGACAGAAGATGGTAGGGGATGCCCTCTACTTCCTAAACACCAACGGTGTGGGCACTCAGCTGTGCCGTTGGACCCAGGCGGAAGGGGTAACGCCGCTGCTCACCACGGATGACTACCTGATTGATTTTGATACCCTGGACGGGGAGCACTTTGTCCTGGTGGCGGCGGTAGGTCTGGATCTTCCAGAAATCTACCTGTGGCAGGGAGGCACGCTCCAACGTGCCACCCACTTCAACGACCAGGTATCCGCACAATGGCGTCTGTCTGTGCCGGAACCCTTTACATTCCAGAATCGGGACGGCGTAGAGATCGATGGCTTCGTACTCAAACCTGCCGGATATCAGCCTGGTGTGTCCTATCCGGGTATCCTGCACGTACACGGGGGTCCCAAGATGGTCTTCGGGCCTGGTTTTCACCATGAGATGCAGCTGTGGTCTGCCCGCGGGTACTTTGTGTTCTATTGTAATCCGCGAGGCAGTTGCGGCAAGGGAAACGCCTTCGCCGACCTCCAAGGAAAATATGGAACTGTGGATTTTCAGGATCTGATGGACTTTACGGATGCCGTTCTGGTCCGTTATCCTGACATTGATCCTGCCCGCATCGGGGTATGCGGTGGTTCCTACGGCGGTTTTATGACCAACTGGATCATCGGCCATACCAACCGCTTCCGTTGCGCCGTCTCCCAGCGGAGTATCTCCAATTATCTGGGGGATTATCTGCTTTCAGATATCGGGTATTATTATGTGCCTGACCAGCAGCGAGGAACGCTTTGGGACCATCCGGAACGGCTTTGGAAGGCATCGCCCCTGTGCTATGCCGATAAGGTCAGGACACCCACGCTGTTCATCCACTCTGATAAGGATTATCGCTGTACGCTGGCCAACGGGCTGGAGATGTTCGCCGCACTGAAGCTCCATGGTGTGGAAACAAAGCTCTGCATGTTCTACGGGGAAGACCACGGGCTGAGCCGTACAGGCACGCCGTCAAACCGTATCTGCCGCATGGAGGAGATCCTGGCCTGGCTGGACAGATACCTGAAAGAGGGGGCTGTCCATGATGCATCTTGATTTTGACACTCCGATCGACCGCTGCGGTACCCAATCCTACAAATGGGATGGCACCTTGGCGGAGTTCGGGCGAAAAGATGTGATTCCCATGTGGGTCGCAGATATGGACTTTCCCTGTGCACCTGAGATCCTGGACGCCTTTTCTGACAGGGTCCGTCACGGGATCATGGGTTATACGATCCGAAGCCAGCAGTATATGGATGCCGTCCGCGGCTGGTTCCGCAACCGGCACAGTTGGGATGTGTCCGAGGAGGCACTGACCTTCGCGCCTCCCGGCGTGATTTTCGCTGTGAATGTTCTGATTGACCTGCTCTCGGAACCAGGAGACAGGATCGTGATGCAAACGCCAAACTATGACGCACTGATGAATTCCGTCTCAGCCGGCGGCCGAATCATTTCCGAAAACCCGCTTAAAGTCGTTAACAACCGTTATGAGCTGGACTTTGATGGGCTGGAACAGATTCTGGCTCTGCCGCGTACCAAAATCCTGCTGATGTCCAACCCCAACAATCCAACCGGGCGGCTTTGGACCCCAGAGGAGCTGTCACGCCTCGGAGACCTGTGCGCGCAGCATCATGTGACGATTATCAGTGACGATATCCATGCAGATATCGTTATGCCTGGGTATCACTATACGCCGCTGCCGTCTCTTTCTCCTGAACTTGCCCAGCGCTCTGTGCTTCTGACTTCCACCAATAAAACCTTCAATCTGGGCGGGCTTCAGATGGCTACACTGGTCATATATGACGAGGTACTCCGCAGTCGGTTTAATCAAGTCATGGCCCGTTATCAAACCAGACTTGACAACCTGTTCGGCGCCATTGCGCTGGAAACCGCCTATACTTCCTGCGGATATTGGCTGGATGCGGTGATCTCTTACATTAATGAAAACCGGAAAGCTTTGGAAGCATTTATTCGCACGGAACTGCCTCAACTGACTGCCTATCCCATGGAATCCACTTATTTCTCCTGGATAGACTTTTCAGGCCTGGGAAAGGGGGAAGGGCTGGAGCGATTTCTGATTGATACCTGCGGCGTGGCCTTTACACCCGGCAGAGAGTTTTCTGCCGGCTACGGCCAATTTATGCGGGTTAATCTGGCCTGTCGCCGTGAGTTACTGCTGACGGCCTTCCGTCAGATTCGTCAGAACATCTAAAAACAAAAAACCGGCGGGACCTATTCAAAGGATCCCGGCGGTTTTTTATTTGCTCATACTTTTCCATTTCGGATCCGCTGGAGATAACGGTAGACAGTCGGCTCTGAAATATGCAGTTCCCGGGCAGCCTGGCCCACCGAACCCTTGGTAGAAAAAACACCCTGCGCTTCCAGGGACCTGATGATCTCCAGCTTGTCTGTCGAATTCATGTCTGACGGCGGCACATCATACTTATGTACAGTAGTATGGATGATATTGCTGGAAAGCTCTGAAATGGAATCATCCAGATTCTCCGTATAAGAGGTATGGCGTTCCTCCTCCAAAAGCAGAGGATAGGTGTGCATCAATTTGTTCAAATGCTCTGAGAGAAGAAAGAACTCCTCAACGTCGTGGTTGACGCAGATCAATCCTCGCAACTCGCCATCCTCTTTGATGAAAAATGTGGAGGACACAAATCGCTTTCCCCCGCGGGTACGTCCTTCATAGTTGGCAACATAATCATGGTCTAAATATGCGCCTGTCTGAATCAGTTCCTTTGCCAATTCTGTCATGGGATCCCCGACTCGCCGGCCGCTGAGATGACCATTGCAGGCGGCAATCACAGACCGCTCCGGCGTAGAGACGTCATGCAAAATGATTTCGTAGTTTTTGCCGCAGATATCTCCCATAAATTCGACTACGGGAATGTAACGCTCCAAATAGGCGTAATTGCTCAAACTATCCCTACTTCCTGCGGCGCATGGCTCAGCAGTGCGACACGCAACACTCCTGAACCTTGCGTCTGTCTTATCAGCATTGTAACCGATTTCCATTACAATTTCAATTGTATAATAAAAATTTCTTACCAAATTTAAGGCGGCAGCGGTTGCGATATTGACAAACCACCTGCCTTCCGCCATAATCGAGACATAGATACAGAAAACCCGCAGGTTTATCGGAGATACATACTATGAAATATGATTTTGACACTCCCATTAACAGAAGGGGCACATCTTCCTATAAATGGGATACTGGATCTGATTTTTTCGGCCGGGATGACATTATCCCCATGTGGGTGGCTGACATGGATTTCCCATGTGCGCCCTGTATTGTAAAAGCGGTTCAGCAGCGTGCGGCTCATCCGATCTATGGATATGTTGTCCGGCAGCAGCCTTATTACGATGCTGTGCTGGGTTGGTTAAAGCGCCGGTATCATTTCGATGTAAGGCAGGAATACCTTGTCTTTTCGCCGCCTGGCGTCATTTTTGCTATGAGCACCGTCCTTCGGATTCTGACCCGGCCGGGGGACCGTGTACTGATTCCTACACCAAACTATGATTCGCTGTTTGATATGGCGGAACGCAGTGGGAGAGTGCTTCTGGAAAGCCCTCTAATCTGGAAGAATGGCGTCTACACGTTTGATTACGAAGATTTAGAGCGCAAAGCGGCCTCTGGCGCAAAAGTAATGGTGCTGTCCAGTCCCCATAATCCAACCGGACGGGTCTGGAAGCGAGAGGAGTTGGAGCAGCTTGCCCAGATTTGTCTCAAATACCATGTGTTTATGATGGTGGATGAGATACACTGCGATTTTGTTCCCAAAACGAACCCGCATACTACCTTTGGGCTTTTGGGTGAGGATGTGCTTAAGCACTCCATGATCTGTTACTCCGCCAGCAAGGGATTCAATCTGGGGGGATTGGGCATGTCCACAATTGTGCTGGCCGATGACGATATAAGACAGCATTTTAAAGAGGAAATGTCCATTGCCCAGACTCGTCTGGACAACGTGTTCGGAGAGGCGGCTTTAATGGCCGCATATACGCCGGAAGGAGAGGAGTGGCTGGACCAAGTCATCGCGTATGTGTTTGAAAACAAGGCGTATCTGGCTGAATATCTGGCTGAGCATATTCCGGAAATAAAGCTGTTTCCGTCAGAGGGTACATATCTGGTTTGGCTGGACTGCTCCGGCCTTCCTTATAAAGGAATGGCGCTGGAACATTTTATGATCAACAAGGCCGGTGTAGCCCTCAGTCCGGGATATGAGTTTGGTCTGGAAGGGGAACGTTTTCTGCGCATGAACTTGGCCTGTCCAAGATCAACATTGACAAAAGCGCTGCAACAGATCGAGGCCGCAGTTCGGACCATTTGAATCTATTCCCTGGGCCCACGCAGGCCCAGGGAATTTTGTATTTCCTCCTGTACGCTTTGTTTCGGAGAGTAGCAGAGAGGATCCAAGAGCCCAAGATCATGATATGTAGGCATGGAAAAGTGGAAAATCAGTAATTATTATAATATAAGAGTGGCGGTAGCGGTATGGATATGTGCGTTGTTGAATATAGATTGAATGCAAGAGTTTAATCCTAAAAATAAAATCGCATCAAGAAGGTGATGGCACCTGTGGCAGCAGCGTATATCTCCGAAAGTTATGACAGGCACTACCAGGAGCAGCTCATCCGAGTCGTAAATATTACTCCTGCCTATCGCATGGAGGAACTGGAACGTGTCAAGCAAGTGATTTCCGAACAATTATTTGATGTGTTCCAGAAGTACGTGTCAAATTAATCTTGGAGTTGCCGGAGCCGCCCTTGTGCCAACAAGTCAGCGGCTCCGTTCTTTTTGCGACTAGAAGAAGGGAGCAATACCATTGAATCTCATCGACGCCATATACACTCGACAATCCGTTGACCGGGCCGACAGTATCTCGGTGGAAAGTCAGGCTGAGTTCTGCAAAAGAGAAGTTGCAGATGCCAATACAAAAGTCTATACCGATAAAGGATACAGTGGAAAGAATATTGATCGCCCCGCATTTCAGGAGATGTTGGCTGATATAGAATGCGGAAAGATCCGTCGGGTCATTGTATACCGTTTAGACCGGATCAGTCGCTCTGTGTTGGACTTTGCTAATATCATCGAGGTATTTCAGCGATATAACGTAGACTTTGTCAGCACCATGGAGAAGTTCGATACCGGAACGCCCATTGGTAAGGCTATGCTGATGATCGTGATGATTTTTGCTCAGTTAGAGCGGGAGACTATTCAACTGCGCGTTCTGGACGCCTACCATTCCCGCAGCAAAAGGGGATTCTATATGGGAGGTAAAGTGCCTTATGGTTTTCGGCTGACGGAAACTGTTATAGATGGAATTCGAACCAAAATGTATGAGCAGATCCCGGAAGAAGCAGAGATTGTCCGGAAAATTTTCTCCATGTACGCGGAACCGCAGACCTCTTTTGGTGATATCGCGCGTTACTTGGGTGAGCAGCAAGTCAAAAAGCGGGATGGAGGCCCCTTTACCAGGCCACGACTGCGGGACTTGGTAGTAAACCCAGTCTATGTGCGGGCTGACTATCGCATTTATGAATTCTTCAAGTCTCAGGGGGCCAATATCATCAATACGCCGGAGGAGTTTATCGGCACAAATGGAGCCTACCTGTACTCTGGGGAGGAAGCCAATAAACGCAAAACAGTTTCCCTGCAAGGGCATACCTTGGTACTGGCCCCACATGAGGGGATCGTAAATGGAGGCATCTGGATCAAATGCAGAAGCAAATGTCTGAATAACAACCGGGTTGCAAAACCTGTCAAAGCGAAAGTAACTTGGCTGGCAGGGAAGATTCGGTGTGCCCAATGCGGATATGCCCTCAGCGCCAAAACCTATCATTGTAAGACCAAGGAGGATAATCGCTACTTCCTCTGCGCCCACAAATATGACACCGGAGTATGCCATTTTGGTTCTTTAAACGCAGATTTTTTAGAAGAAACCGTGTTTAAAGAGCTGTGTAAAAAGTTGACGAAGTTTCAGACTTTGTCCAAACAAAGACAAGAGAATTTCGACTTACACACTATTAACCTAAAAAGTCGAATTGAGAAGATCGAACAGGAGATTTCCAGCCTGTTAGATAAGGTTGCTCAAGCCAATGAATCCGTCATGGAGTACATCAACAGCCGTGTGGCAGCTCTGGATGCTGAAAAGAAGAAACTAAACGCAGAGGTGGTTCATCTCTCAAAAACAGGCGGAGAAAGTCTAGAAAAGATCTCCGGATATCTGGACTACTGGGCTTTGCTGACCATCAGTGACAAAATAACCGTTGTAGATAGTCTAATAGAAAACATTTATGCTTCACAGGAAGAAATCAAAATTAAGTGGAAGATTTAAGAAAATAGAACTCAAAATTGCAGATTCATTCCATCTTGTTTGTATCGCCTCGCCAAAGCGCTGGAAATGAACGATCTCTCTAGCCCGCAGGAACTTGATGACATTGCTCACATCCGGGTCGTCGCTCAGCCGCAGAATATTGTCATAGGTCACTCGGGCTTTCTGTTCAGCAGCCATGTCCTCCGTCAGATCAGCGATCACATCGCCCTTAACGCCAATACCAGCGGCATTCCAGGGCGCGCCGGAGGCCGCCGTGGGGTAGATGCCGGTGGTGTGATCCACAAAATAAGGAGCAAATCCACTGGTCTTGATCTGCTCATCCGTCAGATTGCGGGTCAACTGATGCACGATGGCGCCGATCATTTCCAAATGCCCTAATTCCTCAGTACCTGGTGAGGAAGTAATGAGCGGTGGCCTCCATTGACGGAGCTAATCCGACAGACTATAATAGAACCACTGTAAAAACTCAGGAGGGAACGCCCATGTTGGCTTACACCTATATCAGACAGGGAACCTTTCAGCTGCTGGACAAGCCCAAGCCGGTGCTGATCCATCCCCGGGATGCCATTGTCAGGGTCACATTGGGCAGCATCTGCACCAGCGACCTGCATATCAAACATGGCTCTGTGCCTCGGGCAGTGCCCGGCATCACGGTAGGCCACGAGATGGTAGGCATTGTGGAACAGGTGGGGGAGAGTGTTTCCAATGTCAAGCCAGGCGACCGAGTGACGGTAAACGTGGAGACCTTCTGCGGCTCCTGCTTTTTTTGTCAGAATGGATGGGTCAACAACTGCACCGATCCGGACGGCGGCTGGGCGCTGGGCTGCCGTATCGATGGTGGGCAGGCAGAATATGTGCGGGTGCCTTACGCCGACCAGGGCCTGAACAAAATCCCGGATACCGTTACCGATCTGCAGGCCCTGCTGGTGGGAGACGTGCTGGCCACTGGCTATTGGGCAGCCAAGATCTCTGAGATCAAAGAGACGGACACGGTACTGATTCTGGGTGCCGGTCCGACAGGCATTTGCACCTTACAGTGTGTGCAGCTGTATAATCCCCGCAGAATTATCGTTTGTGACATCGACCCCTACCGCTTGCAATTCGTTCGGGACCATTATCCTGAGGTGCTGACCGTACAGCCGGATCAGGCAGAGGCTTTCGTTATGGAAAACAGCGATCACGGCGGAGCGGATGTGGTACTGGAGGTTGCAGGCAGTCCTGACACCTTCCGAATGGCCTGGCAGTGCGCCAGACCCAATGCAGTGGTTACGGTGGTTGCCCTGTACGACGGCCCTCAAACCCTGCCGCTGCCGGATATGTACGGCAAAAATCTGACCTTCAAGACCGGCGGTGTAGACGGCTGCAACTGCGACGAGACCCTGGCCCTCATCGCGGCTGGGAAGCTGGACACCACCCCTCTCATCACCCATACCTATCCCCTCAGCCGCATCGAGGAGGCCTACGACCTCTTTGAGCACCGGCGGGACGGCGTCATTAAAGTAGCCATCCGGCCGGATGATGCAGAGGAGTGAGGTCAGGTATGCGGATCATCATTTCACCAGCCAAGAAAATGCGGACGGACACGGACACCTTGCCGTGGGAATCCCTGCCCTGCTTTATTGGACAAGCAGAAATACTTTACGATATTTTGCGTTCCATGCCCTATGAAGAACTGAAAAAACTCTGGAAATGTAACGACCAAATTGCCGCTCTCAACGCGGAGCGTCTGAGGACCTCCGACCTGCGCACCAATCTGACGCCTGCCATTTTGGCCTATGAGGGGATTCAGTATCAGTACATGGCTCCTGGCGTGTTTGCCCGCCAGGAGTTCCGTTATGTGCAGGAGCATCTGCGCATCCTGTCTGGGCTGTATGGTCTGCTGCGGCCTTTCGACGGAGTGACACCCTATCGGCTGGAGATGCAGGCTAAGCTGAAAATACGTGATGCAAAAGACCTTTACAGCTACTGGAACAACATGATCGCAGAGCAACTTTACAGTGAGACAGACTGCATCGTGAATCTGGCGTCCAAGGAGTACAGCCTCTGTGTCTCCCGCCATCAAAAGCCGGGCACTCGCTTCATCACCTGTGTGTTCGGCGAGGAGTCGAACGGGAAGCTCATGGAAAAGGGCACCCTCTGCAAAATGGCCAGAGGAGAAATGGTACGGTATCTGGCTGAGATCCAGGCCGATAAGCCGGAGGCCATGAAGGACTTTTCCCGACTGAACTATGCTTTTTCACCCCAGTATTCCGACTCGTCCACCTATGTTTTTCTTTTGGGAGGCACAACATGTCCAGCATAATCGAGATCACCGACCTCTCCGCTCCGGAGCTGGAGGCCTACACCCAGCTCACTCACGCTCAACTTCGCAATCGTTTGGAGCCGGAAAAGGGTATTTTTATCGCGGAGAGCACCAAGGTCATCGCCTGCGCACTGAAGGCGGGCTGTCAGCCTGTATCCGCTCTGATGGAGCGCAATCACATTGATTCCTTCCTGTCCCATCTGCCGGAAGGCCAAACCAATATTCCTATCTATACAGCTGATCGTGAGGTCCTGGAGGGACTCACAGGCTATCAGCTTACCAGAGGCGTGCTGTGCGCCATGCGGCGTCCTGTCCAGCCCAGCGTGGAAGAACTCTGTCGGTCAGCCCGCCGGATCGCTGTCTTGGAGAATATCACAGACGCCACCAACGTAGGGGCCATTTTCCGCTCCGCAGCCGCTCTGGGTATGGACGGCGTTCTGGTCACGCCCTGCTGCTGTGATCCCCTATACCGCAGGGCTGTCCGGGTCAGTATGGGCACCGTATTCCAGATCCCCTGGGCTCAGATCGGTGACCACCAGTCCCAGTGGCCCCAGCCCGGCCTCTCGTACCTGCGGGAATTGGGATTTAAAACGGTGGCCATGGCACTGACCGACAACTCTGTCTCCATTGACGACCCTGCGCTGGCCCAGGCAGAGAAGCTGGCTATCATACTGGGTACGGAGGGAGATGGTCTTTCAGCCCGCACCATCGCAGGATGTGACTATACCGCCCGTATCCCAATGCTCCATGGTGTAGACTCCCTGAACGTGGCTGCCGCCGGGGCAGTCATTTTCTGGCAGCTCCGCCCCCAGTCCTGAGTGGAGCGCAGCATGGATTTTTCTCAGTTCAGGGCACAGTTTTCCCTGCGCCTGGATCCCCAGCAGGAGGCGGCAGTACAGGCTGTGGATGGGCCGGTACTGCTGTTGGCGGTACCAGGCAGTGGTAAGACAACTGTATTGGTTACCCGTCTGGGCTATATGTGTCACGTATGCGATATTTCACCGGAGCAGATTCTCACTATGACCTATACCGTTGCCGCCGCCCGGGACATGCGTGCCCGGTATGCATCCATTTTTGGCGATGCAGAGGCAGAACGTTTGGGATTCTACACCATCAACAGCGTGTGCAGCCGCATCATCCGCTATTATGAGCGGGTGACCGGACGCACCGCGTTCCGCCTGGTGGAGGAGGGTGGCCAAAAGAGCGCCATTCTCGGCGAACTGTACCGCGGCCAGACTGACGATTTCGCCACAGAGAGCATCATCAAGAACCTGGAAACCGCCATCACCTATGCCAAAAACCAGATGCTCAAAGGGGAAGAGCTTACGGAAATCCAGGTAGAGGGACTGGACTTTCCGGTCTTCTATCAAAACTACTGCAAGACCCTTCGGGAACGCCACCTGATGGACTTTGACGATCAGATGGTCTATGCACTTCAAATCCTGCGGCAATACCCCCAGATCCTCCAGGCCGTTCAGAAGCGTTACCGCTGGTTCTGCGTGGACGAAGCCCAAGATACCTCCAAGATCCAGCATGTTATCATCCGACTGTTGGCGGGAGAGAGCGGAAATCTGTTCATGGTGGGAGATGAAGATCAAAGCATCTACGGTTTCCGGGCCGCATATCCCCAAGCGCTGACGGAATTTGACACAGTCTATCCCAACGCCAAAGTGCTCTATATGGAGCGCAACTACCGCTCCACGGAGCAGATCGTAGCGGCGGCGGACAGATTCATCCAGAAAAACCAGAATCGCCGTCCCAAGCATATGAAGGCCACCCGCGGGAAAGGGCCAGAGGTCCGCAAGATCTCCGTCTATGACCGGCAGGAACAGTACAGCTATCTTTGTGGACTGGCAAAAAGCTGCCTTTCAGAGACTGCCGTGCTCTATCGGGATAACGACAGCGCCCTGCCGCTTATCGACCAGCTGGATCGGGCAGGCATCCCTTATCGGTGCCGGCAGGCAGAGAGCCTCTTCTTCAGCAGCCGGGTAGTGCGGGACATCACGGATATCATCCGCTTTGCCCTGGATCCGGGAGACGGGGCGCTCTTTCTGAACATCTATTATAAATTGGGCGCGGGTATCAACCGGAACTTGGCCCAGGAAGCAGTCCGTTCCGGACAGAATCCTCTGGAGCATATTATCACCTCTTCCGCCGCGTCTCCCTGGACGAAAAAACAATGTAAAGCCCTCCAGACCCACATGACCAACCTGCTGAAGGAGCGGGGAGACAAGGCCGTATACCGCATTGTGCATTTCATGGGCTACGGAGACTATTGGAAGGAGCGGGGCGGTGACCTGAACAAGGCAGAGATTCTGGAGGCTCTGGGCGCCCAAGTGCCCACGCCGGATCGGCTGCTGGATCGTTTGGATGAACTACAGAATGTGGTCCAGGCCGGTTCCACAGACCCAACATGCCCGTTCGTGCTCTCCACCATTCACTCCAGCAAAGGATTGGAGTATGACCGGGCCGTCCTGATGGATGTGGCAGACGGACTTTTACCCAAAAGCCTGCCAGCAGATGGGATGGAACCGGAAGAACTGGACGCCTATGAAGAGGAGCGGCGGCTATTTTATGTAGGGATGACCCGAGCCAGACGGGAACTGAGCATTTTTGTCTTCCGGAAGGTAGGGTTGGAATCGCTGTTTTCCCTGGAAATTTTCCCGCCTAAGACTCCCAAACCCGTGCCGGTAAAGAAAAAGAAATCTTTTGTAACGCAGATTTCTGTAGATCGTGTAGAGGCTTTGTCCAAAGACTATATTCCAGGAACCAGGATCGTGCACAAGGCATTTGGACCTGGTACCGTAGTCAGCAAGACCGGCGACATCATTGTGGTGACTTTTGACAGTCAGGAAATCAAAAAGATTGCCCTCTCTACCGCGCTCCGGGTAAATCAACTGAAGCTGGAATAAAAGCCCTGCGGGAACTCCCGCAGGGCCTTTTTAAAACATTTCGGGCAACATTTTTTCTTCGGCCGCATACGGTGCAGGGAAGGGAGGGGATTTTGTGAAGACAGTCCGTGTAGCGGCTTACTGCCGTGTGTCCACTGATAAGGAGGACCAGGCCAACTCCTTCGAAAACCAGCAGCGTTACTTTTTGGCGTGCATTCAGCGCAACCCGGATTGGGTACTGCAAAACATCTATGCTGACGAGGGCATCTCCGGTACCAGCACCAAAAAACGCAAGCAGTTCAACGCTATGATCGCAGCAGCTCGGGCAGGGGAGCTGGATCTGATCCTCACCAAGGAGGTCAGCCGGTTTGCCCGCAATACTTTAGATACCTTGGCTTACACCAGGGAACTGAGCCGCAGGGGAGTGGGGGTCCTGTTTCTTATTGACAATATCGACACCCGGCAGCAGGATGGGGAACTGAGGCTTACCATCATGTCCTCCATTGCCCAGGAGGAGAGCCGAAAGACCTCCCAGCGGGTCAAGTGGGGGCAAGCCCGCCGGATGGAGCAGGGCGTGGTTTTCGGAGGCTCCCTGCTTGGATATGACGTACAGGACGGGCAGATAACTGTAAACCAGGAGGGAGCCGAGATAGTGAGGCGCATCTTTCACGCCTGCCTCATTGACCATAAAAGCACTGCCGTCATTGCCAGAGAACTGCGGGAAGCGGGTATCCCCTCCAGCCGCGGTATCGTCAAATGGTCAGCTGCAACTGTTTGGAAGGTTCTTAAAAACGAGAAATATTGTGGTGATCTGGTTCAAAAAAAGACCTATACCCCGGATTATCTCACCCACGAGAAAAAGTATAACAGAGGGGAGGAAGCAATGATTATCATCCGGGATCACCACACCCCCATTATCGACCGAAAAACCTGGGACGCCGTCCAGCAGGAGTTGGCTCGCCGCGGCCATCCCGGAGCACTGTGATCATATCCTCAGTACCGATATCGGTAAGCAAACCCTGGAGCTCCGGGTAGGGCATAGAGTACCGCTGGGAGAGATAGCGCAGGGATGCGCCCAGCTCGCCGTCGGGTCCGCCATACTGGCTGATAATATAACTGGCCAGCTTGGGATTGGGCGTGGCGATCTTCACCGGGTACTGTAATTTCTTCTCATAAAAAAACATCAGCGGCTGCCTCCTTCCATCTGCTCCCAGGGCCAGGGACCCTTCAGCCAGGCGCTCCAGTTCTCGCTGCCGGCCGCGGCGGCCTGGGTCAGCGGGCCATAAGTGGCCTCGTAGCGGGTCCTGGCCTGGCGTTCCATATCGGCATATTGCTGATAGAGAGCAAAGGCCTCCTTGTCCTCCTGGTGGGTATCCAGGTAAAGCGCCAGCTCCAGAAGCACAAATTCCAGGGCCTGAAGCTCGGCCATCGGGCCGCCCAGGGCCTGCTTGGCCGTACTCTTCACCCGGAAGGGCAGATCCAGGCCAGGGAACAGGGTGCCGGTGGTCAGGGCCTCCTGTTGGGTATAACGCTTGGAGCCAGTCTGTTGAAATGGAACATAGGGAACGGCCAGCGGCGCACATTCGGGCAGCGTACCACAGGTGTCGCTGCATGCACCGGAGCCGGTAGGCATATTGTTATTCTCAGAATACAAGACGGTTCCTCCTTCTATGGATTGGGGCGGACGGTACCGCTCCGTTTCATCCTATGCAGAAGGTCGGGATATGTCAGTTTCTAGGCGCAAAAAATCTCCCCCGTCCTGAGACGGGGGAGATGCCTTGTTAATCCAGCCTGACCTTGGCCACCAGGCGGCGGACAGGAACAGGCTGCTCCACAGCCACCCGGGGAGCATGAAGGTCCTGAGGCCACACAATGTAAAAGGTACCGGGCCGTATGGTGAGCGTATCCCATTTCGTGGTATAAAACTGGATATCTCCGGCAGCGTCGTACTCCGTCAGCTGCTCCAGCGGAGCGTCAGGCAGGGCATATCCAGCGCCCTCCAGCCCGGAGACCAAGTACTGGATGTCAGCATAGTTCCTGTGGCACTCCAGCTTGCAGTCTTCTACCGGCAATGTGTCCACATCAAAAAGGAAGGCATAGATGTCACTGCCCTCCAGCTCCACCCGTTGACCAGGCGTCAGGGTGTCAGGGTCCACCGTTCGCAGCCACTCCAGTGCCTTCTGAAAACGGGGTCCCAGGCCATAATACAAAGACGCGTTTTCCATCTTATCGATCACCATGGAAGTCCACCTCCGTTCAAATCTGCCTCTATCTTATCGCGGCCGTTTAAAAAAGGCAACAGGAACTTGGACAAGCGCTCTGATCCGTGATACAATGGCTCTGCGCTTCTACTCCATCTCCCGTTCGCATATCGTGGAAGGAGAAAGGGGAGAGGCAGATGGGAAAGGCTGGACACTGGGCGGTGTTGGCGCTTTTACTTGCCGCAACTACCGCTTGTCTGATCCTTCATCCAGGACGGGAGACCACCGTCTTTTCGCCCACAGGGGGCTCCGGATATACCCTGGTCCTGGACGCTGGACACGGTGGGGAAGACGGAGGCGCCGTATCCCTCACGGGTGTACCGGAGAGCGGGATCAATTTGGATATCGTGCTCAAATTGGACCAAATTCTGGGTCTCTATGGGCAGGCACCTGTCGTGCTGCGGACATCTGATATCTCTCTCCACGACGAGAGCGCTGATACCCTGCGGGAAAAGAAAGTTTCCGACCTGCATAACCGTGTATCAGCCATTGAAAATGTAGAAAATGCTGTACTTCTCAGTGTACACCAAAACAACTTTACAAACTCAAAATACCATGGTGCACAGGTCTTTTTTGCTCCAACAAGCGGAAGCCAGGAGCTTGCAGTCCATACCCAGGAGACGCTCCGCGCCGCGCTGGATCCGGACAACGCACGGCAGGCAAAACCCATCCCGGATACGGTATACCTTATGAGCCATATCTCGTGCCCAGGCATTCTGATCGAGTGCGGCTTTTTATCCAACCCGGAGGAAGAGGCCCTGCTCCGCACCAGTGGATATCAGACTAAGCTGGCAGCAACCATGGCGGGAGCCTGGCTCCAGTATGTCTGGCCGGCATAACAAATGAGAACGGGGGAACCCTCAAATGAAAAGCAAGACCATGTTTTACTGTACACAATGCGGGAATGAGCTGCCCAAATGGGCAGGTCAATGCCCCGCCTGCAAGGCTTGGAACACCATCGTGGAGCAGCCGGCGGAGAGTAAGCGTCGGACAATTGCGACAGCCTCCGAGGGGCGGCACACCATGAGCCGCCCCCGTCCCATTGCCGAAGTGGAAACCACCCATGAACTGCGGTTTGAGACCGGGATGCGGGAACTGGACCGGGTATTGGGCGGAGGCGCGGTACAGGGCTCCCTGGTGCTGGTGGGCGGCGCTCCAGGCATCGGTAAATCTACGCTCATGCTACAGATCTGCGACCACCTGTGCCGCTTTGCCAAGGTGCTCTATGTATCGGGCGAGGAATCGGAACGGCAGATCAAGCTGCGGGCTGACCGGCTCCACGTCAGGGGAGAGGAGCTGTATCTCCAAGCGGAGACCAACCTGGAGGACGTGGTGGAATCTGTGCGGGAACTGAATCCTGACGTGCTCATTGTGGACTCCATCCAAACCCTGTACAACGGCGATCTGTCCGCGGCACCGGGCAGTATCGGTCAGGTAAAGGACTGTACCATGGCGCTCATGCAGCTGGCAAAAGGGCAGGGGGTCACCGTATTTGTCATTGGACACGTGAACAAGGAGGGCTCTATCGCCGGTCCCAAAGTGCTGGAGCATATGGTGGACTGCGTTCTTTACTTTGAAGGGGAACAGCAGAACTCCTATCGCATCCTCCGGGCAGCCAAGAACCGCTTTGGAGCTACCAACGAGATCGGCGTGTTCGAAATGGGGGATTCCGGCCTGCGGGAGGTTCCCAATCCATCTGAAATGCTGCTCTCCGGCCGGCCCCAGGACACACCAGGCACCTGCGTCACTTGCGTGATGGAGGGTGTGCGCCCCGTACTAGCGGAGGTGCAGGCTCTGCTGGCCCCTACCAGCTTTAACGTGCCTCGACGCACGGCCAATGGCTTTGACTTCAATCGGACCAATCTGCTGCTGGCGGTGCTGGAAAAGCGAGGCGGTTTAATGGTCAGCTCTTGTGATGCCTACATCAATGTCATCGGCGGCCTGTTCCTGGATGAACCTGCCGCTGATCTGGCCATGGTGATCGCCATGGCTTCCAGCTTCCGGGACAAGCCGGTGCCCGGTGATTTGGCCGCCATCGGGGAGGTAGGCCTCACGGGAGAGCTGCGCTCCGTCAACGCCCTTGGACAGCGCCTGAGTGAGGTGCACCGGCTGGGCTTTACCAAGTGCCTGGTCCCCGCCCGGGTGGGCGGCAAGCTGGATGTGCCGGAAGGCCTGCAGCTGATCAAAGTCCGCAATATTCGGGAGGCGCTGGCCGCGCTTCTGTAACAAAAAAGTGCGCTCTGGAGCAAACCAGAGCGCACTTTTCTTATTACTTTGGTCCGAAATAATCAGCCGTCCAGGTCGGTGGTCAGCACCTTTTTCAGCTTGGCAAAGCGAGGCAGGGAAGACACCTTGGGGCCATCAGGCTCGCCCTGGATCAGGGGCAGCACATAGTCGATGAAGGGCTGCTCCACACCGTTTCCAGCAGCATTGATCCACTCACGGGGAACCTTTTTCTCAAAGTTGGCCACAATGTCCAGAGGCTGCAGCACAGTCTCACAGTGGTAGCCATTATCGCGGCTGCACCGGAAAGCCACCATTTTATCAGTATCGCCGGCAACAGCAGCCTCGACGGCAGCCTGTCCCGCCATATAGGCCTCGTCAATATCAGTCTTGGAGGCCACATGAGAGCCACAGCGCTGGAGCAGGGACAACTCGATCCCGCGCACCTTGGCACCAGTCTCCATCTTGATGGCATCAGCCAGCATGCCGGCCAGGCCGCCCAGCTGAGCATGGCCGAAACCGTCGGTGGCGGAAGTCTTGGCCTCAGACACGAAGGAACCGTTAGGATGGTGGATACCCTCAGACACGGCCACCATGCACTTGCCGGTGTTGCGGTAAATCCGACCCACATCGTCCAGGAAGTCAGTCAGGTCAAAGTCGGTCTCAGGCAGATAAATGAGATCAGGTCCGTAACCCGCCCAGGTAGCCAGACCGGCGGAGCCAGCCAGCCAGCCGGCGTGACGTCCCATAATCTCGATCACAGTGACCATACCGGTATCATACACATGAGCATCACGATGGACCTCCATACAGGTAGTCGCAATGAACTTGGCGGCGGAAGCGAAGCCAGGGCAGTGGTCAGTACCATTCAGATCGTTGTCAATGGTCTTGGGCACACCCATGATACGGCACTCATAGCCAACCTTCTGCATATATTTGGAGATCTTATTGCAGGTATCCATGGAGTCATTGCCGCCATTGTAGAAGAAATAGCGCACATCATATTTTTGGAAGATCTCCAGGATCCGCTTATAATCGGTGTCGTCCACATCGGGATCGGCCAGCTTGTACCGGCAGGAGCCAAGCGCAGAGGAGGGGGTATACTTCATCAGCTCCAGCTCGGCGGCGTCTTCCTCGCCCATATCGTACAGCTTCTCTTCCAGTACGCCCTTGATACCGTGAGCCGCACCCAAAACACGGGTGATACAGTCGGTATCCAGCGCAGTGCGGATCACGCCCAGCGCGCTGGCATTGATGACAGCGGTGGGTCCGCCGGACTGTCCGATAATGCAGGCGCCCTTCAATTCACTCATGTATTTGCCTCCTGATCTTTCAAATTCGAAAAAAATGGGTTTTTGCGGAAATAATCATACCACGTCCTCTTGAAATTATCAATGAGAACTGATAAAATCATGAAGGATTAAGAAAAGGAGATGATTCCTATGCCACTGGTTACTACTAAGGAAATGTTTGAGAAGGCCTACAACGGCGGTTATGCCATCGGCGCTTTCAACGTCAATAATATGGAGATCGTACAGGGTATCACCGAAGCCGCCAAAGAGGTCAACGCTCCTCTGATCCTTCAGGTGTCCAAGGGTGCTCGCGCTTACGCCAACCATACCTACCTGGTAAAGCTGGTGGAGGCTGCAATCATCGAGACCGGCCTGCCCATCTGCCTGCACCTGGACCATGGCGACAGCTTCGAGACCTGCAAGAGCTGCATCGACGGCGGCTTCACCTCCGTTATGATCGACGCCTCCTCCAAGCCCTTTGCTGAGAATATCGAGATCACCAAAAAGGTGGTTGAGTACGCTCACGACCACGGCGTGGTGGTAGAGGCTGAGCTGGGTGCTCTGGCCGGTGTGGAGGACGAGGTCAATGTTTCCGCCGCCGACTCCCACTATACCCGTCCCGAAGAGGTCGAGGAGTTCGTTACCAAGACTGGCTGCGACTCCCTGGCCATCGCTATCGGCACCAGCCATGGCGCCTACAAGTTTACCGCTGCCCAGTGTACCCGCAATGAGAAGGGCGAACTGGTTCCCCCGCCCCTGCGCTTTGACATCCTGGACGAGGTCGTCAAGCGTCTGCCCGGTTTCCCCATCGTGCTCCACGGCTCTTCTTCCGTGCCTCAGGAGTTTGTAAAGATGGTCAACGAGAACGGCGGTAAGATGCCTGACGCTGTCGGCATTCCTGAGGAGCAGCTTCGTCAGGCTGCCCGGGGCGCTGTTTGTAAGATCAACATTGACTCCGACCTGCGTCTGGCCATGACTGGTACCATCCGCAAGTTCTTCAATGAGCATCCCGACAAGTTTGACCCCCGCGAGTACCTGAAGCCCGCCCGCGCCGCCATCAAGGAGCTGGTAAAGCACAAGCTGGTTTACGTGCTGGGCTGCGACGGAAAAGCCTAAAAATTACGCAAAAGAAAAAGAAAAGGAGAGGGGAGACCCTCTCCTTTTTTATTTGGTTCACATTTCCTCTTTCCATCATAGGATAGCTGGAAGGAGGGAGCGTATATGCTGGAACGGATCGCTTATAACCGCAGAGCAGCGGTAGCTTATGCCCATCGCTGGGCATTTCAACGCAACCCTAAATACTACGATTATGAGGATATCGGCGGCGACTGTACAAATTTTGCTTCTCAATGCCTCTATGCAGGCTCTGGTGTGATGGACTTTACCCCAGATTTCGGGTGGTACTATCTGAACGCTAATGACAAAGCGCCAGCCTGGACCGGGGTGGAGTATTTTTATCGCTATCTGACTCGTCAAACTCCTACGCCTGGCCCAACTGCCGATCTGGTACGTCTGTCCCAAATTTTTCCCGGAGATTTTGTTCAGCTCAGTTCTCGAGATGGCATCTATACCCATACCGCCGTTGTGGTACAGGTCCTGGGACGCCCTACATTTCGCAGCGTCCTAGTAGCATCTCATTCCTATGATGCAGATTACCGGCCATTGAGCACATATTCCTTCCAAAAAGCCCGTTTTCTACATATTACGGCCGTCTGGCGCCAACAGGAAACAGTCAATCCGATTTCTTAGATCTAACTCGCCCCAGCGGATTGGCCTTGGCCGCTGCACGCAGGTTTTCATTGTCTACATGGGTATAGATTTGAGTCGTATTCAAATGCTCATGCCCCAAAACCTCCTGAAGAGTACGTACATCCACGCCATTCTGAAGCATCAAAGTAGCCGCTGTGTGCCGCAACTTGTGGCTGGAGTACAGGGAAGCATCCAATCCGGCTTTTTTCAGCCGCTGTTTGACCATATAATGAACCGCATCCGTCGTCATTCTAGTGTGTTTCCGAGTCAGAAACAGGGCATTTCTGTCTGCGGCTGCGCTCCGGCTGCGCTCAGCCAGCCAGTCGTCGATGGCAGCCCTGCAGGCATCATTGAGAAAAATCATGCGTTCTTTATTACCTTTGCCTAAAACGCGCAACTGTTCGCCTCGAATATCAGCCAGGTTAAGCGCGACTAACTCGGAAATTCGCAGTCCGCAGTTTAAGAAGAGGGTCAAGATGCAGTAGTCCCTAGCTTTGTTGGGTTCGTCTACCGATTCCAGCAGATGGATACTTTCATCCAAATCCAGATACCGGGGCAGAGATTTCTTAAGCCGTGGGGCGTCTAAATCCTGCATGGGATTCTCGGAGATCAGCTTGGCCTTGTTGGACAGATATTTATAAAAGGAGCGGATTGCAGCGATCTTGCGGGCCCGTGCAGAAGCCTCCAGACCATAGCCAGTCATAGGGCTGTTGGCGTGCTTGGCACGATCCCGACTGAGATAATTCATATAAGCATATACATCGCTGAGCGTCACAGAACGGACGAAATCCAGATCCACGTCATCGATCATGATGTCATCCAGCGCAGTACTTTGGGGCACGCGACCTTTTTCCAACTTCAAATAGCGGAAGAAGTTTCGCAGATCAAGGTAGTATTCATCAACAGTTTTACGGGAATGTCCCTGGATGGTTTCATGGTACACCAAGAAGTCCCGCAGAACAGGCGGAGCGTCTTTTCGATAGTCGGACACTGGTTTGGCCTCCCTCCAACTCAACAAAATTTTTATTTTGTTGAGTTCGTTCTCCAAATTCATAGCCGCCCCCCTATGGGGTCGGCTTCTTCAAGGATCTGAACTTACGCGGGCGGCGTCGATCCGCCCGCCAACAAAATAGCCGTTTTGCTGAGTGCTTCACTGAGCCGGACGCCGGAGCGCGGAGCGTGGTGGGCAACGCGTATGGGGCGTCACGCCGGTTCACCTCCTTCTCAGCAAGATGACAAGGACAAGGTATCACAGGCGGCGGGATTTGTCAACCCGGAATTGACGTTCTCACCATCTGGTGACGCCCCGACCTGCCCGTCGGCTGGCCTTGGAGGTCAGGAGCCGGTCGGCCATGGCGTAGATCATGGTGGTCTCGCAGGAGCTGTGGTTGAGGGCGCGGCGAACCCTGTCCAGGTCGCCGTACTTGCGGAGCAGGTCCACGGCGTAGACCTTGCGGAAACTGTGGGGGGCCACGTTCTGAGGCAGACGGAAGGCCTTGGCGGCCCGCTTGACGTCGGCCCAGACCGTCTGTCTCCTGCGGGGTCTGGAGGGGTCGCGGCCCGGGAAGGCCCAAACCTCCCCTGCCTGGGCGCGGATGTCGGCCAGCAGGTCAGCGGGCAGGCCCACCTGCCTGCGCTTGTGTGTCTTGCGCTCGGTGACCCAGAAGCGAGGCGCAAGCTGTTGGGTGCGCAGGGCCAGCACATCGCCGACCCGGAGGCCGGTGTGTAAACAGACCCGGCAGACCAGGCGGTTTGACGGTGTCAGGGCGGCCAGGACGTGGCCGACCTCCCTGTCCAGAAGGTATGCAGTTTTCATGCCAACTCCTCTCTGCGGAGCAAACCGGCGGGGTCACTCGACCCCACCGGCTTCATGGAGGCTTACGGCCCCAGTGGTTTCGCTCCGGCTTGACAGTCCTGAAAAAGTAAACTCAAGAGAATCGAACAGAAGTTCGAGCGAGGCTTTTCCGCCGCTTTCCACCGGTCTGGCCCGTAGGAGCGCGAAGGAAAGCCCGGCCTCCGGGACGTCGAAGCGGTAGACGCCTCCCTCCTGCTCCAGCTCCTCCAGGTCCCTGGGTCCCAGATCGGCAAAGGAGACCTGTGGGCGCTGGAGGGCACCGCCGGAGTAGTACCAGCGGCCGCCTGGCTTCTCGCCCTGCTTGCCGATGTACTTGCAGACGTAGCCCACGGCGGCGTGGTAGTCGCCGTAGAGCTCGATGGCGGTGGTGAAGCCCAGGGACCAGGCGGGAAGGTTGTAGACGGGGTGCCCTTCCCTGTCCCTGTGGCCGGAAAAAACGGCCTTCACAGCGTCGTTGAAGAAGCCGTGGAAGTGGATGGCCCCATCCTTGTGCCGCTCTGGCACAAGGACATAGGCCAGGCCATGGCGGCGGACCTGGTTGTCCAGCCAGGTGTTGAGCTTGCGGGTGATGGCGGCCATGTCGTAGCGGTCCACCTTGGCCTGGTCCAGAGTGAGGGTGACGAACCAGCGGAAGGGGTTAGCCAGAGCCAGATCCCGGACCTGAGCACGGGCCCGCCGCATGGAGCGGTCCAGGCTGGCCCGCTCCTGCTCAGGGTCCCTGTCCTGGTGCTGAGGCTCCTCCCGGGCCTCAGAGGACCGTCTCGGGCGGGAAGAGCGCTTCCCTGCCTTCTCCCAGCCCTCTGGGTGAAAGATGGGCTTGTCGCAGGCCAGGACCTCCAGGGAACCGTCAGGATAGGTCTTGACCTTGGCGGTGCGGCAGATGCCGCCGCGACCGGAGCCGGACTGACCCAGGAGGGCGGAGACGCTCATAGGGTGCTTGTCGTGAGTGATCATAGGGTGGGTGCGTGACGGAATGTTGTCCCTGTATCAAGTATAGGGAACGTGGGCAGTCGCGGGAGCGAAGGGCGCGGCCCGGCTTCGCCTGCGGGCTTCGGCCCCCCTGCGGGGGGCGCTCCTGGGCCCCTTGCCGCCCCCGCATTTCTGGGGCGGGGGCACGGGGCCCGTCGCCCGGTCCGTGTTCCGCCTCCCGAGAGATCGGCGGAACATCTGCGGAGTGCTCGGCCTTGGTGCCCCTCCGGGGGCCGCTCCGGGCCACTGTGCGGCCCTTCGTTGGCCCCCTCCGGGCTTCGGCCCGCCCCGGCTGTCTCCTCCCTCGCTCCTTCGCGGTGGGCTGGTGGTGGTCGGCGGGGCTCGGTCGGGCCGGGTCGCCCCTCCGCTTCGCTCCGGTGGCCTCGGGCTACCGCCGCCCCGCCTGCGCCCGTCGCCCGGCTCCGCGCGCCCCCCCACGCCCCGTCCCCTGCGC